>NZ_CP047951.1:966001-1288001 GCF_014279755.1 Synechococcus sp. PROS-U-1
ATGCCAAAGCGATGGCCGTGCATCAACTGCCGCCGCAATCGTGTGCCGAGTTGCCCTCTCCCCTGCAGCCGCACGAGCGGAAGCCCCAGCTGCTGCCTCCAGCGTTCCGCTGCGCTGGGCCCGAGGCCGCTCACCGCCAGCACTGGCTCGAACGCCATCGCGTCGGCGAGGCCGCGCACCACAGCTGAGGTGTGCTGGGTCAGACGCGTCTGGATCCGCGTGGCGCGTTCGCTGCTGTTGGGCAAGCCCAGCGTGTTGCGGAGATCGCGGGCTAAACGGCGTTTGCATCGGCCCGGTGATGGCCAGCGGGCCATCACGATGATCTGCAGCATCTCAGTTGTTCCGGGGCAGTTCCCGAGGGCGCACCTCCACGATCAGCTCCTCTCCATCGCGTTGGAGGGTGAGCTCCATCGGTTCACCCACCTGGCCGCGGTCCACGGCGAGTTGCACCTCGGTGGGCGTCTGAACCGATTTGTTCTCCACCTTCAGAATCAAGTCACACTGGCGGATTCCAGCGGTGGCTGCCGGCGTGCCGCTCACCACATCCTTCACCAGGACGCCATTCACTTCGGGAACCGTACAGGCGCTGTTGGTGGCGTTGATCTCGCGAGCCAGCTGCGGGGTGAGGTCCATCAGCTGCACTCCGATGAAGGGATGGGAGGCCTGGCCTGTGCTCACAATCTGCTGCGCGATGCGCTTGGCCAGGTTGATGGGAACGGCAAAACTCAAGCCGCCTCCAGGCGCGGTGCGGATCGCTGTGTTGATGCCAATCACCTGACCAGCTGCATTGATCAGGGGACCGCCGCTGTTGCCGGGATTCACCGCCGCATCGGTCTGGATGTAGGGAACCCGCTGGCCTTCACTGATCGCATTCAGCCGGCCGACCGCGCTGATGATGCCGGCGGTCACGGTGTTGTTGAGGCCGAACGGGTTGCCGATGGCAATGGCCCATTCCCCTGGCCTGAGCTGATCGGAGTTGCCCAGGGCCGCCACTGGGAGGTTGTCAGCCACAACTTTGACCACAGCCACATCCGTGAGGGGGTCCGTACCAAGCACCTTGCCCTTGAAGCTTCGTCCGTCCGGAAGGGTCACCGCCACCTGATCGGCTCCTCGCACGACGTGCTCGTTGGTGAAGATCAGACCGCTACCCCGGGTGATGAAGCCGGATCCTTGGCCCTGCTGACGCTGGCTGGACGGCCCCATGCCAAAGATCCCGCCGAAGGGGTTGTTCACCTCTTTCACCACATCGATCCGCACCACGGCAGGTCCGACACGGTCCACCGCCTTCACGATCACGTTGTCTCCCGGTTGCAGCGGAGCGCTGCGGGGCTGATCGTGCACCACGGGAGGTGGTGTCACCGGTGGCTTGGGCGTCAGGCCCAGCTGGTCTCTCACCAGGCTGCAACCGGAGAGTGCGCTTCCGGCCAGGGCGATGGCGAACCAATGCTGGGCGTTGGGCATCACGACGAGATGTGTGCTGATGCATTTAAGACGGACTGAGCGGATCGGCATGCGTAGATTCGGCGCTCGGGCGAATGGCGGTTTTGGTGCAGACGGGCGAAGAGCTCTGGATCAAGGTGCGGGATGGGTTGCAAGCCAAGCTGAGCAAGCCCACCTTTGAGACCTTCATTCGCCCGACGGGTTGCCGCGGCTTTGCCAATGGGGAGCTGAAGCTTCTGGCTCCCAATCCCTTCGCCAGCGTGCGTCTGCGGGAGCAGCTGCTTCCCACGATTGCGGAGATGGCTAGCAGCATCAGCGGTCAGCCTGTTCACGTGACGGTCCTGGCGGAAACCGCCTTGCCCGTGCCGGACACCAGTGATGAGGCTTCAGCCGCCGGGGATGCGGCTCCGCCGCCAGCCGCCCAGGAGTCGGTGGCGGCTCCGGCTCGGAGCGGCTCTCCACGGCGCTACCTGCCCGGGCTCAACCCCCGCTACGTGTTTGGCCGCTTTGTGGTCGGCCCCAACAGCCGGATGGCCCATGCGGCCGCTCTGGCCGTGGCCGAAGCGCCAGGCCGGGAGTTCAATCCCCTGTTCATCTGCGGTGGTGTGGGCCTGGGAAAAACCCACCTGATGCAAGCCATCGGTCACTACCGGCTTGAAATTGATCCCGGGGCTCGGGTGGCCTACGTCTCCACCGAGACCTTCACCAACGACTTGATTCAGGCCATCCGCAAGGACGGCATGCAGGCCTTTCGCGATCGCTATCGCGCCGCCGATCTGATCCTCGTGGATGACATCCAATTCATCGAAGGCAAGGAGTACACCCAGGAGGAGTTCTTCCATACCTTCAATGCCCTGCACGAGGCTGGGCGTCAGGTGGTGATCGCCAGTGATCGTCCCCCCAGCCAGATTCCGCGCTTGCAGCAGCGGCTGATCTCCCGTTTCCAGATGGGGCTCATCGCTGACATTCAGTCGCCTGATCTGGAGACCCGCATGGCGATTCTTCAGAAGAAAGCGGAGCAGGAACGCATGTCTCTGCCCCGTGATCTGATTCAGTACATCGCTGGTCGCTTCACCTCGAACATCCGCGAGTTGGAGGGGGCCCTGACCCGGGCGGTGGCTTTTGCCTCGATCACGGGCTTGCCGATGACCGTTGAATCCGTGGCGCCGATGCTGGACCCCACCGGTCAGGGGGTGGAGGTCACACCGCAGCAGGTGATTGACAAGGTGTCCGAGGTGTTTAATGTCACGGCTGAGGAAATGTGCAGCAGCACCCGTCGCCGCGCCGTGAGTCAGGCACGGCAGGTGGGGATGTATCTCATGCGCCAGGGCACCGACCTCAGCCTGCCGAGGATCGGCGACAACTTTGGCGGAAAGGATCACACCACAGTGATGTATGCGATTGAGCAGGTGGAGAAAAAGCTGGCGTCCGACCCCCAGCTCGCGGGTCAGGTGCAGAAAGTGAAGGATCTGCTTCAGATTGATTCCCGCAAGAAACGCTGATCAGCGGCAGGCTTTCTTGTTGCCTTTCCAGCCCGGCATCGCTTGGGCTGCCGCGGAGCAGACCAGCTGGCGTGCTGCCGCGAGTGCCGGGTCCAGCCGCTTCGAGCTGAACGGTGGCAGGGGGCGGCTGCGCAGCCAGGCGGCCCAACGAAATTCGTGATACGGGATCAGCGGCTGTGGCTTGATCCATCCCTCTTGCTTGAGCTTCCAGACCAGGCTCCGGTAGGGATCGTCCTCGAGACCCAGCAGACTGGTGGGCAGCTGATCGGCTGGGCGGGGGCCGTTGCCCCGACCGTCGTAGAGATAAAGCCACCCCTGGCTTTGCAGAAACGACAACACAGCATGTCTCTCTGCTGTCGGGATCTCCTGCACCACGTAAGCCCAGGTGGTGGCCCCGGGATCAATGCCGATCAGGCCCCGCAGGCGATGGTGACGATCCAGCATCCACATGGCGCCATCGGCAGAGCGGATCAGGGGTACGGGTTTGCCGCGCAGGTAGGCGAGACGCTGCTGGCGTGTGTCTTGGGCGAAATCCCTCTCGCGCGACCAGATCTCAGCCAGTCCCACACACCATTGGGTTGGCTGCAACTGTGCCGCTGACACCTCGATCAGTTCGGCCTTCTGGTCGGGGGCCGGAATCGGGTGGTAGGCGGGCAGCCGCAGGGGCACGACTCAGCTTTGACGCCCCCGCACTATGACCCACTGATGAAGGGTCGGGGATCCTGATCAAAGCGATCCCGCACGGGGAGCGGGGTGGCTTGCTCAGGTCCGTCCAGCTGCGCGGTGGTTTCAAGGGCCTGGCGCAGCAGACGCGCCGCTGGCAGGGGCATGTCCCTGGGAACGGAAATTCGATCGCGCAGGTAGCGGAGCCCGGCGGCACTCCCAGATGGAGGAGGGCAGGGCGTGTTGCGGATCAACTGGGTCAGTGCACAGCGCAGGGGCTGGTCAAAGGCTTCAGCACCCATCGGATTGACCTCCCGCAGCCGCTGCTGATGACGGAGGACCCGGCCGAGGGCGATGGCGGCCTGATCGGTTGGATTCACTCCATCCCAGCAGCCCTCGTCCTCACCAAGGCCATCGCCTCGGTCGATCTGTTCGGCCAGGCGTTGCGCTTCTGCTCCATCGTCCGACCAGCAGCCGCCCATCTGAGGAGGAAGGTCGTGGGCATGGGTGTGAAAGTCGCTTTGGGTGCCGCGGTAGGTCTCCAGTTGTTCTAGAGCCCGGAACCAGCGGTCAATGGCTGGATGTTCAGCCCTCAGCCGATATCCCTTGTAGTAGGCCAGCGAGGCATTCATTCGTTCCACGTAGGGAACGAAGATCAGATCCACGGTTTGCGGCTCCGGACCCCGCAGCCATGGGCCTTCCACTCGATTCAGCTCGCTTTCGAAGCGCTGGGCAACCCCTTGAAACTGCTCTCGGGCGAGGCCCTGTTGTCTCGGGCTCAGCCGTGGTGAACACAGCCAGATGCACCAGGCCTGAAACAGCAGACGTTCAAGACGGCGGAGTTCAAGAGCCTCCGGCGTCGTCATCGCCATGCCGAGGGGGCCGAATTGCTGCTCGAGGGCCAGCAGGATGTCGTCGCTCTCCGTGATCAACTTTCCGTGCAGATCCAGGGCCGGCAACATTCCTGAGGGAACTTTCTCCAGGAACCACGGTTCCTTGGGTCCGTAGCACCGCATGGTGACTTTGCGGATCCGATAAGGGATTCGCTTGAACTCGAGCCAGAGCCATATTTTTTGGCAATAAGGGCACCAGGCGTGATGGTCGCGGTACAGCGTGACCATCAGGCTGGATTCAGGCTGCCCAAACAAGCGCAAGGTGGCCTGGGCATTGGTCGGCCCTTCAATCCGATTCGGTTCCGCCTTCGCCAGTCTGGTCAGTTCCGACCAACGCAGTGGTTCAGCTGATTCCGATGAAGGGGGCATGCAGGATTGGTGCAAGCGTTCTCCGTCCATAGGACTGCCAGTCGCCCAGCTCGTGCATCAGCGCCAGACAGTCCTCTTGGCGGCCCTGGTCAGCAAGCTGTTTGAGCCGCAGCTTCATGTCGTCGCTGGTGATCATCATCACGATTTCGCGGCGTTGCGATCGCTTGATCCGCAGCTCAGGTTCAGGCGACTGCCTGCGGCGCTTGGAAGAACGGTTCATTGTTTAAGGACGCGGTTGAAATACGACCGATTCGTCTTGGGCTTCTACGGCCCTCTTCCCCGGACCATAACGCCATCTTTACGAATATGCCCGTCGTCTCGGTCACCCCCATCGGAAGAAGAATGGAGGGAAGCAAACCGCTGTCATGGGCACTGATTTGGATCTGATTGTTCTTGGGGCGGGCTCCGGTGGGCTTGCCGCTGCAAAACGCGCTGCCAGCCATGGAGCCCGCGTCGCGATCGTGGAGGGAGATCGTGTCGGGGGGACCTGCGTGATCCGCGGCTGTGTTCCCAAGAAGCTTTTGGTGTACGGCGCCCAGGCTCGGCATCAACTGGCGGATGCATCGGCCTATGGGCTGCACATCCAATCGGTGCGCTCCGATGTGCCTGACCTGTTGCGGCGCGTGCGCGCCGAGGTGGATCGGCTGAATGCGCTCCACCTTGGATTTCTGGAGAAGGCCGGCGTTCAGCTGATCTCCGGTTGGGGCCGCTTCACGGCAGCGGATCGCATCGGTATCTCCAATCAACGCGGTGGGCCCGTTCAGACGGAGCTTTCAGCAACCCGTTTTCTGGTGGCAGTGGGTGGCCGTCCGGCACGGCCTGAGATCCCAGGGATTGAAAAAACTTGGGTGAGTGATGACATGTTCCAGCTTGAGGATGTCCCTGCGACCGTGGTGGTGGTCGGCGCAGGATTCATCGCCTGTGAATTCGCCTGCATCCTGCGAGGCCTCGGTGTGGCGGTCACCCAGGTGGTGCGCGGCCCCCGTCTTCTGCGCGGGTTTGATGCGGAGTTGGCGGATGCTGTCTTGAACGGGATGCGTGACCAGGGCATTGAGGTGCTGCTGGGCCAGACGGTGGTGGCCGTGGAGGGGACTCCCGGTGCGTTGATCGCGCAACTGGGGAACAGTCAGTCCCTGAATTGTGGAGGGGTGTTGATGGCCACCGGTCGTCGCCCCTGGCTTGCGGATCTGGGTCTGGAGGCTGCCGGCGTGGCTGTGGACAACGGGCGAATCAGGGTGGATGACAACTCCTGCACCTCGGTCGCGCACATTCATGCCGTCGGCGATGTCACCGACCGGGTCAACCTCACGCCTGTCGCCATTGATGAAGGTCGTGCTTTTGCCGACAGTGTGTTTGGTTCGCGTCCGCGGCAAGTCGACCACGACCTGGTGGCCAGTGCCGTGTTCAGTGATCCAGAGCTGGCGACCGTTGGCTTGTCTGAAGAGCAGGCGACGGAACGCTATGGCGAGGAAGGCGTTGTTGTTCATCGCGCCCGCTTCCGTTCAATGGCGCGGGCGCTGCCAGGCTCCGGCCCCCGTTGCCTACTGAAGTTGGTGGTGGAGAAGCAGACCGATCGGGTGCTGGGGTGCCACATGGTTGGCGAGCATGCGGCGGAGATCATTCAGATGGCCGCCATTGCCGTTGGGATGGGCGCCACCAAAGCTGATTTCGATCGCACCATGGCGTTGCATCCCTCCGTTTCAGAGGAGTTCGTGACGATGTAAGCAACGGTGCCCCAATCAGGCCAGGTGATCGGCCAGCCGCAGTGCCAGGGCGATCACCGTCAGCCCGGGGCCAATGCTTGGGCAACTGGGAAAAATGCTGCTGTCGGCGATGTAGAGGTTCTCCAGTTCATGGCATTTGCCGTTGGGGTCCACCACCGCGTTGGATGGGTCCTCGCCCATGCGACAGGTGCCGCAGCTGTAGCCCACGACACTCAAGGGAGCTTCTCCGCGCGCATGGGTAGGTGCCTTTAAAACGACTTTGGTCAACGGATCGCTCTCCACGGCTTTCAGCGTGTCGATCCAGCGGTACACAAGGCGATCATGGGCTTCCCGGTTGTTGGGGATGTAGTTGATCCGGATCTGTTCGTTGTTGAGCCACACCTTGTTGTGGGGATCTGGACGCACCTCCGTCATGGCCCACCAGGCCACCGAGCGGGAGGCCAGCCGCTCGAGGCCGAAGTCGGGGATCAGCTTGGTCACCAGGGACAGCACCGGTGGTGACTCGGCGAACAGTGCATCCTGAAGAACGCCACCGGCGGCTTGAATGTGCCCCAGTGGAAAACTGACGTTCTTGTCTCCCCAGTAGTAGTCGTTGATTCCCAGGGAGCGTCCGTAGCGGCCGCTGTTGCGCTCTGTGGCCAGCTGCAGAATTGAGGTGAGCTGCAGATTCATCAGATTCCGCCCCACCTGATCCGATCCGTTGCCGATGCCCTTGGGATGGTGAGCATTGTCCGAGCGCATCAGGATGGCCGGCGTGTTGATGGCACCGGCGGCAATGACCACGACATCGGCACTGAACAGCCAGGCATCGCCGTTCACCTCAGCTTCCACGCCGCGGATGGCTCTGCCACCTGGATTCACATGCAGGCGCAGGACGCGGGCGTTGTCACGCACGGTGAGCCTTTCGGGATCACCCACCTGCAGTCCAAACAACTGGGAATCGCCGCTGGGATCGTCCCGGTCGTCTGACCAGCTGATCGGCATGTCGTAGGGCTGGCAGCCTTGGCGTTGGAGAGCGGAACGCAGGGGTTCCAGAAAGGGTTCCACCGGTTTGGGTGCACGCTCATAGCCTGAGCTGCGCTGGGGCTCGCAGGGGTCAACGCCTGCTTTGCCGTGAACCCTGTAGAGGGTCTCGGCCTGCTCGTAGTACGGCGCCAGTTCGGCGTAATCCAAGGGCCACGCCGGCGATACTCCGTCCTGAAGGGCTACTTCGTTGAAATCCTGTTCGCGCATGCGTTCCAATACCGCCCCCCAGATCTTGGTGTTGCCTCCCCGTGCGTAGGTGGTTTGCGGTGCAAAGGGATCGCCGTCGGGTCCGAACCAGCGCTCACTCTTGGGGTGATACCGATCCTTGCGGAACAAATCCACGTCGGCGACGTTCTGGTCTTCGAGGGCCATCGCCCCGCCGCGTTCCAGCACCAGCACGTTCTTGCCTTTGCGGCTCAAAGCCCCGGCCAGGGTGCCACCCCCGGCACCGCTGCCGATGACGATGACGTCGTAGTGGTTGTCGTCGATGATCATGGAGTTACTGCCAGACGTAGATCAGAAGGAAGAGAAGAATCCAGATCACGTCGACGAAGTGCCAGAACAGGCTCACCGCAGCGACGCCCATCTCGCCTTTGTCGTAGTTCCCTGGGATGAAAGACCGCGCCAACATCAACCCCATCAGCAGGATCCCGGTGATCACGTGCAGACCGTGAAATCCCGTGAGCAGATAGAACAATCCTCCGAACACACCTGTGCTGAGGCTGAAACTGAGTTCGGACCACTCCAGGTATTGGCCGTAAACGAAGTAGGAGCCCATGGTCATGGTGAGCAGCCAGACCGCGCGGAAGCCCCAGAGGTTGCCCTTGTGCAGAAATCGCTCAGCGACATAAGCCACGAAACTTGAGCTCACCAAGACCACGCTGTTGATCAGGGGCATGCGCACCTCCAACCCCTCCACGCCGTCCGGCAGCCACTGCGGAGCTGTGAGCTTCAACACCGCGTAGCCGGCGAAGAAAGCGAGGAAGATGACGCTCTCAGAGCAGAGGAAAATCACAAAGCCGGTCATGTTGTGGCCGTCGTGCTTCACATGGCCTGGGGTGTGATTCATGGGCAGGTCGGGATTGACACTGGTCATCGGTTCAGGCCTCCTGGGAACGGCGCACGTAGAACTCCTCGTCCTCAACGAGGGGGTGCCCGAGGCCGTAGCCGTAGGGCTCACTGATCACGGTGGGGATGTCGTCTTCGAAGTTTTCGGCCGGTGGCGGTGAGGGCAGCAGCCATTCCAGGCCGATGGCTCTCCAGGGGTTGGGGGGAGCCTGCGGACCCCGGGCCCAGGAGCTCACCATGTTGAGAATGAAGGGGATGGAGGCGACGCCGAGCATGAAGGCACCGATGCTGCCGAGCACGTTCCAGATCGCGAATTCAGGGTCGTAGGACGCGACCCGGCGCGGCATCCCCAGCAGCCCGGCCCAGTGCAAGGGCAACCAGTTGAGGGTGGCCCCGATGAAGGTGAGCACGAAGTGCACTTTGCCTAAGCCCTCGTAGTACATCCGGCCCGTGAATTTGGGGAACCAGTGGTAAATCCCGGCGAAGACCCCGAAGCCGATTGTGTTGAAGATCACGTAGTGGAAGTGGGCCACCACGAAGTAGGTGTTGCCCACGTGAATATCGATCGGCACGGTGGCCAGCATCACGCCGGTGATCCCGGCGAAGATGAAGTTAAACAAGCCACCCAGGCAGAACAGCATCGGAGTGTTCAGGCGCAGATTGCCCTGCCAGAGCGTTCCGAGCCAGGCGAACACCTTCACTCCGGTGGGAACGGCGATCAGCATCGTGGTGAACATGAAGATATGGCGCATCCAGTTCGGCGTGCCGGTATAGAACATGTGGTGCGCCCACACGATCAGGCTGAGGAAGGTGATGCCGAAGGAGGCGATCGCCACGAATCGGTAGCCGAACAGTGGCTTGCGGGCATACACAGGGAACAGTTCGGAGAAGATGCCGAACACCGGCAACACCAGCACGTACACCGCTGGGTGGGAATAGAACCAGAAGAAGTGTTGAAACAGCACCGGATCACCGCCGCCTTCAGGGCGGAAAAAGCTGGTGCCGAAGCTGAGGTCGAACAGCAGCATCACCGCACCACCGGTGAGGGCTGGCAGCCCCACCAGTTGGATGGTCTGGGCGGCCCAAGCGGTCCAGACAAACACCGGCATCTTGAAAAAGCCCATGCCGGGCGCCCTCATCCGGATGATCGTCGTCACGAAATTGACGGCACCCATGATCGAGGAGATGCCCGACAGGGCCACAGCAAGGATCCAGAGGAATTCACCATTGATGAAGTGCCCCAGAGGGTTCTGCAGACTCATCGGTGGGTATGACCACCATCCCGATGACGCCGGCCCACCGGGTGCGAAGAAGCTGCCCATCAGCACCGCGGCAAACACGGGCACCAGCCAAAAAGCGGCCGCATTGAGCTTCGGAAACGCCATGTCTGGCGCGCCGATCATCGTGGGGATCAACAGGTTGTTGAAGCCATTGAGGATCGGAAACAGGAACAGGAACAGCATCACTGTTCCGTGCATGGTGTAGAGGCCGTTGTAGACGCTCGGATCCACCAGATCCGCGGGCGGTGTGATCAGTTCACCCCGCACGATCATCGCCAGCAGGCCTCCCACCAAAAGGAAGAACAACGACGTGGCGATGTATTGGATGCCGATCACCTTGGCATCGGTGTTGAAGCTGAAGAAGCGCTTCCAGTTGTCCGGTGCACCCGGGACCGGGTGGGGGGCCTTGAGGATGCGCGGGTCGTAGTTCGTGGATGTCATGGCGCGTCTCAGGCGTCGTGGGGGATGGAGGGATCGCCGGGGTCGTTCACCATCGGGGCCGGAGCGGGAGGAACCGTGGCCCAGCCTTTGTCTCCTCGACTGAGACGTCGGTCGTACAGCGGCCGCCCTGGATCGAGACCGGGCTGCAGTGGCTTGTTGGCTGTGGCCTTCAGCCAGCCGTCGTAGGCCTGCTCGGATTCGACGATGACGTCGGTCTGGTTCTGGGAGAAGTAGGCGCCGCTGAACATGGCGTCCCTCAACCGGAACCTCCCCTCCTTGGTGGGGGTGAGGCTGTAGGAAATGATGCTGCCGGGGATGATGTCTTGCTTCAGACGGAAGGCCGGTACAAAGAAGCTGTGCAGCACGTCTTCCGAAATCAGCCTGAGATTCACCCGTTGATCCACCGGGATGTGGAGTTCTGAACTGCGCACACCGCTGGGATAGACGAATTCCCAGCTCCACTGGCGGGCAATTACATCAATCGGTCCGATGTCAGCGGTGGGATCGACTGCAATCAGTGCGGTGGGGTCGGTGCCGATGGCGTACTTCTGCTTCGGACCAAGGGTCTGAAGCTTCATGTTCACGTTCATCGTGTACGTGGCGATCACGAAGACCGTCACCAAGGGGATGATCGTCCAGATGATCTCCAGCTTGGTGTTGCCCTCAATCGGCGCACCATCGCTTTCGTCGTATTTGCCGGCCCTGTTGAACAGCAGAACCCAGCCCATGACGCCGGTGCAGCCAAAGAAAATGAAGGAGCCGATGCCGGTCTCAAGGGCGAACAGATCGTCGACGTAGGACGCTGCACTGGATGCCTGCGGTGGGAACCAGCTGTAGGACCATGTCGCCATCAGCTTGGCAATCACAAGATTGATCGCAACAGCGATGCTGATGATCACGATGGCGCCGATGTTCGGGCCGTTCTTGGGGGAGGTGGTGGTCATGGCAATGCCTCCTGCAGATCGGCACCGGCAGCAAGTAACTGATCTGCGGTGATGTGCACCCCGAAGTCGCTGGCCAACCAGGCGCCAAGGCTTCCGTGCAGACCCATGACCAGCAGCATGGCGGTGCCGGAAAGCAGATACAGCCAGGTCACCTGACGGCCAAGGTCCTTGCGCCAAACAAAACGTTGGTAGCCCCGCCAGATGGTCATGGCCACGATCACCAGCAGGATCGCGACGCCACCGATGGCATGCCAGAGCATCGTGTCGATGGCAGTCTGGCCGAGGATGCTGCGAATGCCTGGCAATGGAACCGCCAGCAGCATTTCGTAGAACCCCGCTGCCACGGTGAAGAAGCTGATGCCGCTGCAGGCCACGAGGTTGTACCAGCCCACGTCGTGGAAGCCGCTGCGGGTCACTGGCAGAGCCAGAAAGCGGAAGACCCGTTTTTCCAACGGATAGAACGCACCGGCGACGTCGAAGGCGATGGCGATCGCAAACAACCCGATGGTGAGGTGCACCAGGTTGGGGTGCAGCGGGATGGCGTAGGGAAGATTGTTGGCGCCGAGGGAGTCGGCGATGTCGTTGATCGGCGATGCGATCGTGGCGAAGAGCGTCACGACACCACCCCCTGACGGATGGCCTCAACCACGGGGACCGTGTGCAGGCCATAAACCCAGACGAGCTTGTCGCCGAGGTACACCTGCGTGATCACGAGACCCGCCAGCACGACGTCAAAGATGAGGAAGCCCTTGGGCAAGATTGCTGGGTCTTTTTGTCGGGCGACGTAGCGCCAGCTCGTGAGCAGGGCCAGTACACCGGCGAGGGACCATCCGATGGTGCTGTGGATATTGAGGATGTCCCGTGATGCGCCGTAGGGATTGGCGAGACCGGCTTCCACTTGGCCGAAGATGATGGCCACGAAGATCGCGACGGTGGCCACGATCAAATTCCAGAAGCTCACCTCAAAAAGGTTTTTCTTGCCGCTGATCACACCAATGACGTCGAACACAACCGTGATCAATGCCATCGCGATCACGAAGTGAACAACGATGGGGTGAATGACGTCGAGCCAGGGAAGATTTTTGTCGTTGAGCGGGGGAAGCAGCTCAAGCATCGGCAGGCCGAGCATCATCTGGCTCAAGGATGAACACGGTTGATCAGGCGGTCATCCCTGGATGAGGAAATACAACTCCATTCGTCTCATCACCGGTCATCACCGGTGTTGCTCTGATCCCGCTAGCTCCTTGTTCTCCAGAACACAAGCGCCTGGGTCATGATCACGATCATCACGATCGGCAGCACAAGGCACAACATCAAGAGCCGGAATTCGTCCGACCAACTGGCGAGAGATGTCCTGGGAAGAACGTTGTCAACGATGTAAAGGATGTAGAGACCCAGCAACAATCCACCCTCCAGTCGACTGATCTGTCCTCGCGTCCAGAAGATCGGCAGGCAAGCCAGGCTGGTGAGCAGCATGACCGGCAGGTCCTCCCGAATTAATTCTGGGCTGACCTCCAGGCCGCGGCCAGCGGCGGCCAAGGCTCCGCCGCCAAGCACCAGCAGCAGGTTGAGTAGGCAGCTGCCCACCACGTTGCCAATCGCCAGATCGGTTCTACCCCTCAGGGCAGCAACGAGGGAGGTGATCAATTCCGGCATGGAGGTTCCGGCTGAAACGATGGTCAGACCGATCACCGCTTCACTCACCCCCAGATAGGTGGCGGCGGATGTGGCTCCACTCACCAGCACCCTTGATCCGATGGTGAGGATGCCGATTCCTCCGATCAGGCGCAGGGTGGCCAGGCTCCAGCCACCGCTCGCTGCGTTGTCTTCGATATCGGGTTCAGCACTCCCACTGTCGTCCGGTTGTTCTCGGGCGGTGCGGATCTCCCAGATGGTGTTGATCACAAGCCCCAAGAACAGGGCCAGGCCCGCTTGCCAGGTGACCCGTCCTGCTGAGGCCATTCCCCAGACCGCAGCAGAAATCGCAATCATTAGTGGAACGTCGCGCCGCACAAGGCGGCTTTCCACGCGCAACGGCAGCACGAGGGCGCTGCTGCCGAGCACCACCATCACATTGAAAATATTGCTACCCACAACATTGCTCACCGCGAGGGCGTCGGACCCTTGAAGCACCGAACTCAGGCTCACGAACAGTTCCGGGGCGCTGGTGCCCAGTGAAACCACCGTGAGCCCGATCACGAGCTGGGGAATGCCGAAGATCACCGCCATGGCGACGGCGCCCTGAACGAAGAGCTCTCCGCCACCAAACAGCAGTCCGATTCCCAGCAGCACTTGGATCGAGGCCTGTAGAAATTCAGGCATGGGGAGAGATCAGGTGTGTGGGGATTCTGCTTTGCCGTGACTCCACTTAATGTAGGGCGCTGCCATTGAGTTCCAGAACTCTTGTTGAATCGGATCACCACAAGCAATCTTCGCGGCGACGCCTTCGGCGGCGTGACCGCCGCGGTGATTGCCCTTCCGATGGCCTTGGCCTTTGGAGTCGCCGCGACGGGCGACCCTGCTCCTGGCCTTTGGGGAGCCGTGATCATCGGTTTGGTGGCCGCCGTCTTCGGCGGTACGCCCACCTTGATCTCCGAACCCACCGGTCCGATGACCGTGGTGTTCACCTCAGTGATCCTCAGTTTCACCGCCACGGCCCCGGACAAGGAAACGGCCATGGCCATGGCCTTCACCGTGGTCATCCTGGCGGGCCTGTTTCAAATTCTCTTCGGCGTGTTCCGTCTGGGGCGTTACATCACCCAGATGCCCTACACGGTGATCTCCGGCTTCATGTCGGGGATCGGAGCCATCCTTGTCATTCTCCAGCTGCCGGCTTTCCTCGGTCAGACCGCCTCCGGCGGGGTCATGGGAACCCTGTCCAATTTGCCCGGGTTGATCGCTGGTGTGCAGCCGATGGAGCTGGCTCTGGCCTTGATCACCGTCGCGATCCTCTGGTTCACCCCAGCAAGCGTCAAGCGTTTCTGTCCGCCACAGCTCCTGGCTTTGGTCTTGGGAACGGTTCTGTCGATGACTTTGTTTCACGACGCTGGCCTTAATACCATTCCTCCCTTCAACGCCGAGCTCCCCAGCCTTCATGTGCCCACCTTCTCGGGAGGGCAGCTGCGTTTGATGTTTGTTGATGCGGCTGTGTTGGGCATGCTCGGCTGCATCGATGCGCTGCTCACCTCCGTGGTGGCCGACAGCCTGACCCGCACCGAGCACAACTCGAACAAGGAACTGGTGGGTCAAGGACTGGCGAACATCGCCTCGGGTGTTTTTGGAGGTCTCCCTGGTGCGGGCGCCACCATGGGCACCGTGGTCAACATCCAGGCTGGCGGGCGTTCGGCCCTCTCTGGAATTATCCGAGCGGTGATTTTGGTGGTGGTTGTTCTGGCCGCTGCCCCCCTCGCTTCCACGATCCCCCTCGCTGTACTGGCTGGGATCGCCCTGAAGGTGGGTATCGACATCATCGACTGGGATTTCCTTCAACGCGCCCATCACCTTTCGGTGAAGGCTGCAGTGATCACCTACGGCGTGATTGCCCTCACGGTGTTGGTGGATCTGATTACCGCGGTGGGCATTGGCGTCTTCGTGGCCAATGTGCTCACCATCGATCGGATGAGCGCGTTGCAGTCCAGAAAAGTGAAAACGATCAGCACCGCCGATGACGATGTGGAGCTGACTGAAGAAGAACAGGTGTTGCTGGATCAGGCCTCCGGCAAGGTCCTGTTGTTTCAGCTCGCCGGTCCGATGATCTTCGGTGTAGCCAAAGCCATTGCGCGCGAACACAACGCCATCGGCAATTGTCAGGCGGTGGTCTTCGACCTCTCAGAGGTATCCCACTTGGGGGTCACCGCTGCGATCGCTCTCGAGAATGCGGTCAAGGAAGCGATTGAAGAAGGCCGCCAGGTCTACCTGGTCGTTGCGACGGGAAGCACAGAGAATCGGCTTCAGAAGTTGAAACTGCTTGATCGGGTTCCCAAGAGTCACATCAGTGCTGATCGCCTCGTGGCCTTGCGTCTTGCCGTGAATAGCTTGTCGCTGAATGACTGACCAGATCTCGATCATCGCTCCAGATGATTGGCACGTGCATCTCCGTGATGCCGAGATGCTCCAGCAGGTCGTGGCCCATACAGCCCGTCGCTTTCGTCGGGCGATCGTGATGCCCAATCTGCGTCCTCCGGTGACAACCGTTGCTGCAGCACGGGCATACCGCGAGCGCATCAAGGCCGCGTGCCCCGCTGATCTGGAGTTCACGCCGTTGATGACGGCCTACCTCACGGACTCGATTGAACCTTCTGAGCTCGAGACTGGATTCGACGAGGGAGTGTTTGCTGCGGCCAAGCTGTATCCAGCCAACGCCACCACCAATTCGTCAGCAGGGGTGACGGATCTGCTGCAGATTGATCCAGTGCTGGAGACGATGGCCCGGATCGGAATGCCGTTGCTGATCCACGGAGAGGTCACGGATGCCGAGATCGATATTTTCGACCGTGAGGCGGTGTTCATCGAACGCCATTTGGCACCGCTGCGGGACCGTCATCCTGCGCTGAAGGTTGTGTTCGAGCACATCACCACTGAGCAGGCGGTGCAGTACGTCAGCTCCGCGGGTCACCACCTAGCGGCCACCATCACCCCCCACCACCTGCACATCAACCGCAATGCAATGTTTGCCGGGGGGTTGCGCAGCGATTTCTACTGCCTTCCTGTCGCCAAGCGGGAATGTCACCGTCAGGCCCTACGCCGGGCGGCGACCAGCGGTGACCCCCGCTTCTTTCTCGGCACTGACACAGCGCCTCACGAGCGGGCATCAAAGGAGAGTTCCTGCGGTTGTGCCGGTATTTTCAATGCTCCCTTCGCTTTGGAGAGCTACGCCCAGGTCTTCGATGAAGAGGGTGCTCTTGCCCATCTGGAAGCTTTCACCAGCCTGAATGGGCCGGCCTTCTACGACCTGCCAGCGAACAGCCAACGCATCACCCTGCAGCGGCGTGATCATTTGGTTCCGGAACTTGTGAATGGACTGGTTCCTTTCCATGCTGGAGAGATCCTCTCCTGGGCCGTCGCCGATGCACCTGATCAAGTTCAGCTCTGAAGACTGCGGAACCTGTCACCGCATGAGTCATTACGACGGAAAGGTGGCTGAGGAACTCGGCTGCAGCTTCATCTCAGTGATGCTGCAAGACACCGAGATGTACCGCAAATACAGAAAGATCCTGCTCAAGCAGTACCCCAACAAGGAGGGTATGGGGTGGCCGACCTACCTGCTGGTGAGCGATCCCGATGGCGATTTCTCGATCGAGGGGGAATTGAAGGGCGGTATGCCCAAGGGAGATTTCCGCACCAGGCTCGCCGAGTTGCTGCCGTCCTGAACGCGGGTGGTGGGGGCAGGGGGACTTGAACCCCCACAGGCCTTTCGGCCCGAGCGATTTTAAGTCGCGTGCGTCTACCGATTCCGCCATGCCCCCGCCCGGACATCTTAGATTTCCCCCAGCTGTCCTCAGGCCTTGGACCTCTCGTCCCTGCTCCATCAAGTCCCACAGGACACACTGCTGGTTCTTTTGGCCTACGTCGCGCTGGGCGGTCTGTACCTAGTGGTCATTCCGCTAGCCCTTTTTGCCTGGATGAATCAGCGTTGGCATCGGATGGGCAAGCTGGAGCGACTGGGGATTTATGGGATGGTCTTTTTCTTTTTCCCGGGCTTGATTCTGTTTGCTCCGTTCCTCAATTTCCGCCTGAGCGGGCAGGGAGACGTCTGAATTGACGCGTGGAAAGGTTCTCCTGATCGGACTCGCCGTCCTTCTGCTGGGAGGGATAGGGCAAGTGGGCTTTCGAGCTGCTGGATTTGAGGGTTTCTCAGCAGGGATTGCTGCCCAGACACTGCTGGTGGTGATCGTTGTGATCTGGACGAGTTCCTATCTGTTTCGGGTTGTGACCGGACAGATGACCTACATGAATCAGCGGCGTCGCTACCGCGAGGTGTACGACAAGGAGGAGGCTGAAGCGCTTCAGGCTCGTTTTGATGCTCTCCCAGAGGAAGAGCAGCAGGCGCTACTGCGCAAGATCGGAGCTGATGCCACGGTTTCTGTGGACGGTGACGCCCCCGCCGACTCATAGGCTTTCGAGGTTTGTTCCTGGTCGGTTGACCGAGATGCCCAATCAGCAGTCCTCTTCCATCGCCCAGCGCTTTGAGCAGCTGAAGCAGGACGGTCGCCTCGCTCTGATGCCGTTCCTGATGGCTGGCGACCCTGATCTCGCTGTGACCGCTGAGGTGCTCCTCAGCCTGCAAAGCGCCGGGGCCGACATGGTGGAACTGGGGATGCCCTACAGCGATCCCCTCGCTGATGGACCAGTCATTCAGGCCGCAGCCTCCCGGGCTCTTGCCGCTGGAACCACGCCCAGTGCGGTTCTTGACATGCTGCGGTCCTTGAAAGGGACATTGCAGATCCCCGTGATCCTGTTCACGTATTCCAATCCCCTGCTCAATGTAGGAATGGAGGCGTTCTGCCAGTCCGCAGCGGAGGCTGGTGCAGCGGGGCTGGTGGTTCCTGATTTACCGCTCGAAGAGGCGGAGCGGTTGTCGACAATTGCAGAGCGCCACGGATTGGATCTCGTGCTTCTCGTTGCACCCACCACACCCAAAGATCGAATGGGTCGGATTGCGACATGCAGCCGAGGTTTCACTTATCTGGTGAGTGTCACTGGTGTCACCGGTGAGCGGGCCCAAATGGAAAGCAGAGTCGAAGGGTTGGTCCAGCAACTCAAACAAACCTCACCCGTCCCAGTCGCCGTTGGTTTCGGAATTTCAGGCTCGGAGCAGGTGCGCCAGGTTCGTGGCTGGGGTGCTGATGGAGCGATTGTGGGCAGTGCACTTGTGAAAAGGATGGCTGCAGCATCTCCTGGTGAAATCGCTCAGGAGGCTGGTCGTTTTTGCGCTGAGTTGCGCCTCGCTGCTGATCAGCCTTAGTTGGATCTATCACGCTGATCGCATGAAAAAAAAACCGACGAAGATCGGGGTTGAAGGGTCTCGACCTGAGACAGAACGCTGGCGCTTACAGCGCCTGTGGCTGCATCACTCTTCGTCTTCGTCACTCCCACCAACAGGCGTCAAACGAATTTGTTTGCGGCCCAGTTTGATATCAAATTCATCCCCTGGATTGAGGTCAAGAAGGGCAGTGTAGGCCTTGCCGATCAACAAGTTGCCATTGCCTTGCACTGTGGCCACATAGCTGAGTTTGCGCCCACCCTTGCCGACACCGCCCACACCACCGACGCCAAGGTTGACGCCTTTGGCTTCCAGCAGCGCTTCATAGAAAGTGGTGAAATTCAAACGTTCGCCACCATCCTTTTTCGTGGAGACATAGCCACAGGCACGCACCAGATCAGACTTGCTGACATCACCTAGATCTTTGACTTTATTGAGAAGGTCGCCCCCAGTGAGCATCGCTTTCTTGAGAAATCAACCTTCACAACATAGCGTTTGTTCTAGCCGTTATGCCATCCTTTCTAGTGAAAAGTTCTTTGGTATTTCATCCTTCGCTATGGCACGTTTCGTCTTGTGGGGCACTTACTGTGAGGATGCTCTTGTGAAGCGTGCTCCCTATCGAGATGAGCACCTTGCTCGCCTCAAGGACCTTAAAGCGCAGGGAACGCTTGTCACGCTTGGTCCCACCGAAGGGAGTACCCACATATTTGGAATCTTCGAGGCGGACAACATCGCCTTCGTTCGCAAGCTTGTTGAGGATGATATTTACTGGAAGCAAGGTATCTGGACGGCTCTTGAGGTTTATCAATGGGTCCAGGCATTTTGAGCCTGCATCAGGATCCATTCGGCCACAAGCTGATCACCATCCGCCCCTAGAACGTCTGCATAACCGCTCATCTGGCCTCGCCCTTCACGGGCGATGGCTGCGATGGCATCCACCGTTGCGATGTCATCACGCTCGAGGGTCTTCAGCTTCAGATTTTTCCCACGGCGAATGATGTTGCCGCCGTTGATGTGGCATCCCGCGCAGTGCTGTTCGAACAACACTGCTCCTTGGCTAGAGCCTTCAAGGGCAGCGGGTGTGGCCTTGGCTGTCCCAAGGTTCAGCAGCAGCAGCAGAAACGCACCAACGCAGTACCGCAAGACATTCGTCAGCACAGGGATGTTGTGGCTTGGATCAGTCTGCTTGAGCAGCTCAAGCCTCCCTTCGGTAGCGCTGGATTAGGTCATCAGGGGAGCGGTAATCCTGCGGAAGTGAGGTGTGCAGTCTGTTCAGGTAATCCCAGCAGACCGTCCGGCGAATGGCATCCAGGTCGCGTCCATCCGCGACAAGGCGCCTGAGGGCCTGGCAGTAGGCGGAGAAGCCTGCTTCCAGATCGCCGATGGTGAGTTCCTTGGCTGCAGACGGCATGAAAGAGAACGTCAGGATCTTCTAACTTTTGCGCCTGTTCCTGAATTGGTCTGTTGTCAGGATCACTCTTGGAGCCGTGCAGTCGCTCGATGGCGGAACAGGATCTGATCCGTTTCCTCAGCAAAATCTCCCAACTTCAGTCTCTTGCGGATCGTGTCCAGCAGGACTCCGTCAGTCGTGAACAATTGGCGGCCTGTGCCGATCACAACCAGGTTGTGGAGTTGGCTCAATCCTGGGGCTTCGATATTGGTCGGCGTTGGGGAGAGCGTGACCATGGGCCGGGGGGGGAGACCAATCTGCTGGCGACTGCTTGTCCTCCTCCTGGTGAGGAATCAATGCATGTGTTGGCGTCGGCTGAGACGTGGAGATTGCTGCTGATTGCATCGAACGACTATCGATCCCCCAGCGGCGAATGGATGGACCAGTCCGACCATGAATGGGTGCTTGTTCTGCGGGGTAGTGCCTGTATCGCGCTGGAGAACCCTGATCGGATTGTGGATCTCAGTCCTGGGGATCATCTTTCGCTGTCGCCCCATCGGCGCCACCGGGTCGAGCGCACGGATGGCGACCCTGGAACGCTTTGGCTGGCCCTGCATTGGGATGAGAACTAAATCTGCTTAGGCACGCCATTCCCACGATGGATCGTTCAAGCCCCAAAAGGCAATGAGCACGACAGCTGATTGCCGTTGGCCTGATCGCTAACGAGAGTGTGTTTATC
This sequence comes from Synechococcus sp. PROS-U-1, assembly GCF_014279755.1. Taxonomy (NCBI): domain Bacteria; kingdom Bacillati; phylum Cyanobacteriota; class Cyanophyceae; order Synechococcales; family Synechococcaceae; genus Synechococcus; species Synechococcus sp. PROS-U-1. Next base: position 986,463 of record NZ_CP047951.1, read on the forward strand.
GAGATCGGAGGAGCCCATGACGGCCGACACTCCACCTGAGCAAATCAGAGAAGCAGACTGACTTTCTGGCCCCCTGCTCCAACAGTTTCCACCCATTCGTAAGCAAGTCGTCTGGCGCGACAACGAAGACCGTCAAGCCAGTCGAATCTCCTCTGCATCGTTTGGAGGTGCCCCGCAGGAGAGTTGCTTCACACCTGGACCCGATGGCCCCAGGGTGCCTTGAGTTAGACGCTTCGACCTTTCCTGTCTCAGTTCCATTGCTGGAGGAGATTTCCCAAGGCATCAGACACTGAATTTGAGGTCGATTGCAATGTGCAAACGAGCGAGTTAGGCCGTCTTTCCATCGGGAAGGGCGGCCTTCCTCTTGGGCCGTTGCCCCTCAGCGCTGGTGGGTCATCCCTTCGTGCGCGTCGTCTCAGTTCCCCAGACGGGTGAATTCTTGAATGAGGGTTCGATTGAGCCGGTCGTCGCAACCAACGACCATCTGGGGATAGATGGTGCCTTGCCGGACGGGGGCATAGGCCGCAGCACAAACGTCATGGGTCGCGCGTTTCCAGGTTGCCAAGGCTTCCGGTGAGAGCTTCTCCTGAAGTGACTTATTGGATTCCTCCCACTTTTGTGATGCACACCACCTCATCTCGATGGTGTTTTGTCCAGGGCAATGAATCTGAGGTGGATCTGCTTGTGCCGGAATGGCCGGAAGGAGCAGCACTGAAAGCAGGAACCGTTTCATCTCGCCATGACAGTCATGTTCAGCTGTGGTTGTCAGGTTTGTTGGCAGCTTCACGCCCCAGGCCTGTCCTGGTGGGTGTTGCATTGGCACGTTTGACCAACCAGTACGCAGCGGAGAGAGAGACAACCGCAATGCCAAGACCAACCAAGAGCTGGGGTTTGTTTTCAGCACCTGAGGGCAACACGATCACTTTTCTGGCCACTGCTGTGAGAGCCGTCACCAGAACCAGTTCGATTTGCACCACATGGCGCCGCAGATAACTGGTGATGTTTTGCAGAACCTCCAGAGCGATCAAAACCGTGAGCAGATCGCCGAGAATCTTGATCAGGTCGTCGCCCAACCAAGTTGCTGCTGATCCAGTCAGCAACTTGGAACCCAAAGAAATGATCAGCTGGATGATTGCTGCGCAGATCACAACAGCGGTGATCAGGGTGAGCATTCGGGCGACTTCGCGCTCACCAGCATCGACAAAACCAAGAAAACTTCGCTTGGATCGGATTGGTCCGCTCACGGGGTCAGTCGTTGAAGGGGTTGTAGTAAGGACGCGCTGGTGTATCGCTGGCCGGGTTAACCACCTTGGTGTCGCAGGTGATCGAGCCGTCCTCTGCCGTGACGCAATTCGTGGCCTCGATCTTGCTGCCTTTGCCTGTTGCGCTGCCAGGTCCCCTTAGCCAGCCTTCGGTCTGGGCGAGTGCAGGCGATGCTCCAAACACCGACATCGTCAACAGGAAGGAGGCGCTGAGAAGTTGTGTAGGCGTCATCGGGACGATGTCTAAGCCACCACTTTGCCGGTGAAGGCCCCTACTCGGCACAGTCGTCTCGAATTTCCTGCAAAAGCAGATCAAGTTGACCGAACGGGTCGTCCTCGGCTGTCTTGGCGCCGACGCGATCTGCTGAGGGTTGGCCATGCCATTCGGCTTCAACAGCGCAGAGCCGCTCGGCCAGTCCCGATAGCCCATGCAGTTTGTATTCGCGTTCCAGCACCTCGAGCAGTGCGGGCATACGGGTCGACACGGCGCGCAGGTTTCGCCGCAGGTCGGCCTGCGTGCGCCCCTGGTGCTTCAACCAGTCTTTCAGCAGCAGAGTGAGATCCGCTTCAAATTCAGGGGTCCAGCCAGACATCAGTCAGCAAGTTCAGTTCAGCGATTCAGTTCAGAGATTCAGTTCAGAGATTCAGTTCAGCGATTTAGTGCGCAACGGGAAACCAGCGGTCCAGTTTGCGGCGAGCCCGCATCCGGATCTCCGGGGTGACGTGATTGCTCCAAAGTCCCACCATGGCTGAGATCGCAACCAGATCATCACTGAAGCCTGCAACGGGCAGCAGATCGGGAATGAGGTCAGCGGGCATCACCAAATAACTCAGGGCTGCGAGCATCGTCAGCCGCGCTGCTGAGGGAGTGCCGGGGTCAAGCATCAGCTCCAGGGCTTCCAGGGCAGGGGCTGCAAGGCCTCTGCCTGCCTTTTGCAACAGCCGGCGCAGCAGGTTCTCGTCGATCACCTCCCGCTCAAGCACGTCAGCTTCAACGGTTGTTCGAGCAGCATGGTCGGTCATGCGGAGGAAGCCGGAGAAGTCCACTCTCTCCACTTCAGCAGCAATGCGCTAGCTGGGTGAGCCGATGTTCAGAGTGTGGATTCCACGAGTCCGTTCTGAATTCCGGTTTTGCGCAGTTTGCGCAGGGCCCGCTGAACCACCTGGCGGCAATATTCCCGTGAACAGTTCATGTGGCGAGCCACTTCTGCAAGGGTGCGCCATTCGTTGGTGCCATCCAGCCCGAAGCGCAAGGTCACGACGGTGTGTTCTTTCGGTGTGAGATTGGCTTTGGCCAGCAACGACCAGACCGAGGCTGTGCGCTCAGCGATTTCGGCCCGTTCCATCGGAGGCAGCTCCTCGCTGGGCAGCACGTCCACCAGCTCGGAAGGATCCGATTTGGATTTCACGACGCCCTGCAGGCTGACGGTGACGCTGCGGAGTTCACAGGCCAGGAGATCTTCCACCTCAGCGATGGGGATCTCCATGAACTCTGCCAGCTGTTCGCCGGTGGGGCTGAGGCCATTTCTCTGCATCAAGCGCGCCTTGGCTGCCCGCAGCTTGGTGAGCTTTTCGTTCACATTCACGGGAATGCGAATGGTGCGGCTTTGGGTGGAGAGCGCCCTGTTCAGGCCCTGACGGATCCACCAATAGGCATAGGTCGAAAAACGATGGCCGCGGGTGGGGTCGTATTTCTCCACAGCACGTGTCAGCCCGAGTGTTCCCTCCTGAATGAGATCAAGAAGATCCAAACCCTTGCCCTGATAGCGCTTCGCCAGATTTACAACAAGGCGAAGGTTTGAGGTGATCATCTGATTCTTGGCCCGTTCTCCACGGCGAATCACTCCTTTTTCTTTATCGCTGTATTCACATGCTGGGCCACTCCCGCCAGCAAGATGACAGCGTTCGGTGATGGCAACCATCGCCTGAACCTTCCTCCCCATCATCAGTTCTTGCTCTGGGGTGAGCAGCTGATGGCGACCAATTTCGCCGAGAAAAGCACTCAGAGAACTCGTCATCATGACGATACGGCTGAATTGAACCTAGAACCAAAGTGATTTTTTCTGGCGGTCATAATTAAAGACTCCCGAATTAACACTTTTTGCGTTATTACACTCTTTCTTCCTGTTGATGAAGTGAATCTTTCATTGTTAATTCAATTGGGTGGCTAAGGTCGCCGCACCTTCTGTTGCTACGCCAATGCCCCTGGCCGTCGCTCTGACATCCGACATCGCCAAAAACGCTGGCGTTGCCTACGTTCACTACCTCAGCTTCATGCTCTGTTTCGGCGCACTGGTGCTGGAGCGGAAGCTGATCAAAGCCGATCCGAATCGCCAGGAAGCAACGGCGATGGTGATCACCGACATCGTCTACGGCATCGCTGCCCTGGCTTTGCTGGTCAGTGGAATTCTGCGGGTGATTCACTTCGGCCAGGGTGCCGAGTTCTATACCCAGAACCCCTTGTTCTGGTGGAAGGTCGGCCTTTACCTCTCCGTGGGGGGGCTGTCGCTGTATCCCACGATCACCTACATCCTCTGGGCGATTCCACTGCGCAAGGGCGAGCTGCCGAAAGTAAGCGAAGCTCTCGCAGGACGTCTGGCCTGGATCATCAACATTGAATTGGTCGGCTTCGCCAGCATTCCTCTGATGGCGACACTCATGGCCCGCGGCGTTGGTCTCCCCGCCGCCTGATGCAACCCGACCTCTGCCCTCCTCAACAGCAGATTCGAGCGCTGAAGGTTGCTTTGGAACGCCAGGGCTCGGATCAGCGTCCGGGCTACGCCTCCTCTCTCGCCACCACATCCCTGGGCCCGCCGGTGCTGAAGCACTGGTGCGTCTGGATTCAGCCCGCCGCCGCAACCCCTGCCAACCGTTGGGACCAACGCTGGTTGAAGGCGGTGTCTTCGGCGCTCACCACTTGGGGGGGCTTGGTTTCGCTCACGCGGGTGGACAGCCCGGAGCAGGCCAACGTCTTGATCCATCGGCAGCGCCCGGCCCGCCGTCAGGTCGCTGGGGTCTGGAGGGCCAGCAACGGGCGAACACAGCTTCAGGTGGTTGATGTGCAGCGCCTGGGCCAGCGTCGGCTTGAGCCCAAGGTGACGGTGATGGTCTCCCCCGAGCTTCGGGCCGAAGCGCTTCAAGCCACGGCTCTGCATGAACTTGGCCACGCCTTCGGCCTCTGGGGCCATAGTTCTGACCCCAGCGATGCCTTGGCGGTGAGCCAGGGGCAGAGTCCGGTGTTGGTGCCTTCGCAGCGCGATCGCCTCACCCTGGACTGGGTGAGGCAGCAGCCCACCCGTTTCGGTTCCACGATTCGACAGCCCATCGAACCGGCTGAATCTGTGTCGCCTGAGTGACGTCGCCATCCGGGCGCGGCATGCTGCCGGCAGTCGTGGTCGATGCATGGACCTGGTCCGTTCTCTGGTGATGGCCGGCTTGCTGGTGAGCCTGGTGGGGTGCCGTTCTGACACCAGCACCTCCCTGCAGGACCCCCAGGGGCGGGAACCGATTCGGATCCAGCTGGACGGCAGCAATCCGGCAGCCAGTGAAGGGGTGCTCGACCGTACTGAGGGGGCGTTGCGCTTCACCGTTGGCCATGGGCGCTACGGCATCGGCTGTGAGGGCACCACCTTTGAAGAGGGTGTCACGCCGCTCGGAACGTTTGAGGTCAACGCCATCCTCAGCAACGACCGCTTCGAGATGGACCCCTCTCTGGTGGAGCAATCCGGGAAGACGGAGGAAGAGCTGCGCGAGACCCTCTTCAGCAATATGAACTCCATCGATTTCAAAGGTGATGGAGAAACCGGTGAATACGGCATCGGCTACATCAGCCTGGCTCCTGTCCCAGCCACAGAACAGCCCTTCCGCTTCAACACCTACGACGGCGTCTTCCGTTGGTACAGCTTTGCCATCCACGGCACCAACGATGAGACCCGGATCGGTCAGGCCGTGACCGGAGGTTGCATCAATGCCGGCAATCTCACCATGGGGGTGCTGTTGGACACGGTGGAGCTCGGCGACGAAGTGGTGATCAGCAGCGACAGCCCCTGCCTGCCCTAGTGCCGGCGCGGGGCGCCCCGTCGCGCTGCCAGCACGTCCTGCACCTGCCGCCAGCTGACGCCGTGATGGGCCAGGGCCACCTGCATGTGGAAGACGATGTCGGCGGCCTCTCCGGCGATGTCGTCGGCGTTGTCGTCTTTGCAGGCCATCACGAATTCAGCGCTTTCCTCGCCGATTTTCTTGAGGATGCTGTTGTCTCCCCCCGTCAGCAGCTTGTTGGTGTAGCTGCCCTCTTCCGGATTGTCCCGTCTGCTCTCGATCACACGAAACAGTTCTGTGCAGGCATCCGCTGGTGGTGGCAGAGCCGCTGTGCCACCAGACGTTCGCCCGTCGCTGTTTTCGTAGAAACAACTGCGGGAGCCAGTGTGACAAGCCACGTCTCCGGCCTGCTCAACCGTTACCAGCAGGACGTCGGCATCACAGTCGTAGCGAAGTTCTCGCATCGTCTGGATGTGACCACTGGTGGCCCCCTTGTGCCACAGCTCCTGGCGTGAGCGGCTCCAGTAGTGCACTTCACCGCTCTGGAGAGTCGCTTCGATCGCCTCCCGGTTCATCCACGCCACCATCAACACGGCACCGTCCAGCCAGTCCTGCGCCACAGCTGGAATCAACCCCGCTTCGTTAAAACGGAGTTGGTCAATGAAGGCGGGGCTGAGGGGCTGCATCAGGCCTCGGACATTCGGGCAACGCCTGAATCTTCCCGCAGCGTGCTCCACACCGCGTTTTCACCCCTTGCTCGTTTCTCCGACCCCCTACAGCTGCAGTAAAGCCTTCACCGGATATCCCTGCTGTCATCGGCAGTGGCGCCATGAAGGCCATTGCCGCTTTGTGCATGGGTACAGCCGCAGTTTCAACCTCTGGTTCGCCGCAACCCAGCTGGATGCCTGCGGTTTTGTCGTTGATTTCTCCAGCCTTCGCCCTTTCGAACAACGGTTGCGGCAGCAGTTCGACCACACCTTTCTGGTCAATGCCGACGATCCATTGCTGGCGGAATGGCAGCGGCTGCACAACCTCGAGGCGCTTGATCTCCGCGTGATGGAGAACGTGGGCATGGAGGCGACGGCTGCCTTGATCTGGACCTGGGCCAACGAGCTGCTGCAGGAGAGGGATGGCGGTCGTACCTGTTGCTATGCCGTGGAGGCGCGGGAGAACAGCAGCAATGCGGCCAATTACAGCGCGGTTCCCCCGTGGTTCTCAGCGCAGAGCTAACTGGTCGGCCTCCAGATCCACATTGATCGCCTGTCCCTCGCCGTAACGACCCGCCAGGATTGCCTTGGCAATGGGGGTTTCCAGTTCCCGTTGAACAGCCCGTTTCAGCGGTCGTGCCCCGTAAACAGGGTCGTATCCGGCATCGGCGAGCCAGTCGGCGGCCCCGTCACTCAGGCTGAGCTCCAGCTTGCGCTCAGCCAGGCGCTGGCGCAGGCGTTCCACCTGGAGGGTGACGATCTGGCGCAGTTCCTCCCGCCTGAGGCTGTGGAAGATGATCTGATCGTCCAGGCGATTCAGAAATTCTGGCCGGAAATGGGCCCGAAGAGCTTCATTCACCCGAGCTTCCATCGCTCCATGCTGCTCAGGATCGCCGGCCAGCTCCAGGATCGATTGGCTGCCGATGTTGCTGGTGAGAATCAGCACCGTGTTGGTGAAGTCCACGGTGCGGCCTTGCCCATCGGTGACGCGCCCGTCATCGAGGATCTGCAGCATCACATTGAAGACATCCGGGTGGGCTTTCTCCACCTCGTCGAAGAGGATCACGGCGTAGGGCCGACGACGCACCGCTTCGGTGAGCTGTCCACCGGCCTCATAACCCACGTAGCCGGGAGGAGCACCGATCAGACGACTGACGGTGTGCTTCTCCATGTACTCCGACATGTCGATCCGCACCATGGCGTCGTCGCTGTCGAACAGGCGGTTGGCGAGGGCTTTGGAGAGTTCGGTTTTGCCAACACCGGTGGGCCCCAGAAAGAGGAAGCTGGCAATGGGGCGGTTCGGGTCGCTTAGCCCTGCCCTGGAGCGTTGGATCGCATCCGCCACGGCGGTCACGGCTTGGTCCTGGCCGATCACCCGTTGATGCAGGTCATCCTCCAGTTGGAGCAGCTTTTCCATTTCGCTCTGCACCAGCCGCGCCACGGGGATCCCGGTCCACTTGGCGATCACCTCGGCAATGTCGTCCTCACTCACCTCCTCCCGCAGCAAGCCTTTCTCGCCAGGCTCCTCCGAGGCGATCTGGGCTTCCTGCTCAAGCAGCTGCTTCTGCAGCGAAGCCAGGGTGCCGTATTCCAGTTCCGCCGCTTTGTTGAGGTCGTAGCTGCGCTTTGCTTGTTCCACCTGCAGCTGCACCCGTTCAATCTCTTCCTTGAGCGACGACAGCTCATCGATCGCGCCTTTTTCCTGCTGCCACTGGGCATTGAGGGAGCTTTGCTGTTCGCCTAGTTCCGCCAGTTCCCGTTCGATCCGTTGCAAGCGTTCTTGGCTGGCGCTGTCGGATTCACGGCCGAGGGAGAGCTTCTCCATCTCCAACTGCAGGATCTTGCGATCGATTTCATCGATCTCCTCCGGTTTGGAGGTGATCTCCATCTTCAGGCGCGCGGCGGATTCATCCACCAGATCGATCGCTTTGTCGGGCAAAAAGCGGTCAGCGATGTAGCGGCTGCTTAAGACAGCAGCAGCCACCAGGGCACTGTCGGCAATGCGGACGCCGTGGTGCACCTCATAGCGCTCTTTCAGACCGCGCAGGATGGAAATCGTGTCTTGCACCGTGGGTTGATCCACCAGCACCTGCTGGAAGCGTCGCTCCAGGGCAGGATCCTTCTCGATGTGTTGTCGATGCTCGTCGAGAGTGGTGGCACCAATGCAGCGCAGTTCCCCCCGGGCCAGCATCGGCTTGAGCAGATTGCTGGCGTCCATGGCACCACCGGTGGCTCCAGCGCCCACCACCGTGTGAATTTCATCGATGAACAGCACGATCTGGCCTTCTGAGGCAGTGACCTCCTTGAGCACGGCTTTGAGACGTTCCTCGAATTCACCGCGGTATTTCGCACCGGCGATCAGGGCCCCCATGTCGAGGGCGATGAGCTGACGGTTCTGCAAGGCCTGGGGAACATCGCCGTTGACGATTCGCTGCGCCAGTCCCTCAACAATGGCGGTTTTTCCGACCCCAGGTTCGCCGATCAGCACGGGGTTGTTCTTGGTGCGTCGGCTGAGGATCTGGATCGTGCGTCGGATCTCCTCGTCGCGGCCGATCACCGGGTCCAGCTTCCCGTCCCGGGCGGCTGCCGTCAGGTCCCTTCCGTACTTTTCAAGGGATTCATAGGTCCCTTCCGGGTTCTGATCGGTCACCCTCTGGTTGCCTCGCACAGCAGTAATGGCTTCTTTGAGTTTGGTGGTGTCAACGCCTGTTTGGCTGAGCAGTTGTCTGCCGCAGCGGTCATCGTCCGCCAAGGCCAGCAACAGGTGTTCGATGGCGATGTAGCTGTCACTGAAACCATCACGGGCTGTTTCGGCCCGATCCAGGCAGCTGTTCAGGGAACGTCCCAGGAAGACAGATTCCGGTGGAGATCCAAGACTGGGTTGCTGCTTGAGATGGGTGTCGACCGACGCTTGGAAATTGGCAAGGTCGACACCTGCCTTGATCAGGATTCGGCCAGCCAGCCCGTTCTGCTGCAGTAGAGCAAGCAGCAAATGCTCCGTTTCAAGGTGCTGGTGTTTCGCACTTTGCGCTAACTGCTGGGCGGCGACGATGGCGGCCCAGGCTTGTTCAGTGAACTGTTCCGCCGTGGGTTGCATCTCTGATGCGTTTCAAACTGCGTTCACCGTATGGCGATTGATGCGAGGCCGGCGGGGGCAAACCGAAGCATTCGGTTGGGTGCTCTCACCACGGGGCGGCAAACCGGAACGGCTTTTTAGAGTTCGCCGAACCGAGAAGGGCCGATGTCCAATCCGCAGCTGGTGGAGTCTCTTGTTCAAAGAAGTTTGGCGTTGTCTTCGACCGCTGGCGGTGAGCTGGAGCGCAGCTGTTGGATGGTGGTCCATGAGCATCATCACGGCGTGATGCCCACGGAGTACGACATCCGGGAAATCGACGAAGATCTGTACTTGGCAGTGTTGACGGCCGTAAAGCAGTCAGCACAAGGGTCTTGAAGAAGTAGCCCAACGCATCTAGACGCAGGTAAGCGCACGTAAATCTGGAATTTATGAACGCCTCGTGCATAAATGCCCAGGGCCGACTTGCGTGGTTTCCTACGTCGACCACACTGGACGTAAGTGCTCTCGGCCTTGCGTTGGCCAAGATCTCTGTCAATGCAATGAGAGGCCGGCTCTACCTGCTGGGAATGCTTCCTGCACGGGATGGAAGCGACCAGCTCAAGAAGGCACGCATTCCGCTCGGGCTGTTCGATGTTCCGGCAGACCACAAGGTCGCTGAGAAGAGACGAGCACTCCTTCAGCGTCAGGCCCACCAGCCTCAGCATCTGTCAGGTCTTCGAAAGCCGCTCTGACGTCGTCACAGACAGCAGTTTGAGCTTCGTAGTCGTCATCTCCGTAGTTCCGTTCACCGTCTTCATCCAGCACATCCCACTTCTTATCGAGCGTTGCCTCTTGGATCGCTCCACTCATTGGGAACTCGTCCATCAGTGACAGGGCGCCATAGACCAAATACAGCTCAGGATTGCCTTGCAGCTCGTCGCCTTGCAGTTGGTCGCCGAGTTCCTCTGTGATGTCTTCAGGCTCGTCCTGTTCTTCGATCCAATCCTTGAGCTCCTCTGGGCTGTCGAACTGACTCAGATCCATTGCTATGCGGGCACTTTGGTCATGCTGGCAATGGCATCTGGCAGTGACACCTCACCGCGTTCGAATCGGACCCAGTTCAGCCTTCGCCCCCATCACCGCCTTCTTCTTCTCCATTGCCCTCGTCGTTGTACAGACCCGTTGCTCTGGCGTAGGTCTTGAACATCTCTGGGAATTGGCTCGCCATTCGTCCAGCGGCATCTGATTCATTTCCCAGCTGTTCTGTGATTTCTCCCATCAAGGTCGAGAAGCACTCTTGGCATTTCACAAAGCCCACAAGCTCATCGAACTGGGACTGGCCTTCGCCGTACTTCCTGACCAGATCAGCAGCCTCGGACATCGTTCTGGCATTTTCTCAAGGACTTTTGTAGCCCTTCGAACCTTTGTTGCTTGGTTTTCGGATTGATTCGTATCGATCAGACTCCGCAGGTCTGAAGGAGCCAGTTGGCCTCAACCAAGTCGAGCAGCAAGCAGAAGTGCTGAATCTGGTTCAAAGGCGATCCGCTGAAGACTGACGACGGCAGGTGGATGAGCGGATGGATGAGCGGATGGATGGGCTCTGTCGCTCCTAAGGGCGGGATTCGCTGTGAGCACCACGACTACTTGCCCTGCCGCCTGCCGCAGTGGCGGGTGTCTTGGGACGAACCCAGGATCTGAAGGCACCTCCCGAGATACCCGAAGGTGCGGAATGGAAGCACTGGCCGGTGGACTAGGCAGCTCCAACAACCAGCAATCAGCGGGAGGGGGGTGAGTCCCAGACACATCAAACTTAAGCTCGAAAATGTAATGCCAATTTCACAACCAATTAAACAATTTCAGCTGTCAAATTATTCACGACATCGCTGAGTGTTGATTCAAGCACCAGAAGAGTAGAGTTGTCGTCAAAAGAAATAAGAACATGCTCGCCGTCTTGAGCTATTGAATCAAAAATAGTAGATTTCAGTATAATTCTGTCTCCATCATTGGCGCTGAAATCTTTAATTACATTTTCTCCAGAACCGTAGATCTTAAAAGTGTCGCTACCGCCTCCACCCAGCAACAAATCATTCCCACCACCCGAGTACAAAATATCATTGCCATATCCGCCTTTCAAAGTATCATCACCTTCGCAACCCCGAAGTTTGTCATTGCCACATCCTCCCTTTAGATAATCATTCCCTTTGTGTCCTTTGATCGTGTCATCTCCTTTGTAGCCGTAAGCAAAATCATCGCCTTCGTATCCCCAAATTAGGTTCCTATCTAAGTCACCATAAAGTTCATCCGAATTGTCTGTACCAAAAATCTGCGTTAGCTCTGTTCCACCATCCGGTCGGGGCGGTCGGGGCGGAGGTGTGCTGCTGAAACAATCTGGCGGCAGCGGCGGCGGAGGTGTGCCACCATCTGGCGGCGGCGGCGGAGGTGTGCTGGAGCCACCATCTGGCGGCGGCGGCGGCGGCGGCGGCGGAGGTGTGCTGCTGAAACAATCTGGCGGCAGCGGCGGCGGAGGTGTGCTGGAGCCACCATCTGGCGGCGGCGGCGGAGGTGTGCTGGAGCCACCATCTGGCGGCGGCGGCGGCGGCTCTCGGAACAAAGGCCCTCTACTGAAGAGCACCTCCGGAAAACCAATAGGCTTTACCACTAATCAATTACTTTTTAATATTGATAGTGGCAAGAACGTCCAGCTGATGTTCGCCATGAACAGCTAAGTGCAAGAGGCAAAGCTGAATTCGACTTAGTCAAAGCCCTGCTTCGCCCAGGATGCCCGAAGATGCTGAGTGGAAGCACTGGCCGGTGGATTGAAGACGACCTGTGCGTAGCGGGTGATGCGTCAAGGCTTTCAGCCACCGAGTTAAGACGTAATTGCCCCAGTTTTCGAGAGTCGACTGGGGCGGCAGAGCCATTTGGACGGAGGCACCCGATCGGTGGTTCTGCTCGGTGTCAAATGCCGTTTCTTTTGAGCTTCGCAAAAGCGGCCATCACGTTTGCGGTAGCTACCTCGTGAGACTCGCCAGTGTTCTGCATCCGTCTCTCTACCAGCTTCTCTACAAGCTTCTGAGTGGTGTCCATTGCGGTGCCCTCAGTTGTACGGATCCACTGCTGAGCAGAAGCTCCAGTGCTTACAGCTTTTCAGATGATGGGACCCAGGAGCCAAGAGACCTCGTTTTAGATAGCAAGACCCCAGCACCTGACATTGCCCCAGGGTGACGTAACCGAAGTGGTGGCAGGTTGCACAGCTCTTGTGGCCCTTGAAGGAATCCAGCTCGCGGTCATCAATAAACCCCCACTCCTCCGCGGCAGCTCCTCGATGCGTGCGTATGTACTGCTCGTGGCCGTATGGACTTGGCAAGTGTCTGGCTTGTGTCAGCCATTGCTGTGGGACTGATTGCCTGTCGCGTGTGGAGCTATGCACTAATTATGGATGTCTCCTAAAAACATAGTCAGGGACTGAAGTCGATTTCTACATCCGCGAGATCGACGAGGATCTCTACCTGGCCGTGCTGCAGGCGGCCAAGCAGGTTCACTCAGCTGCGTGATCAACCGTTGAGGAGCTGCCTCAGCAGGGCACGGTGAGAGTTTTCGGCCTCAATCGTCTCTCGCATCTCCTTGGGGAGACGGGCTTCCAGGATGTCTTGCTTTTTCATCTCCGTGGCGTAGCGGCTGCTGAAGTCGCTGAAGATGTTCAGGTACGACGTCGCGATCTCTGGAGTGAAAGCAATCACCTCCAGTGCGTGTTTGAAGTGGAGGTAGGAGTCGGTCCAGTCGACCAGGTCCTCAAAACGTTCTAGGCCCAGGGGGTTCTCGGGAAGTGTCATTGGGTCATGGTCTGTTGGTTCAGCCGAAACCCTCGGCCTTGGCCTGGGCGGTCAGCCCCCGCAATCGACCGTTGATCAGCGCATCGCGTTCACGGTCAGCCCCCACATGGGGTGCAATCTCCACCCCTGCGGCCTGCATCGCTTGTATGGCAGCTGCTTCTTCTGCTGACCCCGTTTCGCTGTTGAGGTAGCGCTCCACCGTGGCTGCCCCTGCGGCATCCGCTGCGAAGTACACCGTTCCTGGGCCACGCCGAACAATGGTTTGATGTCGCTGTTGCCGGCGTTGCTGCACACTCGCCCAGAGCCGGCCTTGATTGGCGGTCATGAAGGCGTTCAGATCGGCAGCATCGGTGTCTTCGGCTAGAGCCATGCTGGTGCCGTCAATGAAATCACTGAGCAGGGTGACAACGGCCATCAGGACGGTGGTGTTTGAGACGGTGGTGTTTGAGACGGCGTTGTTTGAGATGGCGTTGTTTGAGATGGCCGTGATTGAAAGGAGCGTTGGATTCGGCTGGTTTCAAACCAGCGGATGATCGCTGATTCCTGGGCATCGTCGCTGAAATCCCGCTTGGTTACATCGAAACCATGGCGCCTGGCCAGGGCCAGTAGTTGATCATCATCACTGCACTGGGCAGCGTCGCGTCGCAATCCTTGGTGATGCTCGATGGCCCGCAGAAAATCTCGAAAAGCTTCACGACTCATCGCGTTTACCAGCCCAATTCGGCCCGTTGTTCGACGTAGGTGGCCACCGCAATGATCTCCTCTTCACTCAGTTTGTCGGCATATCCGGGCATTGCATTGAGGCCGTCCTCGATTTCATGCTCAAGAGCTTCCAAAGGGGTGTTCGCGTAGGCATCGACATGGGCGTTCAGATCGCTGATCTTGAGCGTTCGGTTGGCGCGAATCACATTGCCGCCACCCATGTGACAAGCCGCACAGTTGCTGTTGAAAATCTGCTCTCCCTGCTCCAAGGCTGAGCTTTCAAACGCCATCGCCGGTGCTGACAGCAGTTCACTCGAACCGACGAGCAACAAAAGCGTCAGGATCAGGCCTGCAGCGCGTGCCATCGCAATCCATTCAATACTCCAAGGTATCCATTGTTGCTGCCAAAAAAAACAACCCTGAGCTGTGATTGATACACAGCTCAGGGTTGTTAGTTCAATGAGGAAAAAACCTTAATTTCTTGAGAAATTTTGGTATCACTCGACAATCACTTTGCCGACCATGCCAGCACCACGGTGGGGCTCACAGTAGTAGTCATAAGTGCCAGCGGTGGCAAAGGTTTCTTCCCAGGATTCGCCGGGGTTGAAGGCGAGATCGGAGTGGCTGTACTCATCGTTGCCTTCGAAGACAGCGTTGTGAGGTGCCAATTTGTTGTTGACGAACTTGACGGTGTCGCCTGCCTTGATGTTCACGGTGGCAGGTTCGAAAGCGAGCATGCCGGCGTCTGTGCCGAGCTTCACCTCAACGGTGGCTGCTTGAGCAGTGCCGACGTTGAGGCCGATCAGCATCAGGAAGGCGCAGCACGCAGCTGCAACGGTGCGGATGACGGAGCGCATGAAAGAGCTATGTCGATTCCTTGATTTTACGCGCTGCTCTGGGGGTTCCGCGGTTGGGCAATCCGGAATCACAAAGAACTGTTGCTAAGTCGGGGGCATGGCTGTTGCCACCGAAGCGTTCCGGCTGCGTCACCGGGTCATGGATGAAGTGGCGCTGGCGAATGCTGAACCGGTCCCAGTCGTTGACCTCGATGGGCAGCACGCGGATCAGGGTTTCAATCAACCAGGGCCAGAGCGGAATGCCAGGCGTGCGTGCCACACCGCGCCAGCGGCAGAGGGTGGCCACGGTGTCGTTCACCGAGATGGCTGGTTGACCCATAACCACGCGGCGCAGGGCGCCTTGACCGGGCTCACGGTTCGGTTCGTGGGGACGTGTGGTCAACAGACCGCAGATGCGTGCGATGTCTTCGGCATGGATGAAATGGAAGCTCGCATCCACCCGAAGCCAACGGGCCAACCAGAGCCAACGACTGGCTTCGGCCAGACCTTCGGTGAGGTAGCTGGTGGGGAAGGGGCTGGTGCCGTCGACCCGTCCGCCGAACACCAATGTCGGAAAAACTGCGATGATTTTGTTGGCCAGGGGATGTTGTTCCAGATCCCTGAGGCAGCGGGCCTTGGTTTGGATGTATTCCGTGCCGTAGGCCAGCGCCTCCGGCAAGGGGCGCAGGTGCCGATCGAGCACGCTTGCTGTTGAGAAATAGATGATCTGTTGAAGCTTGGTGGGATCCAGAAGCTCAAGCATCCGTTTCACCGCCACCACATTCACCTGTTCGGCCCGCTCGGGGTCACCCCAGGCCGTAGCGGTGTGGATCACCCGATTGACCGATGCAAGTTCATGGGCAAACCGGTCTGTGTCCCGTAGATCCCCCACCAGAAGACGAATGCGGGGATGGTCTGAAGGAACAGCAGTGAGCTTGGCGGGATCCCTCAGCCAGAGGAGCAACTCCGCGTCGGAATGCTCCAGCAACCAGCGGGAGATGTACTGACCGACGCAGCCGCTGGCGCCGGTCACCAGGATGCGGGTCAAACGACAGCCCCGAGACGGTCCATCACGCTCTTGCCGGCGCGGAAGAAGGCTTCACCGTTTTCCTCGGGAGTTCCAGGCAGAATTCCATGGCCCAGGTTGAGGATGTGCTTGCGACCGCGGGCCTTGCGGACGCAGTCATCGATGCGAGCTTGGATCGCATCCGGGGTGCCGAACAGCAGGCCGGGGTCCACATTGCCCTGCACACCGATGTGCTCCGGCAAGCGGGCCAGGGCTTCGGCCATGTCCACCGTCCAATCCAGCGAAATGATATCGACGCCGGTGTTGGCCATCCGCTCGAGCACACCGGCGCTACCGGAGATGTAAAGGATGAAGGGAGTATCAGGGTGCGTCTGCTTGACCAGATCCACCACTTTTTTCTGATAAGGCGCAGCAAAGGTGTCGTAGTCCGCAGGACTCAGCTGGCCAGCCCAGGAATCAAACATCTGCACCACCTGGGCACCGGAATCAATCTGGTAACGCAGGTAATTGGCAATCGACTCAGCGAAGTGGTCGAGCAACTTGTGAAGGATGTCGGGTTCGCGGAAGGCCATGGCCTTGATCACCGCATAGTTCTTGCTGCTCTTGCCCTCCACCACATAGGCGGCGAGGGTCCAGGGGGCACCGACGAAACCAAGAACAGCCGCCTCGTTCCCGACGCTTTGGCGGAGACGACCCAGCACTTCTCCCACGAAGGGCATCGACTCCGCTGGGTTCAGCGGGCGCAGGGCGTCAACTTGAGCCATGCTCCGGATTGGATCGCCAATCTGAGGGCCCTTGCTCTCAATGATGTCGAAGTCAATCCCTATCCCAGGCAGGGGCGTGAGGATGTCGGAGAACAGGATCACGCCGTCGGGCTTGAAGGCGTGATACGGCTGCATGGAGATCTCGTAGGAGAGATCAGGGTTTTCGGAACGCTCTCGAAAGCTGGGGTACTTGTCCCGCAGGTCCCGATAGATCTTCATGTAGCGACCGGCCTGGCGCATCATCCACACCGGAGGACGCTCCACCGATTCACCGCGCGCAGCACGCAGGAGCAGGGGTAAAGAGTCGCTCATCAAGCCCGGTCAGGTCAGCCGGAAACCTACCTGAATCCAGGGCTCGGCTAGTGCTTTAGCCCCTAATTGTCATCACCTTCGTCACAGGGTGTTGTCCTGGTCGCTGCTGCTCAGGCTGCGTTTCGGGTCGTGCTTGAACACCATCAGGCTCAGCGGCGGCAGGCAGAGATCAAGGGAGTTCTCATAGCCGTGGATGCCCCACTCATCCGTCGGTTTGCCCCCCATGTTGCCGAGGTTGCTGCCGCCGTATTTGGCCGCATCGGAATTGAAGATCTCCTGGTAGAAGCCGGCGAGAGGAACGCCCACGCGGTACTGGGCATGGCTTTGGGGGGTGAAGTTCGCCACAACCACGAGCCAGGTGCCGCTTGTGCTTTCCCGGCGCATGAAGCTGATCACGGAGTGACGGTTGTCATTGCAGTCGATCCACTGGAAGCCGAACTGGTCGAAGTCGTCACGCCACAGGGCCGGTTCAGCCTTGTAGAGAACATTGAGGTCATCCACCAGCCGCTGGATGCCTTTATGGGGGTCGTAGTTGAGCAGGTCCCACTCGAGATCCCCCCAGACATTCCATTCGGCCCGCTGACCGAATTCCATCCCCATGAAGATCGTCTTCTTGCCGGGGTGTGTCCACATGTACGCCAGTAAGGCCCTTGTGTTGGCGTACTTCTGCCAGTCATCTCCAGGCATTTTGTGCAGGAGATGGCTTTTCCCATGCACCACTTCATCGTGGCTGAGCGCCAGCATGAAGTTCTCGGTGTAGGTGTACCAGATCGAGAACGTGATGTTGTTCTGATGGAACTGGCGGAACCACGGGTCCAACTCGAAGTAATCGAGCATGTCGTGCATCCAACCCATGTTCCATTTGAGGTTGAATCCGAGTCCACCTATGTCCGTTGGTTGCGTCACCATCGGCCACGTTGTTGATTCCTCCGCAATGGAGAGGGCTCCGGGGAAGTGCTGGAACAACACATGGTTGGCCTGCTGCAGGAAACGGACCGCTTCTGTGTTTTCCCTGCCGCCGTTTTCATTCGGGAGCCATTCACCATCGGGGCGCAGGTAATCGCGATACAGCATTGAGGCCACGGCATCCACACGTATGCCATCGATGTGGAACTGCTCGAACCAGAAGATGAGATTGGCAACAAGGAAATTGCGAACCTCGTTCCGGCTGTAATTGAAGATCAGGGTTCCCCATTCCTTGTGTTCCCCGATCCGCGGATCACTGTGTTCGTAGAGGTGTGCGCCATCAAAGAAGGCCAGTCCATGGGCATCCTTCGGGAAATGGCCAGGAACCCAATCGATGATCACCCCGATGCCTTCCGCGTGGCAGCGATCCACGAAAGCCCGGAATTCATCGGGCGTTCCATAGCGGCTGGTGGGGGCATACCAACCCGTCACCTGATAGCCCCAGGATCCATCGAAGGGGTGCTCGGTGATCGGCATCACCTCGATGTGGGTGAATCCCCTTTCCTTGACGTAAGGGATCAGACGGTCAGCGAGCTCGGCGTAGGTGAGAAGCCGTGCGCCGGGCTTCATGTCCGCCGCAGGCACTGGTTGACGCGGGGTCCCGTCGGGTTGAATCCAGGGTTCGTCTGCTGAGGCGTGGATCCAGCTGCCGAGGTGCATTTCGTACACCGAGATGGGCTGATCCAGAGCGTTGCTGCTATCCCGCTTCTGCATCCATCCCTGGTCTTTCCAGCTGTACCCGTTCAGGCGGGCCACCACGGAGCTGTTATCCGGGCGGACTTCGTGCTGGAAACCGTAGGGGTCAGCTTTCTGGTAGCAGTGGCCGTCCTGGGTGCGGATTTCGTATTTGTAGAGATGCCCCTCATTCAGTCCAGGAACGAACAGTTCCCAGATGCCACCAAGGCGCTGCTGCATGGGGTGGTGACGTCCGTCCCAGGAATTGAGGTCCCCGATCACGGAAACGCTCAGAGCGTTGGGAGCCCAAAGGCAGAACATCACTCCGGTGATCCCGTCACGCTCGGTGAGATGGGCACCCATCCTCTGCCAGATGTGGTGATGGTTGCCTTCGGCGAAGAGGTGGCGATCCATTTCGCCCATCCATTCACCACGGAAAGCCCAGGGATCGTGTTGTTCATGAACGATCCCGCCACGCTCAACTCGGACCCGGTAGCTGCAGCCAGGGTCCCTGCCGAGTTGTGCCTCGAACACCCAGGGGTGGTTGGGGGTGGTCATGGTGATCTCATCGCCCCCCACCAGCAGGGTGACCGTTTGGGCATCAGGCATCCACATCCGCACGGTCCAACCCTGTTCTGAGGGTTGGGGACCGAGCACCGCGAACGGGTGGTCATGGCGACAATTCGCCAACCGTTCGCCGTCCTGCACCATCCAGTCGAGGACTGCGGCGACACCCATGGGAGATCTATGAATTGGGCGCGATGTTAAGCCTGATTTACGAAACAGATCAGCAGGTGATCAGACGAAGTCTCGGGAAATGTCGACGTTGATGATTCGACCGCGGTCGTCGAAGATCACGAACAGGTTGGATGTGGCCTTGCCGAAGGCAACAGACACAAGCACGAGCTGCTGATCCCCTCCTTGATGGGCGATCACGGCGTCTTTGACCTTGCGAAAACCACCAGCCACCTTGCTGAGCTTGGTCCACTTGCGTTCGAGATCTCCCGGGGCCAGATCTTCCTGCAGCTGCAAGGACATCTTGGATCGCGCTGCGATCCAACGCCCTGCGGCAAGGTCTCGGGTGAAGTCGAGTGCCGTTGTTTCGATGGGCTGGATGCGGTCGGTCCACTTCCAGGCGAGCAGCTTGCCGTCCTCATCCAGCACCATCAGCATGCCTTCGTCACCGGATCCGGTGGTCACGACAGCATCAATCGTGGTCGTGTTGTAACCAGGAATCACCCTGACGATGCGGGTTGCATCGATGGCCACGCGTTGGTCCAGGCGAGCCTGGACGGTCTTCACATCAACACTGGCCTGAATCGGGGTAGCCAGGGCGTCGTGCATGACGTCTCCCTGGCGTTGCTTGAGGGCCTCCAGCAAGAGTTCAGCAGCCGCTGTCGCTTGTGCCGGCGTGAGTTCAGTCCTTGTCAGTTCCTCCGCTGCTGCGGGACTGATCAACCCCATGGGGGCTGACAGAGCGATGGCCAGCAGGGCAGCGGAGAGCTTCAAAGCACAAAGGTCAGTCGAGCCTCAGTCTGCCGGAGCCAAAGGGGTTCAGCTGCAGGGTGGAGTCACTAAGCGTCAGTGTCAGCGTCACCACACGGTGCTCCGGGCTTGATGCCCCACAGGGCACGGCGTCGTGGCCAGGGTTGACGCCGATCGCGGGCCAGGCTGCTGCGGCGACCGAGACCCGCAGTCGATCGCCTGGTGCCAGTGCGGCCTGAAGCGGCTGAAGGGTCACGTTGCGCATGGCTGTTGTCAAAGCCTCGTCACCTCGAATGCGTAGGACGCCAGTGCTCAGTTGCTCGATGGTGTTGGCGCCCGCAGGCAGACGCGACACGCTGACGCAGAGATCAAACCCGGGCTGGTCCGCTTGTGCGTTGAGCTGCAGTACCGGTTGCCCCGATAGCAGAAGCTCAGCCACCAAGGGGGCTGAGGTGAATGTTGCGACGTCGCCGCGTTGATCCACGGCCATCCGGTCCACGGGGCCGGGGGGTGTTCCGAGGTGTCCACCGATGGCCGGGACCGGTCGCCAGGGGTCATGAACGATGTTCACGCTTCCCTCTCCTTCCCCAGCAGCGACGAGCGCTCCTTCCCTTGGATCGATGCAAGCCAGTCCCTGGCTCCGCAGGCCCCATGACGCAGGGATGGTCGCGTCTGGTGCCGGAATGCAGTCCCATTGATGGTGCGTGATGTTCCAAAGCTGGTTGGTTGGCCTTGGCTCCTGCGGTGGTTGATCCTGCAAATGCTGTTGGAAAAACTGCAGCATCAGCTGCTGGCTCTCCGGCCACCACTGAAGGTGCGAAGCGGGTCCGATGTGAAGTGATGGCTGACCACCGGCGGCCTTGCTGCGACACCAGAGGTCGAGCAGGCCCACCAGATGCGGGTCCCACCATCCACCGATTAAGAGCATCGGTTGTTGGAGCCAGGTCACAGGGGGGCGATGAACAGTCCACTGCTGCGGCTGGTTCGGGTCACTTTGCAACCATCTCCAGGCCATGCCATCGGGGTCATGGCGTTCCAGCAGAGCAGGCCCTTCTCTCAGGTAGGTGGTGTCTTCCAGGCTTCTGCGGATCTCCAGCCAGGCGGTCACGTCTCCGCGTCGCTGGGCCTGAAGGGCGGCGAGCTGAAGCCCCCAGCCCAGTCCAAGCTGCCACCAGTGGGCACCTCCTTCACAACTCCAATGGCGACGTTCGTCCAGTCCGGTCATCGCTGGTGCTGTGCACTCCGGTGCCGGCGTGGATTCAGCGGCGGTGAGTTGGGTTAAACCCTGATACGAAAACCCGTAGGTCCCCAGTCGCCCATTGCACTCCGGAAGCTGGCGAACCCAGGCGTGGGTGGCGGTGGTGTCGGCTGCTTCCTGACCAAACCCACCGAAGTTGCCCTCCGACGCCCCTTGACCCCGCACATCCTGAATAACGACCAGAAAGCCATGGGACGCCCACCAGGTTGGGTGGGCGTAGGTGACCGTTGAGGCGATGCGGCTTCCATAGGGCTGCCGCATCAGCAGAGCAGGCCAGGGACCGCCCCGGCTGGGATGCCACAGCCGCGAATGGAGCACGACGCCATCCGCAAGCGTCAGCGCTGCATCTCGGCAGAAAATTCCGCTCGTCTCAGCGGACATCGGGGCAATGCATCCCCACCACGTAGGTCACAAGGATTTCGGCATCCTGAAAATTCAGGGTCTGACTTTTGGCGACCTTGCGGGTGGCTTTTTTGGAATAGGCCGATTTGTTGTTGTCGTTCATTTGTCGGAAGGAACGACACATCTCCTTGGCTTTCTCAGGATTGCGTTTGACGTTATTGAGTAAATCGGAGTCAGCGGCACTCACGAGCGCAGGTGTGCTGATCAGAGCCAGTGAGACCAGAGCCGAACGCAGGAAGGTCAACCTCATGCATTGTTCATACGCAGGATTGAGCATCAAGTCAGGGGCGATGGGGTCAGTTCGCGAGTTGCCTGGCGCGTCGGATCCAGTCGCCGGCAACCCGCAGATCCACGACAGCAGGTCTTTTGGTCCCGAGACTGCGCTCAAGCCTGCCGGTCTGGCGCACGAGACGTTCGGGGCTGCAGGCGGCTAGTGCAGCCGGCGTGGCAATGCCGGCATGCATCAGCAGCGCGGCGTCCTGGGGGGGCAGATTCAACACACAGACCAATTCCGCCATTCCACGCAGCCGCTTGAGGTTGCGGGCCGATGCCTGACCGCTGCGGGCGAGTCGGCTCAGCTCCAGATCCGTTAAGGCACGGATGGTGGACCACCGATTGATTCCGGCTTGATCAAGCTCTTGTTTCTCCCTGCGAAACGACTGGGGAAGCTCCTGAATCACGTCGTTGAAGTCCGGCATCAACGAAAGGTCTTGCTGACCTCTCCCAGGATGACGGGACGGGCCAAGCCGTCACCCTCCGCCTGGATGCCCCGCAAACGCACCAGAACAGTCCTGCTGGAACGGCCGGAGCCGCGCAGATTCCCCTCCAACTGCTCCAGGGTGGCCTCGACTGTGGATGGAGCCAGGTCGGCAGGGACCTGTGCCACCACCAGGTCGTTGCCGTTGTCAAACACGATCGGTGCTCGCACAGCACCATCGACCACCACGGGGGGTGTGTAGCTCACGCCAAACGCCCAGCAGCTGACAGCAAGCAGCAGCGTGAAGCTGCTGACGCCGACCAGGCGAAAACGGATGCCCCAACGAGCAAGGAAGGCAACAGCAGTCAGCCCTCCAAGTCCGAGACCGGACCATCCCAGCCAGGGAGCGGCGGTAAGCAGCAGCTGATCAAAGGCCATGGGGTCTGGTGCACTGAAAACACGCTCCTTATATTGCGCTGAATTCCGGGGTGGCCGTCGCGTCTGATGGGGAAAACGCGGCGCTTTGTCTGGTTGGCAGCTGGCAGTTTCGTTCTGGTTGGTGCCGGAACGGCGGGCTTCATGGCCCTTGATCGTGTAGCGGAGCGCACCGTTGCACGCTTCCGTCCCGCCTTGGAGAACTCTCTTTCGGCGCCGCTTGGTCATGCACTGAAGATCGGTTCCTACGACGGACTCCGTCCTTGGGGGATCGCTTTAGGCCCAAGTCGGATCCTGCCGTCCGCCGAGGATCAGTCGGAACTCAGCCTGGCGGGGCTTGAAGTCAGCCTTGCCCCCTTGGCCAGTCTGCGGCGTTTTCAGCCGGTTCTGCAGATCACCTTGCACGAGGTGCGTGGCGAGTTGCAGGCCAACGAGGAGGGTCGCTACTGGACATTTGGTGCATCGAACGGCAAAGCCGACCTGCCGCGGCTTGGGTTGCAATACAAGTTGGCCGACCCAGCACGGCTTCGATTTGGCCCTCAGCGGCAGACCCTTGAACTCCGCAGCCAGGGCTCGGTTCTACTGGGAGAGGCCTTTTTCAGCACCGAATCCGAACTTCGCTGGGTTGAAGGGGAAGGGTCTGTCCGTTTGGACGGTCAAGGGCACTGGGATCGACCCGGTTTCAGGTTTCGAAGTCGGCTGGATCGGCTCAACCTTCAACCGTTGGGGGCGGTTTTTGCGCCCTCTCTGGATCTGGATGCCTCAGGGCGTCTGAAAGGCGATGTTCAGATCAGCTGGACCGGAGGCTCTTGGAACTGCAGGGGTGGACTCGGGCTCACCAATCTCAAGATTGCTTCAGTTCAGACCAAGCGCCTCAGCATCGGCTGCAAGGGTGAGCAACTGAAGCTGGAGCCCACAACGCTGCGTTTTGGATCGTTTGAGGCTCTGGCCTCTGGATCCGTTGCCTTGAACAAGCGCTTTGACCTTCGCGCTGAAGTTCGCAGCACGGAAGGTCTCCCTGCGAGCAAGGATCGGGTGAAGCTTCGGATCCAGGGGCCCTGGGGGGAGCCCCAATGGAGCGTCGATGGGCAGATCCAGCTGCCTGAAGCCATGGGCCTCAACACAGCCCTGATGCTGGATGGTCAATGGCGCACTCCCTGGCTGAAACCTCAGCAACGGGCTGTTCTGGTGGATCGGCTCCGGCTCAGAGCCCCAGGATTGCGTTTTGGTCTGACCGGAACGATTGGTTCGGATCTGGATCTGCGCAGTACGGAGCTGCAGATTGATCCCCGCTTCTGGTCTGCTCTGGCTTCGCTCCAGGCCGGATTGGGCCAAACCGCACCGATTCTCGGAGCAGTGGATGTCAGTGGTGATCTGGCTTCACCCAATCTGACGCTGAAGCTTGGCCAGGCTGCGAACCCTCTGCTGGAGCGTTGGTCACTCCAGACCCGATGGTCCACAGATGATTCAGCTTTGGTGCTGGATCGCTTCACCAGCCCAATGCTGCGGGCAGAGGCTCGCCTGCCTCTTCAAGTGGTGCAGGGGCGGATTCAATCCGGTGAGCTTCAGAGCGGCTTTGAACTCAAACCTCTGGAACTCAGCCGCTTCACCCCCTTGATCGGTACGCCACTGGATGGTCGCGTAGCGGCGCGGGGGCGGTTGAACGGACCGCTGTCGGCCCTTGAGCCGGACATCACCCTGATGCTGGACGAACCCCGCTTCGGTGCCTTGCAGGTTCCTGAACGTTGGCAAGGCAGCCTCAGCGGGGTACTCGGCCGTGGAGCTCGCCTGGAGATGGCGGCCAAGCAGCCCGCGGTGCGCGCCTCGATCGTGGCCGAGCTCGCCGCAGACGGTTGGCCCAAGGCCGTGCGTTTGGACCGTGGTGAGGGGCAGTTGCGCTTCGACGGTCTGGAGTCGAGGGGCGCGCAACGCCGCTACAGCTGGAGTGCTGCTGACCTCAACATTGATGGTCTTCGTTTCATCGTCCCACCGGGCAATCAGCCCAAAGCTGTTGCTGGTCAGCTGACGGGTTCAGGGAACCTCGCTTTGGCCCCTCTCGCGGTCAGTGGGTCTGCCTCCATCGCAGAGCCCTCCTTGGCGGGTGTCGCGATGGAGAGCCTCAATCTGGAGGGTGTTCTGGCGGATGGCCGTTTTCAAGCGGATGCAGCGTTGATGCCCAGGGAGGGCAGTCTTCGGCTGAAGGCCCGCGGAGATCTGGGTGGACGGATGCAAAGCGAGATCGAGGCTCAAGGTCTGGATGTGAACTGGCTGACGCTTCTGGCTCGGCAATTAAAAGGTCATGACCGTCCTTCCGGTCCGGCTTTTGGGCGTGCTGAAGATCTCGGAACCCTGTTCATCAACACCTTCGGCGGTTCCCTCGATGGCCAGTTGCAGGCCTTGGCGCAATCCCGACGTGCTCTTGAGGCTTATGCCCTGGCCCATCCCAGCAAGGGTCCACAGCTGGAGCGCTTGGAAGGACGGATCAATGTTTCCGGCACGATTGAGGGGCCCACTCCAAAGCGTCTCAAGGCCGATCTGATCGCCAAGGCGCATTTGTGGATTGAGGGGGATGACCAAGCCAAGGCGCTTCAGCTCGAACCGGTGGTCGCCACGCTTCGCGGCCCACTTTTCGGAGGATCCGGTGACCTCTCTCTGTTGCAGGTTCCGTTGTCCCTGCTGGCGTTGCTGGCACCTGTTCCTCCCCAGCTCCGCGGCAGCATTGGCATCCGAGGCCGTTACGACCTCACTGGAGAGGCTCCCCTGCTTGCCTCCGATCTGATCCTCGATTCCGCCAGCCTTGCGGGCCAGCCACTGCAGTTGGAGCAGCGATCGGTCGTCGTCGACCGTGAGTCAATCCGTCTGGATCTGGCTCTGAGGGGAGGGGAGAGCAAGGAAGCTCTCACTGTCTCCGGGGATGTTCCCTTTGATCCCGATGCCGATCTGAATCTGAAGCTGGAAAGCCATGGGGATGCCCTCGGCGTGTTGACGCTTCTCGCGGGGGATTCCCTGACGGTCAAGCAGGGGGGAACGGATCTCCGGCTTCTGCTGCGCGGTCCCCTGAAGCAACCCCAGGCCAATGGCTTCCTCGTGGTAACCAACGGTGATCTGAGCATCGGTGAGCAGGCGCTTCGCCGGATCAATGCCTCGATCCTGTTTGACTTCGATCGGGTCTTGGTGCAAAACCTTGAGGCCGAGGTGGGCCGTGGCGGCAAGCTGCGCGGTTCAGGAACGCTCGGTTTGTTCGCTCCCCAGCGCGATGCTGAGCCCCTCACCCTGCAGCTCAGTCAAGGTCAGATTCGTCAGCCGATTGTGAATTTCCAGGCCGACGGCGAATTACGGGTCGCTGGTGCCTTGGTGCAACCCGTCGTTTCCGGAGATCTCACTCTGTCCAGAGGCACACTTCGGCCGCAGTCCGGATTCTTCGGACGGGTGCGGCGGGGCGGAGTTCAAGGGTTGATTCCCACGGGCGTGGAGGGTCCCTCTGCTGCAGTGCAGCCCGGCGTCATGTCTGTGAATGCCTTGATTGAGGAGAAGTGGGATTTCAAGGAACCTCTGGTCCTGATGGGACCCAACACACCGATTCAGGGACCGGATCAAGTGCCAGGGTTCATGCCGAATCTGCCAGCGATCCGCTTTGACAATCTTCGCCTCGCTCTCGGTCCTGATCTCCGGGTGCTGATGCCCCCCTGGATCAGCTTCAAGGGGGGAGGATCGGTGGCATTGAACGGCCCACTGGATCCCTCTCTTGAGGCGCGAGGTTTGATCCGGCTGAATTCCGGCCGGCTCAGCCTGTTCTCTACCACCTTCCGCTTGGATCCTCGGGCAGCGAATGTTGCTGTGTTCACGCCCTCGCTGGGGCTCGTGCCCTACGTGGATATCGCGATGAAGTCACGGGTGTCTGACAACGTCAGTGTTGGCAGCGCCAATCAGACCACCAGCTCCAATGTGTTTGCTTCGAATGGCAGTGGCAGCGCTTATGCCGAGGGGGGGCAGCTTCGCTTGGTCAAGGTCACGGTTCAAGCCACCGGCCCGGCCAATCGTCTGGTTGACAACAACAACCTTGTGTTGCGCAGCACACCTCCGATGTCCAAGCAGCAGCTGTTGGGCTTGATCGGTGGAAATTCCCTGTCCGGTTTGGCCGGAAGCGGTGGTGCGGCTCTGGCCACGGTGGTGGGTCAGTCGCTGCTGTCTCCCGTGCTGGGCACCTTGACCGATGCCATGGGGCAACGGCTTCAAGTGGCGATTTTTCCGACCTACGTCACTCCCGATGTGAAGTCAGACAAGGAGCGCACGTCCGGCCGGGTCCCGCCGACATTCACACTGGTGACGGAGTTCGGTTTGGATTTGACCGACCGGTTCGACCTTTCCGTTCTGGCGGCCCCGAACACCACCGATGTTCCGCCGCAAGCAACCGTCTCCTATCGGTTGACGCCGAACACCTCCGTGTCTGGTGCTGTGGATGCCAATGGCACCTGGCAGAGCCAGTTGCAGGTCTTCTTCCGGTTCTGAACCATGCCTGGTGCGCAGGTGATCGGGGTGGACCTCGGGGGTACGGCGATCAAGCTGGCTCGGATCCGTGCCGATGGCACGGTGCTAGCGGAGGCGCAATGGCCCACACCGCAGCCCGCCGTTCCTGGTGCCGTGACCATGGCCCTTTGTGAGGCCATTGCAAAGATCGATCCGGAGTATCAGGCCGAGGCGGTTGGCATCGGGCTTCCCGGTCCGATGGATGCTTCGGCCCGAGTGGCGCGGGTCTGCATCAACCTGCCCGGCTGGGAGGACGTGCCTTTAGCGGACTGGTTGGAATCACGGCTCAATCGCCGGGTCACCCTTGCCAATGACGGCAACTGTGCCGTGGTGGGTGAGGCCTGGCTCGGTGCTGCCCAGGGAGTTGAGGATGTGGTGATGCTCACCCTCGGCACTGGTGTTGGTGGGGGGGTGCTCCTGCGTGGGGAGTTGTTCACGGGCCACAACGGTGCGGCCGCGGAACCGGGGCTGATTGGGGTTCAGCCCGACGGTCCGGCCTGCAACAGCGGCAACCGTGGCTCTCTGGAGCAGTTCGCGAGCATCACGGGCCTTCGGCGGCTCTGCGATCGCGATCCCCGCGAGCTCAGTGCAGAGGCCGATGCCGGTGATCCGGTCGCCGTGGAGGTTTGGAGACGTTATGGCGAGCGTCTGGGCTGCGGGGTTGCGTCTTTGGTGTACGTGTTCACGCCGCAGTTGGTCTTGTTGGGTGGTGGCCTCGCTGGTGCCGCCCGTCACTTTCTGCCGTCGTTGCGTCGCGAGGTGGAGTCACGGGTGCAGGCTGTGTCTAGGGAGGGGTTGCGGATCGAAGCCGCCTGCCTGGGCAATGGTGCTGGACGCCTGGGGGCTGCTCGGCTCGCCCTGCTGCGGCTGAACGGGATGATGGCTCCAGATTGATTGCGTTGATGTCCAGCGTTCCAGAGCCTTCCGCCGCGCTGTTGCAGCGTGCTGCGGCTGTCCGCCGTGCTGCTGTTGATCTGGGGCAGACCGATGACGGGCAACGCGCCTTGGCGCTCCAGGCGATGGCGGACGCTCTGACCGACCGCGCAGCAATCATCCTTGGTGCCAATCGTCAGGATCTCGAACGGTCGGCAACCGAGGGGTTGGCACCGGCCCTGATGGCCCGGCTGAAGCTGGATGAAACCAAGTTGGCTGCAGCGATTGATGGCGTCCGCAAGGTGGCCAGCCTCAGCGACCCGCTGGGCTGCCGCCAGTTGCACCGGGAGCTTGATCATGGCTTGGTGCTGGAACGGATCTCCGTGCCGCTTGGCGTGGTGGGTGTGATCTTTGAGGCCAGACCGGATGCCGTGATGCAGATCGCCTCCCTGGCGATCCGTTCGGGCAACGGCGCCCTGTTGAAAGGGGGCAGTGAGGCCCGCTGCACCAATGAGGCTGTAATGGAAGCGCTGCAGGCAGGCCTGGCGGCAAGTCCGGTGTCCGCCGATGCCCTAGCGCTGCTTACCACGCGTCAAGAAAGCCTGGCCTTGTTGCGTCTGGACGGCCTCGTGGATCTGATCATCCCCAGGGGGAGTAACGAGCTGGTGCGCTTCATCCAGGACAACACCCGCATTCCGGTGCTGGGCCATGCCGATGGGGTGTGCCATCTCTATGTGGATGCTGCGGCCGATGTCGACCAAGCCGTTCGGGTGGCAGTGGACAGCAAAAGTCAGTATCCCGCCGCCTGCAACGCCATCGAGACCTTGCTGGTGCACCGCTCCATTGCCAAGCCTTTTCTGGCAGCAGCGCTGCCGGCCTTCGCGGCTGCCGGGGTTCAGCTGCGGGGCGATGCCGAGAGCGTGGCCCTCGGCGTGGCTGAAACGGCCACGGAGGAGGACTGGCGCACGGAGTATCTGGATCTGATCCTGGCGGTGAAGCTGGTGGAAGATCTGGAGGAAGCCACCGATCACATCCGTTCCTATGGGTCGCGTCATACCGAAGTGATCCTGACCGAGGATGCCCAGGCTGCTGACCGCTTCCTGGCAGCGGTGGATAGCGCCGGGGTCTATCACAACTGCTCCAGCCGGTTCGCCGATGGGTTCCGCTACGGATTCGGCGCTGAGGTGGGTATCAGCACCCAGACCCTGCCGCCCCGAGGACCGGTCGGTCTTGAGGGGCTGGTGACCTATCGCTATCGGTTGCGTGGTGAGGGTCACATCGCTGCCGACTACGCCAACGGCAGCCGTGTCTTCACCCACATCGACAGGCCCCTCTGATGGATTGCATCGGTGTGCGGGAGCTCCGCTTGTGGGCCCATGTCGGGGTGTTGGAGCACGAACGTCGGGATGGCCAGTGGTTCAGCCTTGATTTCAGTGTTCAGCTCGATCTGACGGCTGCTGCCGGGGCTGACGACCTAAGCCGGAGTCTTGATTACAGCGTGGCGATTCAGGCCCTGCAGGGTCTGTCCCAGCAGATTCGTTGCCTCACGATCGAGCACTTCAGCGAGCAGATGCTGGATCGGTTGGAAACCCTGTACGGGGCCATGCCGATGTGGTTGCGATTGACCAAATGTGCTGCACCGGTTCCTGGATTCAACGGTCGGGTGTTCGTGGAGCGCTCGCGCCATGGCGGCACATCAGCCCTGTGAACATCCCTCTGGTGTTGGTGCATGGTCTCTGGGACACGCCCCATCTGTTTCATCGGCTGATCCAGGGGCTGGACCAGCCGAATCGCCCTCTGCTGGCGCCGCATCTTCCCCATGGGCTGGGCTGGGTGCCCTTGCGGCAGTTGGCCTCTCGCCTTGATCAGCACATTCAGCAGCGCTTTGGTTCTGACACCAGGGTCGACCTTTTGGGTTTCTCGATGGGGGGCGTGATTGGCAGGATCTGGCTGCAGGAGCTTGGGGGGGCGCAACGCACCCGACGCTTCTTCAGCGTGGGCAGTCCACAGCAGGGCACCCTTGCCGCCCAGCTGATTCCCCGCCCGCTACTGGCCGGTGCTGCAGACATGAAAGTCGGCAGTCGCCTCCTGCGACAGCTGAATCGCCCAACCGATGCCCTGGATGGGGTCGAGTGCTGCAGTTTCTTCTGCCGCTGGGATCTGATGGTCTGCCCTGGCTGGAGAGCTGTTCTGCCGGTGGGTCGGCATGAGGAAATCCCTGTCTGGACCCATCAGCAGCTGATCAGTCACCCCGCAGCAATTCAACGGCTCAGCAGCAGCTTGCGCGCCTGAGGTCAGGCCGCGGCCACCAGGCCGGAATGGCGAATCAGCGCTTCGGTGCTGGCTGGGCGGCCGCGGAAGGCTTTGAACACGTCTGCAGGGGAGCGACTCCCGCCGAGGCTGAGCACGGTGTCGCGGAAGCGGGCTCCGGTTTCGCGAACCCGATCCTCCTGATCCAGACCTACCTCCTCGAAGGCGGAGAAGGCATCTGCACTCAGCACCTCAGCCCACTTGTAGGAGTAGTACCCGGCGGAGTAGCCGCCCGCAAAGATATGGCCGAAGGAACAGAGGAATTGATCCTCCGGGATCGGAGCCATCACTGTGGTGGTCGCTGCGATCTCACGGCGCAGCGCGTCGGGCGTAATGCCGAGCTCCGGAGTCCACTTGCTGTGGAGGCGAAGGTCACTGAGGGCGAAGTGAACCTGCCGCAGGGTGGCCAGTCCCGCATTGAAGGTGCGACTGCTGCGTAGCTTGTTGAATTCAGCCTCAGGCAGAGGTTCACCGGTCTGCCAGTGGCGCGCCATGCCCATCAATGTGGCGTGATCGAGGCACCAGTTCTCCATGAACTGGCTGGGGAGTTCAACGGCATCCCATTCCACGTTGCTGATGCCGGCGGCTTCCGGTTCTTCGACGGTGGTGAGCATGTGCTGGAGCCCATGGCCGAATTCATGGAAGAGGGTCTCCACCTCCTCGAAGCTCATCAGGCTGGGGGTGTCTCCGACAGGTGGAGTCTGGTTGCAGATCAGATAGGCCACCGGCAGCACCACCGATCCATCCGGTTGCTTGTTCAAGCCCAGGCATTCATCCATCCAGGCCCCACCGCGTTTGCTGGCCGGCCGGCTGTAGGGATCCAGGTAGAAGCCAGCCAGAGGTGTGCCATCCGAGCGCTTCACACGGAAGAAGCGAACGTCGTCGTTCCAGATCGGTGCCTCGCCATCTGCGGCGACGATCTCCACGTCAAAGAGACGTGAGCAAAGGCTGAACAGTCCATCGAGAACCTGCGGCAGCGGGAACCAGGGGCGCAGCGCTTCTTGGTCCAGGTCGAACCGAGATTGGCGCAATTTTTCCGACCAGTAGGCGATGTCCCAGGGAGCCAGGTCATCTGCTTCAGGGGCCTTGTGCTCCTGGGCGATGGCTTGGAGGTCCTGCAGCTCCTGTTCTGCTGCTGGATAAGCCGCAGCACGGAGTTCTTCCAGAAGTGCTTCGACGGCCGGCACGTCGTCGGCCATTTTGGCGCTCAGACTGAGGTCAGCCCAATGGGCATACCCCAGGCGAGAGGCTTGTTCGCGCCTCAGGGTCAGGATCTCTTCGATCAGTGCGCGGTTGTCGAGATCTCCTTCACTGGCCCGCCCCACATGGGCGCGATAAGCCTTTTCCCTCAGGGAGCGGTTGGTGGCATGGGTGAGGAACGGCAGATAGCGGGGCATGTCCAAGCCCAGCAGCCAGGGGCCACCTTCAGCGGAAGCATCAGCATCCCCTGCCTCGCGGGCCGCTGCGGCCAGCGCTTCCAGAGCCCGTTGCGGGAGGCCTTCCACCTCGTTGGGTTCGGTGAGTTTCAGAGTCCACTGCTGTGTGGCATCGAGCACGTGGTTGCCGAACTGGGTGGACAGTGAGGCCAGACGTTCACTGGTGCGGTTGAAGGCCGCTTTCTCATCGCCACTGAGGCCCACCCCGCGCTGCTGCATCGACAGCAATTCTGATTTCAGAATCCGCTGTTGGGTGGCGTTGAGGGGCTCGGCCGGGTCGTTTTGAAGTGATTCCAAGGCTCGATGAAGAACCTGGCTTTGGCCGAGGCGGTTGCTGAGGCGCACAACATCGGGTTGCTGGGCGGCATGGGCATCACGCAGTTCGGGGGAATTGCAGACGCCATTGAGGTGAGACACAACACCCCAGCTCCAGCGCAGCCGTTCACCAATGGCCTGAAGTGGCTGCATGACCGCGTCCCAGGAGAGTCGGGACGGGCCCGCTAAGGCTGATTCCAGAGATTTCTCAAGCTCACTGAAGGCTCCATCAAGTTGTTCGAGAAGGACAGGGATGTCCTGGCTGACCAGCTCGGGGGAAATGGACCGAAATTCGGGCAGGCCTTCGCCGCGAAGGAGAGGAGAAGCAGATGTGGTCATGTCAGCTGGCGATGAACTGCAGGGCTAGGGCGTTGGTGGAGGCTTCGTAGAGATCCATGGCGACGCGCGGCCAGATTCCGATCACCAGGGTTGGTACCAGGAGGCTCAGGCCAATGATCAGTTCCCTTGGCCGCATGTCATTCACGCTGGCCAGTGCAGGAATCCTGGGACCAAAGAACACTCTGCGGCACATGGAGAGCAAGTAGATCGGCGTGAGCACAAGCCCGATGGCGGCCAGCAGGACGGTGATTGATCGGAACAGTGATGTGAAGGCTTCCTGGCTGGTGATGCCGAGGAACACAGTGATTTCACTGATGAAGCCGCTCATGCCCGGCAGCGCCAGGGATGCCAGGGAGCTGGCAAGGAAGAAGGCGAAGGTGATCGGCAAGGCTTTGGCCAACCCACCCATGTTGGGGATCGAAAGGGTTTTTGTTCGCTCGTAGAACACCCCTGTCACGAAGAACATCGCGGCTGCAATCAGGCCATGGCTGACCATCTGAAGCATCGCTCCGCTGATCCCCAGTGCATCCACGGCACCGATCCCCACTAGAACAAATCCCATGTGACTGACGGAACTGCAGGCGATCCTGCGTTTCACGTTGTCCTGGGCGAAGGCGTTGAGGGCGCCATAGACGATATTCACGATCCCAAGGATCACTAGTGCAGGCGCCAGGGTGTAGTGCGCTTCCGGCAGCATCTGGACGTTGAAACGGAGCAGCGCATAGCCGCCCATTTTCAGGAGAACGCCGGCCAATAGCATCGACACCGGCGCATTCGCTTCTCCATGGGCATCAGGCAGCCAAGTGTGGAGAGGGAACATCGGCAATTTCACGCCAAAGCCGATCAGGAAGCCGAGGTAACACAGGAGACCGAAGCTGCCGCCGGGGGAGCGAGCGGCCAGTTCCGTGAGGTTGAACGTGAAGGTATCGCCGGAAAGAGCCAGCGCCAAACCACTGATCAGGATCAGCAGGGAGGCCAGCGCTGTGTAAAGGATGAATTTGGTCGCGGCGTATTGGCGGTTTTGTCCGCCCCAAATGGCGATGAGCAGGTAGACGGGAACGAGCTCTAGCTCCCAGGCGAGGAAGAAGAGCAGGAAGTCTTGGGACAGAAAGACCAGGCCTTGGGCCGAGGCCTGAACCAGCATCAGGGCGAAGTACAGCCGTGGCTTGCGTTGAACTGACCAGCTGGCAGCCACAGACAGCAAAGTCACCAGCCCGCTGAGCACGACGAGAGGCGCGGAGAGACCATCCACCCCGAGGGACCACTCCAGGCCGAGGGCCGGAAGCCAGCTCACACGTTCCACCAGCTGGAGACCTTCAGCGCTGGGGTCGAAGCGGGTGGCAAACACCCCCATCATCAGCAGCAGATCGACCAGCAGGACGATGAGCGTGATCGTTCTGGGCGCGGGGGATGGCTTGTCCTCGCTGACTGGGACCAGGGGAAGCACGAGAGCTGCCGCCGCCGGCAGCAACACAATCAGAGATAACCAGGGGAACGGTGTGCTCGAGACAGCAAGCTCTGCTAACCCAGCGTCCATTCCTTGTCCGCAATATTTAACAAAGCTAACAGGGCTGAGCCCTCGATTTAGGTGGATCTACTCATCTTCTGCCGGTTGCCAGTGGCTGCCTGCGGTTTGCAGATTCAGCACCGGCGCGCGGCTGGCGACCCCCGCTGCTTCCCACGCTTTCACCATGGCGCGACTGACGGCTGGACCCTTCTCCTCCGAGCAGAGCGCCAGGACGCTTGGCCCGGCACCACTGATGGCGCAGCCCCAGGCTCCAGCCTCCATGGCCGCCTGTTTGACCTGGTCTCCCCCTTTGATCAGTCGCCAGCGGTAAGGCTCGTGGAGCCGATCGTGCATGCCGTCGGAGATCAGGTCTCCATTGCCGGTGCGCAGCCCCTGAAGCAGCAACGTCAGGGCACCAAGGTTCACCACGGCGTCGCCAACGGGGATGGCCTTGGGCATGGCCCGTCGGGCTTCGCTTGTGCTCAGACGTATGGATGGAATCGCGACGACGGCCTTCACTCCTGGCGTCCATTCGCAACGCACAACACGCCAGCGCTGGGAGGCGGCCTTGGCGGTCATGCAAAGGCCGCCCAGAAGGGATGGCACAACGTTGTCGGGGTGTCCTTCAATATCAATGGCCAGTTCCAGCAGCTTCTCCTTGGAGAGGGGTTCCCCCACCAGGGCATTAGCCCCCATCAATCCGGCCACAATGGCCGTTGCACTGCTGCCAAGCCCCCGTGCCGGCGGCACGGCAAGACGCACCCGCGCCTCCAGGGCGACGGGTTCAAGACCAGCTGCTTTCCACACCCGTTGCGCAGCTCGATACACGAGATTTTCAGGCCCACCACGGAGATGGCTTCCCTCCGATCCCTCAATAATCAGCTCAAACCGTTCACCACCCCCTTCGATCCGCCGCATGGCGAATCGGTTGTTTAGGTCGAGGGCAGCACCGAGGCAGTCAAAGCCTGGTCCGAGATTGGCCGTGGTTGCCGGGACGTCCACGACCACTTTCTGACCGATGCGCGGCTGCGCCATCGCTGATCCTCTGCTCAGGCCAGTTTCCCACTTGACTCCGCCAGCATCCGTGCACGGCAAGCAGCACTGAATAATCCGGCATCGGGATCGATGACGGCCGTGACCCGGAGCCCCTCGATCAGTTCGCGGAATCGTCCCTTGTCGCGCATTGGATTGAGAAAGCTTGCGGATTGAAGTCCTTTCAATTGTTTTGAGGCTGTGCCGCCACCGACCCAGAGGCCTCCTGTACAGAGTTCCTGCAGGGCAAGGTCGCCCGCCGCTGATCCATAGGCCTCCAGCCACAACTGCAAAGCCCGCTGCATTAAAGGGTCTCCCCCTTCAGCGGCGAGGCTCACCTGAGCGGGTAGATCGTTTGGGCTGTTGCGTCGCCAGGCTTCGGCCACGCTGCGGAGGGGGTGCATGACGGCATCTGGTTTCTGAAGCAGCCAGTGGGCCACATGCCCCAGGCCGGTGCCACTCACGATGCGTTCAATCGACAGTCTGCTGACGCCGAGATCCTGTTTGAGCCAGCAGGCCAGGTTCCACTCCGCTTCATTGCGCGGGGCAAATTCGCGGTGGCCTCCTTCGCTCGCCACGGCCACCAGTCCCTGTTCGCTCTGCAGTCCACGTGCCATGCCGAGACCGGTGCCTGCACCAAGAATCGCCAGTGGGCCATGGTCCTGTTCGCCGTCCTGAAGGATCACCTGTTGGCTGTCGTTGAAGTGGGGCAGCCCGTAAATCAGAACGGCGAAGTCGTTGACCAGCTCGAGGCGTTCCAGCCCCGCGGCACGAGCCAGGTCGGCCTCACGGAGTCGCCAGGGCAGGTTGGTGATTTTGGCTTCCCTGTGGCGCACCGGACCAGCGACGGCGATGCAGGCATGTCCTGGAGCAGGAAGATCTGCTGGACGATTGTTGAGGAAGGAATCGATCATCGGCTCGAGGGAGGCCCATTCCCCTGAGCGGAAGCGCTGCTGATGCAGCAGTTGAAGCTGACTCCCGTCGCTTCCATACAGAGCAAGCAGGGTCTTGGTGCCTCCCATATCCCCTGCAAGGAGTGTGGTGGTGGCCATCCGGGCCCGCAGCGTCTTCTACCAGCGTGGGTTGGTCAGGCGAAGAAGTCCAGTGGAAGCGGTCCCCATGTGGTGCTTGGTGTGGTTTCGTCATCGCCGTGCCCACTGATCAGAACTCCCTCGCCGAGGCCGTTCTCGATCCGAATCCGGATTGTGCCCCCCTTCTGGTTGGCTTTCAGAAACACAGGACCAGGCTCCTCCGGGCTGTTCACAAGCTCCATGGACTCCCACTGTTGGCTTTGCTCCAGGCTGCGCAGTGCTGAAAGGGCCTGATCCACGGACGGGGCCATCACGCCAATGGTGAACCAACGAGCGTTTCTCATGGCCTGGGTGAGTTCCTGGCGGAGCTGATCCCTGATGTGCGGCAGCAGCTCTGGTGCGCTACGCAAACGCGCGAGATCGGCCAGGTGGTGCACGGGTGATTCCGTCATCAATTCAGCTCCAGGCCTGCGGCGCGCTGGCTGTTGGCCATTTGAGCAGCACTGAGCAGGTCGGCCACCGATGTGACCCCGAGGTCACCATCCCGTCGGCTGCGCAGGCTTGCGGCGTTCTGCTCCGCCTCCTTGGCACCGATGACCGCCAACACGGGGATCTTCATCTGTTCGCCGGTGCGGATCAACTTGCCGAGACGGTCGCCGCTGCGGTCGATGGTGGCGCGCACACCAGCTTGAGTGAGCTGGTTCAGCAACTGCTCCGCGTAGGGCTGCACCTCGTCGGTCACCGGCAGCAGACGCACCTGTTCCGGGGCCAGCCAGAAGGGGTAATCGCCGGCGTAGTTCTCGGTCATGATCCCGAAGAATCGCTCCAGCGAGCCGAAGATGGCGCGGTGGATCATGATCGGTCGCTGCTTGCTGCCGTCGGCGGCGATGTAGTCGAGCTCGAACCGTTCCGGCAGGTTGAAATCCAACTGGATGGTGGAGCACTGCCACATCCGGCCAATGGCGTCTTCGATCTTGAGATCAATTTTCGGGCCGTAGAAGGCGCCGCCGCCCTCATCGATTTTGTAGGCCCAACCCTTGCGCTCAAGTGCCTCGACCAGGCCCTGGGTGGCCAGGTCCCAGACGGCGTCATCCCCGATGGACTTCTCGGGGCGGGTGGAAAGGTTGATCTCGTAGTTGCTGAAATCGAAGGCGGAGAGGATCCGCTCGGTGAGATCGAGGATTTTCAGGATCTCGTCGCTGATCTGCTCGGGCAGGCAGAACACATGGGCATCGTCCTGGGTGAAGCCCCTGACCCGCATCAGACCGTGCATCACACCGGGGCGCTCATAGCGATACACGGTTCCGAGTTCGGCCCATCGAATCGGTAGTTCCCGGTAGCTGCGCAGCTTGCTGGCGTAGGTGAGCACGTGGAAGGGGCAGTTCATCGGTTTGAGCTGGTATTCCCGCTCGTCCACTTCCATCGGCCCGAACATGCTCTCGGCATAGAAGTCGAGGTGGCCTGAGGTTTTCCAGAGGCTGATGTCGGCCACATGGGGGGTGTAGAGGAGCTCGTAGCCGCCCTCGAAGTGGGCCTGACGCCAGAAGTCCTCGATCAGCAGGCGCATGCGGGCGCCGCGGGGGTGCCAGAACACCAGGCCGGCACCGGCTTCATCTTCGATGGAGAAGAGGTCGAGATCCTTGCCGATGCGTCGGTGATCCCGCCGGAGAGCTTCGTCCTTGCGGCGCTTGTGCTCCGCCAGTTGTTCGGGGGTCTCCCAGGCCGTGCCGTAGATGCGCTGCAGCTGAGCCTTGGTTTCATCGCCGCGCCAGTAGGCGCCGGCCACGCTTTCCAGCTCGAAGGCCTTGGCGTTGAGTTGCCCGGTGTGGTCCACGTGGGGGCCAGCGCAGAGGTCCCACCAGTCCTCACCAAGGGTGTAGAGGGTGATGGGCTCCTGAAGACCCTCAAGGATCTCCAGTTTGTAGGGCTCGTTCTGAGCCTTGATTTTTGCTTCGGCGTCGCCGCGGCTCACCTCGACCCGTTCAAGGGGCAGTTTTTTGTTGATGATCTTGATCATCCCCTTCTTGATGGCCTTGAGATCGGCCTCGGTGAAGGGATCCGGGTTGTCGAAGTCGTAATAAAAACCGCTCTCGGTCCACGGTCCGATGGTGACGCGTGCCTTGGGAAAGAGCTGCTGAACGGCCATGGCCATTACATGGCTCATCGAGTGGCGGATCTTCAGCAGCTGGGGGCTTTCGCTGGTCTTGGGCAGAACCACCGGAGCTGAGGGGGCTGGGGTGGTTGCTGCAGCGCTGCTCACCGGTTCAGGTTCGGGGCCCGCCATCCTATGGGCGAGACCCGAGGGCATCACGTGGGTGAGTCAATGAATCGGGAAGCCGGCGCTCTATTGGACGAGCTGCTGGCGTCCCTTCTCGATGACTTCGAGCACTGGTTTCAGCGCGGGGAGGAGCTCCTGCAGAACTGTCCGGATGCCGTGATGGCGCCTGAGGAGCGTCAGGGCATGGAGGGCCGACTCAAGGACGGCAGGAAGGCGATTGCTGCGACGCGAGCTCTGGTGGCTGCATCAACCCAGCCCATGGCTGTCTCCATGGCGGTGATGAACCCGTGGCACGGGTTGGTCACTGAGGTGTGGGCCTTGGCCGCGAAGCTGGGTTCGTCCCGCTCGCGTCAGGCACCCAGCTGACTTCTCAGCTGGCGCAGGTTGCTGCTGTAGAAGCTCGCCAGCTCCTGATGGCTCTTGACCGGTTGCCCGTAGGCGGAGTGGCCGGCTTTGGTGGGGAAGGATGCCCATTCCGGGGCGAGCTTTGCCATGGCGTCCTTGGTGAGGCCCTGCCGATCAATCTCATCCAGAGCACCACGTCGCTCTGCGAGATGCAGTGCGGCCTGATCCTGGTGCTTGGGTTCAAAGCTGGACAGCCTGAGTTCCTGGGCGACACCTTTCCAGGTCTTGGGCAAGAACTGATACGCGCCCGCAGCGGCGCTGGTGTAGCGCTTCACGATCACCCGTTCTGGATG
Source organism: Synechococcus sp. PROS-U-1 (assembly GCF_014279755.1). Classification (NCBI taxonomy): domain Bacteria; kingdom Bacillati; phylum Cyanobacteriota; class Cyanophyceae; order Synechococcales; family Synechococcaceae; genus Synechococcus; species Synechococcus sp. PROS-U-1. The sequence goes on from NZ_CP047951.1 coordinate 1,025,263, forward strand.
ACGGGACAGGTCCTGGAACTGCCCGCCGCCGTACATGATTTGGTACCCCTTGTCTTCGCCATCCTTCCAAGTGCCTTCGGCGTAGCGGATGGTATTAAGCAGCGCGCGGCGTTCAGGAGTCATCTCGTAATGCCCCCCCTCGTTGCCGTAGGCCAGGGTGGCGCGGCTGCCGGAACCGTCTTGATCGGAACGTTCGGCGAGGGCCTTGGCGTTCTGGGTGGGCTGTGTGGCTCCTGCGCAAAGCACCATTCCTGCGGTCAACGCTGCACCGACCAGAAGGCGGCTCCAACGGGAGTTTGGGTTGAACGCAGAAAAAGAACGACGCACGCAAAGCAATCAGGTGGACGATCACAGTGCTGGCCCACGAAACCTCGACGCGAGGTCGGTTCTTGAGGGGTTGACAGCCTTGATTTGCTGTGTCTATGCAAGTGAGAACGTCCTGAGAGTCTTGCGAGACTCGTTACTGCTTCTGGGGTTGTCTCGGTTGTGTCGCCCCGGGTATGGGGTGAGGCTGTGCCAGCTGCATTGATAAGAGCAGCTGATGCTTGCCTCTGATGGCGATCAGGCTCGTCGGGCAAAGCCCAGGGCATCCCGAACCCGATTCAGCGTGGCGTTGGCCACGGTTTCGGCGTTCTCGCGTCCTGTGTTCAGCACCTGATCGAGCTCCGCAGGGTCGCTCATCAGCTCGCGGTAGCGCGCCTGAATCGGTTCTATGGCGTTCACCGTGGCTTCGGCCAGGAGGGGCTTGAACTGCCCCCATCCCATCTCGGCGCATTCGCTGGCGGCCTGCTCCCGTCCCTTGCCGCTGAGAATCGCGTAAAGCCCCAGAAGGTTGTCGGTTTCGGGTCGATCCGGGTTGCCGAATTCGAGTCCACGCTCTGGATCGGTTTTGGCACGTTTGATCTTTTTGGTGATCAGCTCTGGAGGGTCCAGGAGGGTGATGCGACTGCCCTCATTCGGATCGCTCTTGCTCATCTTGTTTCGACCATCCGTGAGGCTCATCACCCGAGCCCCTTCCTTGAGGATCAACGGCTTCGGAACCTTGAGCACAGGTGTTTCGTTATCACCGAAGCGGGCATTGATGCGCTGCTGAGCAATGTCACGTGCCAGTTCCAGGTGCTGTTTCTGGTCTTCACCAACGGGCACTAGATCAGCGTCATAGAGAAGGATGTCGGCGGCCATCAGAACGGGATAGTCCAGCAGGCCAACGGACACGTTGTCCCCCTGCTTCACTGCCTTTTCCTTGAACTGGATCATGCGTTCCAGCCAGTTGAGCGGTGTGACGCAATTCAGCAGCCAGCAGAGTTCGCTGTGGGCTGCCACCTGGCTCTGCACAAACACTGAGCAGCGCTTGGGATCGATGCCACAGGCCAGATAGAGCGCAGCCGTGGAGCGGGTGTCCTCAGCCAGTCGACTGGGGTCATGGGGAACGGTGATGGCGTGGAGATCGACCACACAAACGAAGGTGTCGTGGCTCTCCTGCAGCTCAACCCAGTTGCGGATGGCACCCAGCCAATTGCCGAGATGCAGTGCTCCGGTCGGCTGCACCCCGGAAAGAACCCTTGGCCGGCCCATCAATCAGCCCTCTGTTGCTTCGGTTTTGGTTTCGTCTGTCGAAGCATCTGCGCCCGAGACATCCGCGACGGGATCTGGGCTGGTTTCATCGGTCGGTGCCGTTCCCGGTGCCGGTTCGGACTCCACTACAGGTTCAGCCTGGACTTCCGGCTGGGGTTTGGCCGGGCGAGCGAAGGGGTTCGGACGGGAGCCACGGTTGCTGCGCTCGTCATCAAACCGGCGACCGCGACCACCTCCATCACGACCACCTCCATCACGACCACCGCCGTCACGACCACCACCATCACGCCGACCACCCCGGGCAGGCTGATTGCGTTGCTGTTCGATCAAGGCATCGAGTTGGCCGTCTTCCAACATCTGGCCAAGGCTTCGGACTGCGAAACCCAGGACGGCAACGGTTGAGCGGAGATTGAAGGCCTCCTGCAGCGCCCTCGCCGAGCGCATTTCGTTGTCACTCAGACGAATTCGAAAGCCTCCGCCCTCGCGGCCGCCGGCACGGTTGCCACGACTGCGCTGGCCGTCACGGCCGCCGTCTCCCTGTCCCGCCTGCTGTTGGGGATCGCTGTAGGAATCACTCATGGCCCATGGCCTGGAATCAGGCGCAAGTGTGACGCATCACCGGGGTGTTTTCAGTGATCCAGAGCAGCTGGTGGCATTCAACGCTGTTCTTCCGGGCCAGCACCAGCATCGGAACAGCCGTTATCCCTCGTTCGATCCGGTCTCGGTAGCTGCTCACCAGCTGTCGGTAACGCTGGGCGGTCCACCCGTGGATGGCGGTGTCCCTGCTGGTCCAGTAGTCCTGCAGAGCTCGTTGACAGTCCTCCATGCCGAAGTCATGCCAGCAGCTCTGCTGGGCCAGGAGTGGATCCACACCCTGTTGGAGCAACAACCGGTACTGCATCAGTTCCGGCGCTTCATCACGACCATCCGGGGGAAGAAGGCGATGCAGCTCGGTGAGCGGAGCTCGGGAGAGCTTCAGCCAGCAGCGTTCCCGCAGCAACACTGGAAGTTGCCAAGACCAGCCATCGGATTGGCGGACTTCGGCGAGCACGTCGATCAGCCCTCTTTGCTGACGCTCGGTGAGTCCGGCGAGCTGTATCGCTTCGGTGTTGGCTTCAGCCATGGGCACCGGTGTAGGTGATCCCGTCCTCCACGTACTCCTTGGGTTCCAAATGGATGGTGCACCGCACCGGCCCGAAGGTCTTGTCCAGGCGCTCCTCTACTTGCTCGGTGATCCGGTGGGCCTTGGTGAGGTCGTCGGCATCAACAACCATGTGCATCTCGATGAACACCTGTTGGCCCACGACGCCGCGGCTGGCGATGTCATGGCAGTTCATCACGCCGTCTGTGGCCATCGCTTCGCCGTAAATGGCCTCGGGGGCAATCGCCATGTGGTCCACCAGCCAGGGCAAGGTGCCCCGCAGCACTTGGGAGCAGACCCGGATGAGCAGAAGGGCCATGGGGATCGCCAAAGCGACGTCGAGCCAGTTCACCTGCAACCAGACCGCCCCTGCCATGCCCACGAGAACCACCACGGTGGTCCAGACGTCGCTCGCTGCGTGCTGGGCATCCGCCTTGAGCAGGCTGCTGTTCAGGCGCCGACCTTCTCGGAGCTCATAGCCCGCCAGGAGGAGATTGAACCCCAACACAAGGGTGAGCAGCACCAGTTCCTGGCCTGTGACCCGAATGGGAGGCAGCCCCTCCAGGAGCCGTTCTCCTGAACGCAGGAGGATTTCGATGGCTGTGAACAGGATGAAACCTGCAATGCCGAGGGCGCCGACAGCTTCGTATTTGCGATGCCCGTAGGGATGATCGCGATCGGGCCGTGGATCGGAGAGTTTGTTGGTGACCAGGCCCGTGAGGCTGGAGAGGGCGTCGGTGGCGCTGTGCATGGCATCCGCAATCACCGCCAGGGATCCACTCATCACCCCCACCAGAAGCTTCAGAAGCGACATGGTGATGTTCAGGCCCAGGGCCACCATGAGAACCCTGCGAACCCCCTGGCGGTTGTCGACCATCGGGATGGGATGACTGTGTGTCACGGCTGAACCTGGCCTGTTCCCAAGTTATGGAGAAGTCTTCCCTCTGGCCTGAAGTCCTGGATTCAGGTGTTGGGTTGAGCTAAGAAGGGCCACTGGTACGACAGACCCTCTGTTGAAACTTCCGGCTTCATTGCCAGACCTGGTGGTGTCACCGACGTCGCTGTTGCGGCCGCTGGCTGTGGCTGGAGTCGGGCTGCTTGCCGGACAGTGGTTGATCAGTGATGTCATGCATGTCCCTGGCGGAGGACTGGGTCTCCTGGCGGCTGGTGGTGTGGTGATCTGGCTCGGCCGCAAGCCAAGCCAGCCCCGTTTTGCGGCTCCGGTCTCGCTGGACGGTTGGATTAATCGATGTCAGGACGTGCTGGATCAGTTCGCGCGTTTTGAGCAGCAACCATCCGCCGATCTGGCCCGTCGCTCTGACTTGAAGGCGGTTGTGGATCGCACTGGCCCTGTGCGAATGGCCATGGTCACCCTGGGGTCTCCTCAGGGCCCAGACCAAGAGGACCTCAGCCGCTCTCTTGCAGGCCCTGTGCCGCTGACCCTGTCGTTGTGCCATCCCCTGATCACCGACGACGGCAGCCGCAGCTGGCCCCGCGGGCTTGTGGATCAAGATCTGATCCTCTTCATCCTGAACGCGCCACTGCTGGCCTCAGATCTGCTTTGGCTTCAGCAGGTGCCGGACAATCAACCCGCCTGGCTGCTCGTGGCTTCCGACGCGCAGGAACCGTCGACCGATGCTCTTGCTTCTCTCAGGGATGATCTCCCCGCACGCTGGCGAGAGCGGACCCTGCTTCTGGATCCGTCGATGACACTGCGCACAGCCTTGGCTCCTCTGCGCCGCTCCTTGAAACAGGCGTCTACCGAGACGCGGCCGCGGCTTTTGGCTGATCTCCACCGGCGATGGCAGCGCGACTTGGAGTCGCTTCGGCGTGATCGTTTTCTCCAGGTCCAGCAGCGCACCCAATGGGTGGTTGCCGGTTCTGTGTTGGCCTCCCCCGTCCCCAGCCTCGATCTTCTTGCCGTCGCGGTGGCCAACGGGTTGATGATCAAGGAGATGGGAGAGATCTGGGGGACGTCCCTCCAGCCGGATGTGCTCCGGGAAGCTGCGACGCAACTGGCGCGGGTGGCTCTCGCCCAGGGCGTGGTGGAGTGGACCGGACAAACCTTGCTGGGTCTGGCCAAGCTGGATGGCGGGAGCTGGCTCATCGCTGGCGCGATGCAGGCCCTTAGTGCGGCTTATCTCACCCGTGTGGTGGGACGTTCCATGGCGGATTGGTTGGCGATCAACGCTGGTGTCGATGAGCTTGATCTTGCGGCGCTGAAGCAGCAAGCCCCGCTGTTGGTGGCCCGGGCCGCAGAAGAGGAGCGGATGAACTGGAACGGCTTCGTACAGCAATCACGGGATTGGCTGCTTCACGCAGCTTCATGAATGCTTCATGAAGGGCTTAATGAAGTTTGTTTGAGACCTGATTCTGATTGTTTAGATCTCATGTAACGGAAAGTTCCGTCCATAAGCTTGTTCCACCTATCCCTTTTTTGGGAAAGGTTCATCCGTCTTCCTTCTCTTCTATGTCCACCGCAATTCGCAGCGGACGCCAGAGCAATTGGGAATCCTTCTGCGACTGGGTAACCAGCACCGATAACCGCATTTATGTCGGTTGGTTCGGTGTGCTGATGATTCCCTGCCTGCTGGCAGCCACCATCTGCTTCATCATTGCCTTCATCGCCGCACCTCCGGTCGATATCGATGGCATCCGTGAGCCTGTTGCAGGCTCATTCATCTACGGAAACAACATCATTTCTGGTGCTGTTGTTCCTTCCTCCAACGCCATTGGCCTGCACTTCTACCCCATCTGGGAAGCGGCCTCTCTCGATGAGTGGCTGTACAACGGCGGTCCTTACCAGCTGGTTGTCTTCCACTTCCTGATCGGCATCTCTGCCTACATGGGGCGTCAGTGGGAACTCTCCTACCGCCTGGGCATGCGCCCCTGGATCTGCGTTGCCTACAGCGCACCGCTGTCAGCGGCTTTCGCCGTGTTCCTGGTCTATCCCTTCGGTCAGGGTTCCTTCTCTGACGGCATGCCCCTGGGCATCTCTGGCACCTTCAACTTCATGTTGGTGTTCCAGGCCGAGCACAACATCCTGATGCACCCCTTCCACATGTTGGGCGTCGCAGGTGTCTTCGGCGGCAGCTTGTTCTCCGCCATGCACGGCTCCCTGGTGACCTCCTCCCTGGTGCGTGAAACCACCGAGAGCGAGTCCCAGAACTACGGCTACAAGTTTGGCCAAGAGGAAGAGACCTACAACATCGTGGCTGCCCACGGTTACTTCGGTCGCCTGATCTTCCAATACGCCTCCTTCAACAACAGCCGTAGCCTTCACTTCTTCCTGGGTGCCTGGCCTGTTGTCGGCATCTGGTTTACGTCCATGGGCGTATCAACCATGGCCTTCAACCTGAACGGCTTCAACTTCAACCAGTCCATCCTTGATGGTCAGGGCCGTGTTGTGAACACCTGGGCTGACATGGTGAACCGTGCCGGCCTCGGCATGGAAGTGATGCACGAGCGCAACGCTCACAACTTCCCCCTCGACCTGGCAACTGTTGAGTCCACTCCTGTGGCTCTTCAGGCTCCCGCCATCGGTTGATCTGGAATCAACCTGTTCCATGCGGAACAGCAAAAACGATTCAGATCAACTGAATCGGAAAGCCCCCTCCTCGGAGGGGGCTTTTTGTGTCTGATTGTGCTGGGTTTGAAACGCTTCAGGCACCCTCTGGGCACCAGCCGATCTCCCTTTCCAGTCGCCGCATCCACTGGTGACAGCGGTGATCAAGGTGTGATCCCTGGGGGAGAAGTTGTTGATGGTATGCGCAGGCTGGCTGGGTGACTCCTGCCTCGGAAAGGGTGTGTTCAAAGTGCTGGCAGGTCAGGCAGACCATGAGGGATCGGCTGGGTCGGAGCTGACCTGCGCCCATCGGTGGCAAGCTGCTCGGCAAGGGAATGCGGGCGGTCGGCATGGGTGAGCTGTAGTAACTCTGTACTACTCGCTTCGCATGGAACTGTCAACGTGCTGGTGCTGGTGCGGCAGTTTTGGGGAGAATGGGGGAATGAGTGAGTCCCGACCCACCCTCCAGTTCGACCTGGATCTCGAAGCTGTTCGCCTGCTTCACCGCTCCGTGAGTTTTCATCTTGAGAAATGGCCCGGCGGGCCGGATCCGCAGGAGCAGGAAGCTCTGCAAACGATGAAGACCCTGCTCACGGCAGCGTTACTGGAGTTCAGCTTGGATCAGGACGGTTAGCGCTAAGACCCGCGCTCTTCACTCGTCTTCATGGAATCGGCGACAGCAATCCATCGGCGATCTACAACTCATGCAGTCGGTTGAGAACGCCATGGAGCAACAGCAGGCTGGAACATGGGATGCGGTTGAGGCATGTCTGGAGTGCATCACCACCTGTTCGGTTGATGATGGTGAGTGTGTGACCACCTGTGTTCGCACCCATCTTGGTGAGGAGGAAGAGCTGTGGACGAGCAGTCTTTGTCTCTGATCTGGCCCGTTGAGCTTTCACTCTGAGCTGTCACCCTGAGCTGTCCTGTGGGTTGGTTGATCGCCATTGCAATCGTCCTGCTGCTGTCCTGGCTGGGATGGCGGTGGAATCAACTTGAGTGTGCAGAGGATCGCTCTGTCAGCGGCCGATTGGTGAAGCGCCTGCGTCGTCATTCACGACGACGAAAGCACCATCACTGAGATCCGTGATCTCTGCAGATGTGCCCATCGTTCCAGCTCCAGATCCATGGAGCTGTTGCTCGTGCTTGGCGGAGCACCTCCTGTTCTTCAAGGCTGACGGGGATGAATTCCGTTCTGTAATCAAATCCGTGATCTCGCATGGACTGGTTCAGAACCAGGCTGCCTTCGTTGCTGGACACTGAGCGGTGGTACGTCCCGATAGGGATTTGGAGGGCACCCATCGCTCGAATCAAATGAATGACGTGGTGGGGGTGCTCCCAGGCTGGATTGAGCAGTGTGAAGGTCCGGGACCCTTCCAGCACCAAGTTGTTGTCAACTTGATGACGGTGCACGTAGTACTGCTCTGACCCGTCTTGATCGGGAGGGGACGTGGCGTTGCCATGGTGGGCGACAACATCAGTGCCATTGCTTCCAGGAACCCCAGCATCAAAGAACGTGACCGATGGGGTTTCTCGGAAGACATGAATCGGCAGGAAGTGAAGCCTCATCGTTCCTCCTCAGGCTCTACTTATGACCGCTTTAAACCCGTCTTTGGATCGATGCGGATGCTCAGCACCAGATCAAATCAATCGTCATGGATGGCTCCAGATTTCGTTTCACAGGGCAGTCATTCACAACCCGCTTGAACAACTGAACCTGTTCCTCTGACAACTCTTTCGGAAGGGTGATCCATGCCCGAAGTGTTTCGATCCTGCGGGGACCCGATTGGCTCATGATTTTTTCAACCGATGCCTCTGCGTTGGTGACCGCCCAATTCCGGCGTTTGGCTGTGATTCCGATCACCGTCAAGACACAGGTGCCAAGAGCAGTGGCCAACAAATCTGTTGGTGAAAAGCTTTTTCCACGACCGTCATGATCAGGCGGAGCATCGGTGCTCAGCGTCACACCAGAGGGCCCATGTTCGGCTGAACAGTTCAGATTGCCGTTGTAGCGGCAGGAGATGCGCGTCATCAAGGCACTAACTTTGCTCAGGCCGCTGGCATCCGGCATCCCAGCTGAATCGTGCCTTCGTCGATCAACCGGCCGAGTCGCTGTGCGACGGCTTCCTCGGTTCGCGTGAATTGATCTTGTCGGTTGGTCACCCACGCCATTTCGCCGTTGGTGATCACCCCGGTGGACATGGCTTCCAGAAACAGTTCTCCGAGAGTCATGGCAATCATGCTGTTGGAATCACGTTGATGAGACTCCCAGGGGGGTGCATGACCTGCTCACCTTTCTTCATGGCAAAGGATGGTCTGAAGGGCCTGGTTGATCTGATCGTTGAGGCGTGAGCTGGCGGGATTGAGGCAAATCAAGCTTGTGAATCCCTCTCTTGTATCGGGTCTGTCAGGAGGGATGGTCAACGTTTGGTGCATCGCACGAATCACTGGTTCAGGAACCTGCCGTTGACGGGACCGGTTCCAGGCAAGGCATTGGTCCAACGGTGTTTGCAGCCACCAGCCGAACCACTGCAGTCGCCGTGCCCCCATGGGTTTTTGCATCAACCGCCTGCGCCAGCTGGCGTGCCCATGGGTCGCATCCACAAGAACGTTCTCGCCAGCAGCACAGGCGCTCTCGATGGCCCCATGGAGCAGGGGCTCAAGTTCACACCAGGGACCCTGAACGCCAGCGTCCCCCCACAGTTGCTGCCTCAGGGCGTCGCTGGACACCACCCGCGCGCGGAGAAACGGAGCGAGGGTGGAGGCAAGAGTGGATTTCCCACTGCCTGGTGGGCCGATGAACAGATGCCCTTGCTGTGCTGTTTCAGGCAACGAACCGTTTGTACAGCCATCGCACCAGCCCACCAATCACAGGCACAGGCGCAAACGTGGGGCCGACGAAATCGAAATAATCGCGGTGATCCCCGATTTTTCCGTCTGGATTGAATCTGAGCCGGGTTGTGCCGGGATAGATGAACTCAATTCCCTTGATTTTTAAGCCCATGCGCCATTCAACAAAGGCCATCTGATCGTTCACTGCTATGGCTTCGGTTTCCAGGAAAACGTCATCGCAGCGCTGCATCAGGCCCTCCTGAGCAAGGATGTAAGCATCAATTCCCTGTCGTTCCTGAGTTGGGTCGGTGAAGTGAACGTCATCGGCGTAAACCGCCTTCCATTGCGCAGCCGTGGGGCCGGGTGTTCCGTATGGCTTGGTGAACAGGGCACGGATCTGTTCCGCGTTCAGCGGGGGTTGGAGCATGGGAGGTGTTGTCATCAGAAGTCGGCGCCCACCTGAGCTGTGATGGTGTTGTTCACCTGCGGAGTGCTCATGCTTTGATAAATCGATTGAATCCGCAGTGTTGTGAACAACTTGCTGTTCACGGCGGGGTAGTAGCGGACCTCAGCGGTCAGGGTGTTGCCAGGTTGAACTTCGGTTGCCCAGACCGTTGTGAACTGGTTTTGAAGTCCGAAATGCAGGGTTGGCAATGGTTTCCAGCTGAGGTCTGCGGTGAGCGATGCGCCGCCATAGGTGTTGCCGCAATACGTGTCGCTGGCACAGGTCATTCCTCCTCCGCTCCACTGCACCGCAGGCCCGATGGACACTGTGAAATCAGTTGTTTCTGACTTCAACAGTGGGAAGGCCACACCGATGTTTCCCAGAACGGTGTTGACCCCGGAGTCATTGGTGCCGTTGAACTGGTAGCTGCTCAGAGCAAACAAATCGAGGTTGGATCCAATGGGCTTGTCGTATCGCAGTTCCGCAGACCCTTTCTCCGTATCGATGGAGAGTGCCTCTCCCGAATCCTTCGATTTGCTGGCGTTGAAACTGCCACTCAACGACAGCTTCTGCTGTTCATCGTTGTAGCGGGTTTTTCCGGTGAAGCTGACTGACATGGAGCTGTCGCCGTCCTTCTCATTGCCGATGAGACCTGCAGAGAGAGAGCTTGTCCAGAGAGGTTTGGCTTTAGCCGGTTTTAGTTGCTCTGCGGTGAGTTCCAAACGGCCCAGCTGGGGGTGGTCCAGCACCGTGGTTCCATCGTCCGGAGTCTGCTCAATCAACGTGCCGTGAATTTTGTCGCCGTTGCGCAGGGTCAACGTGACGGTTTCGGCCCAGCTCAGGCTGGGGAACATGCCGAGGGTCAGCAGTCCAGCGGTGGCGAGAAAACGGCGCATGGCGTCAGTTAAAAAAGCCTTTGGACTGCAGCCAGAGGCCAATGGCGACCAATGGTCCGAGGCCGGCGACCAAGAGCGTGATCTTCAGGCGCAGCGGAGACACCTGTTGGTTGTTCTGGCGCAGAGCCATAGCAAGGCACAAAGGCTGACGAACCTAAACGGTGCGCTCTATTGGTGCCTGTTCCGATGGCCACCAACCCGACCTCCTTCTCAGAGCTCGTACTCCTCTTCAAACTGCTCGATCAGGCCTTTGTAAAGCGCGAGAAGGCCTTCTGTTTCTTCGCAGAAGCCGTCAGTGGTGTATTTCGCAATCAGATTCACAACGGCGCTACGGATCTGCGTGAAGGCGCCGAGGTACTCAGCTTGGATGTCTTCATTCCGGATGTCGTTGATCAGCGCGCCCACCAGCTCAATCTTTCGCTTGGCAGCGGCCATTTCCGCTTCCATGTCCTTGTTGAGCTTGCGGCGTTTCTTCGGCATCCCCTCAACCGGATCAATCTTCGACATTACGGGAGCCGCCGGCTCGTCTCGTTCAACCAGATTCCCTTAGCGTTGCGTGGATTAACCCCTTGGCTTGTGGATCGGACCTTTCGCGGTGTTGCTTACGTGTCCGTCTGGGTGGTGATTTGGGGAACGGTGGCGTCCCTGATGGACTGGATGCTGCTGACGGGTGAGGTCTACGAAACAGCCAGTGCCGGTCAGGCGGTGACGTTCATCGCTTACGGGGCGGCGACGGTGGTGCTGGCGACACGATTCTCCGGACGTTTCCTTGTGGATTCAACCTCCGAAACTTCGGATCAGGAGTGAACCGCCCATCAACAGCGCCAAGATTTCGAAGGATCGTTTGACCAGACGACTTCCCTTCACCAACGAATAGTGGGCGCCCAGGAAGCCTCCGATCAGCGACCCCAGAACCAGTGCGGGAAGCCAGTCCCAACGAATCTCGCCGCTTAAGCCGAGCACCAGTGCGCCCGTGCCGTTCCATCCCAACCCCACCAGAACCAGGGTGTGGGCAACGGCTTTCGCGTAGCTGAGACCGAACCAGCGCACCAACCACAAGGTGACAAACAAACCTGTGCCTGAGGTCAGTGAACCGTTCAGAAGTCCAATGATGAAGAGTCCGCAGGCTCCGACGCCGATGGTGCGTGCCGTCAGAGGGCGGGGCTGGTCCGTCGTCCCCAGATCGGGTTTTCGAGCGGAGTAGATCCCCAGCCCCAGGGTCAGCAGGCCGAGGCTTGCGATGGCTGCTCGATCGGGCAGGGTAAGAACCATGCTTGCGCCCAAACAGACCCCCGGTAAGCCGGCACCAAGCACCAGCGCAGAGCGTTTCAGATCAAGGCTGCTGGCACGCCAGTGACGCCCCGTCGCTCCAAGCCCCAGGGCAACGCTGGCCACTTTGTGGGTGGCCAATGCCATGGCAAATGGGAGACCAAGAAGGATGAGAGCTGGCAGCTGAACCAGTCCGGCGCCACCTCCCGCCAGAGCCGACAGGGCATTGGCCCCAATGGCAATCCCCAAGAGGGCGATTTGGGTGAGCAGTTCGGGACCACTCATGCCCACTTGGCAAGGCGCATCGCGATGGGCCTGCTCACTGTCGTGTCAAGAAGGAAATGGGAATCGAAAACGTGATGATGCGATGGGGATCTCCGGGAAGAATGGCGACGCAGGCCACTTCCCGGTCAGCATGAGCCTCACGGGACTGCACAACAAAGGCCGTTGCGTCTTCGATGCTCCACATCGGGGCATCACCGGAACGGCGTTCATCTCTGTAGGACTGCCAAACCTCGACAAAGGCTTCACCCTCCTCACCGCTCTTCATTTCGCTCAGCGCTTGTTCCAATCCCACGTCTTCGAAACGCTCGAACAGACGCACCATCAATGGGTGAGCAATGGTGGATGAGGCCTTCAGCGTCGAATTGATCGTGCCGATAGCGGTCACGATCAGTTTTGGTTTGGCGCGCCTTGCATCGATGACTCCCACAGGCAGGTTGAGATCCCAGGTTGGGTGTCCGCTGACAGCACAGGCCAGATCAAACAGCCCCAAGCTGCATTGCTTGATCAGGCTCTGAATGGTCTGTCGATCCATGGTTCAGTTTCTCGCGGCCCGATTCACCGTTTGCATCCCAGTGTTGCCAAGATGGCTCTCGATTGGTGACGCAGCAGATGTCCCTGGTTCAGATTTATCTTGATGCCGTCACCCACCAGGTGATCACCAATGAAGAACTTGCCTATGTCGCAGGCAATCAGGATCGCTTTGATCGCACTGAATTGAAACTCACGGCGCGGCTGGAACACCTCATCGGTGTTGGCAATATCAGCGTCGGTAGGCGCTAACTAGCCAAATAGAATGCGCTGAAGGCGTGTCAGGAATAGACGCATTGGCCTTTTCTCACGACTGAAAATCATTCGGTCATGTGACAGCATCGCGCAAGTTACCCGATCTCAGCCCCTGATAGGCAGAAATTGAGGCGACGTCAAGACTTCAGGGGAGTGCTACGACCCCTGACCATGTTTGAAGAACATCGGGTGCACCTTGAGTCAGGGCCGATACGGCGCTAGCCGAACCGATTCCGATTCCCACCACGACACCGATGGCAAAGACAAGCAGTCCTGTCAGGACGCTGCGATCGGAAAAGGACATACCTGGATGATCAGCCTCTTTGACTTTCCTTCGGGGAGCATCAGTTGGCCACCTTGATGTCACAGGTCGTGATGGGTTCCTGGGGACATCAGTTGTGTGCTTTCGACCATAAAGGTAGATCTACCGACTGATCGAAATGGGCTGTCTTCGCTAACAACCGGTTGTCAGCCAGATGGCAGTCCAAGTCATGAAAACGATTGACGAGCACATTCAGAAGGATCAAGAGGAATTCCTCAAGGCCCTGTCTGAACACAATGAAGGCAAGGTCCGTCATCTCACGGAAGAGCTGCAGTGGTTGTTGGATCACAAAAAGGAATTTCCTGATGATCCCCATGACCCCTCTCCCCTGGAACTGTTCTGCGAGCAGAATCCCGATGAACCCGAATGCTTGGTTTACGACGACTGAGCCGTGCAGGCGGGCTGAGTAGAAGTACTCATCAGAAGGCCGTTGCTTGGCGTGGAGTCGCGCTGCGTCACGCAACTTATTTAAGTTGTGTGTAGTCGATTAGCTCTGCAGTGATCCGCGCCATCCTTTCCCGCCCCATTGCAGGCGATCTTGGACTACTTGTTCTTCGGGTGTTCACGGGTGCTCTGCTGATCCACCACGGCTACGAGAAGCTCGCCAACATCGAAAATTTTGCTGATGCATTTGTCCGTCCCTTGCATCTGCCTTTCCCGATCCTTCTGTCCTACGTCGCGGCGTTTTCGGAGGTGATTGGCAGCTGGTTGCTGATCACGGGGTTGTTGACCCGGATGGGGGCGTTGGCGGTTGCAGGAACCATTTCCGTCGCCATCTACCACGCGATCGTCACAGCTGGCTTCAATATCTACCTGCTAGAGCTTCTGGGGCTGTACTTCGCCGCCGCTGTTGCGGTGTTGGCCTGTGGACCAGGGGTGTTTTCCATTGATGAGCTCATCGCACGACGTCTTGAGCCCGACATGCAGTTTTCTTCTGAACAAGACGGCGACCTTGCTACAAGCAACGGATCTGTTCTTGAAGAAGTTGCAGTTGGTCGTTGATCATCACTGATTGATCGTTTGCCTGGTCCCGCTCCGGCGGGGCCTTTTTTAGTGCCTGGCAACGGTACGGGTGAAGGACGCGTCAGAATCGCTGGAGTTGGTTCAACGCGATGAAAGAGGTCAGCCTGCTGGAGATGATCGGACGGTCATTGGCAAAAGTTGCCGCTGGAGCGGGTGTTGCTGCGGTATTGATCTGGTTGACTTACGTGCTGCTGGATTTTGGGCATATGCAATCTGGCTTTACCCTCCCTCAGTCCAGTTATTGAACTGAGATGGAGTGGAATGATGCCGAGTCACCGTTGCTGATCATCTCCTCTCTGTTCATTGGTCTGCAAATCTGCTGGATCGGGGCCATGCTGCGACGTAACCAGCGCAGACGCTTGGGAGAACCTCTCAGTTCAACGGCATTTCAACGTGAACTCGAGCGGATTTTTTCAAGAGCGGATGGAGTGTCTTGAGTGATGAAGCAACTGCCTGGTCATCGGAGCAGAACGATGCCGCGATGGCTGAAAACCGTCATGGCAGGAACATTTACGGTGATTGCCACCATTTGGTTGCTCTCGTTGCTCCCATTTCTGCTACTTGCAGCACTCTTGTTATCAATTTTGCTAATTCCGATAACCCGCCGTCTCCGGCGGGAGATGGAGGAGGCTGGTTTCAATGTTGAGCAACCGATGGAATCTGACCAACGTCTAGATGTCAACATCACTCCATGGCACCGCCAAATGCGTAATGCCTGGAGAAAGTTCAGCTCCGGAATAGGTCGTTAGCCATTGAACGATAACGCCCCAATGAACGTCCCCCACGTCGGGCACGTGTTGTTAAACGTTGGCCAGGCAGGAGATACAGAGGAGCAAAATTCACGAGCATCGGTTCAGGACGATCCTTTTGCTCTGCAGCCAATTTTTCAGCGATCGCTTCGGCAGTGGTTTGGATAGGCGATGAGATTTTTGAAACCACTTCAGGCGCTTCAACCTTGATCGTTCTGCTGGCTACAGGAGAAACGACAGCTTGTTTGGTCGGCTTGATTGCGCCAAGAGGCCAAAGAAAGACCAGGCTCAACAGAAGAGCAATGGCTGCGGTCAATGTTCCAGTAAGTCCAAAGGCCAGCCCCTGAAAATTCCACAGCAGCCCTGATGCCGCCATGCCGAAGGTCCCGAGGGTTGCCAACATCAGGCCAAGGAATGAGGCCTGTGGTGCTTTGACCTTGATCGGCTGTAAGTCCTCAGTGGCTGAAATGGGTTCCAGTTGCGGTTCAGGTCGGAGCAGCACAAAGCTGATCCCGAGCAGCACCAACGCCGTCACCGTGCTGCCAAGCCCCAATGTGCGACCTTGAAAATTCCAGAGCAGACCTCCACCGGCAAGACCTGTGACACCGAGTGTTGCCAGAGCAAGACCGCTGAAGAAAGGGAGACGCTTCTGCATGATTCAGTTGCCCCTATTTTGCATGGCTGCGTAGGCGACGGCTCCGCCTGTAATCACGGTCAAAACGCCAGCACTAAGCAGGAAGCTCACCAATATGGCGAATCCAAGAAATGAACCCAAAACTGACATCTTGATTCGCAGCAGTTTTGATTTCATTAACAACACCAGCAGCAAAATCACAGTGGCCTTGAGGCTTGCAATTTTTGCAGCGCTGATGGGACAAAATGGATTAATCAACACCATCGGGTGGTCTTGGTCTGACAAATGCGTTGGTTAATTCTGGCGAATATAAGGGCGCACTGTGACACCTCCTGCCGCTTGAGCTTCCCCGCGCAATCAGCACCAAAAGGCCGTGACCTATGCACATTCCTGATGAAACTGCAGCCTGCCGTTGTCTGTGGGAGACGTTGACGGACAAAAAAAACGGGCCCTGAGGCCCGTTGATGAATCAAGCCCGCCGGATCAGCGGCGGCGGTTGCGGGAGCGCTGCTTCAGCTTGCGCTTGTACTTCTCAACGGGAGTCTCGTGGTGACGGATCCGACGCAGATCAGAAAAGATGCCGGCTTTGGCGACGGAGCGCTTGAAACGACGCAACGCAGATTCAATGCCTTCGTTCTCGCCGACTGTGACCTGACTCATCCGTTCCCCGAAAGAGAGCAATAAACAACGAGCTTACCAGCCACCCTCGCGTGTCGAGTCAGATGCCAAACACACTTGGGGAGACCCGGCTGCTCCATGGTCTGTACAGAGGTCTGTTCGGATGCTTCGGCGCCGTGCCGACCCAGGTTCTGCACCTGTCTTGCGTGACGGTTGTTGAAGAGATGGTGGCGCTTGCAAGCTTCTGCTTTGGGATAGGTCAACCACGTTCGGCAGGTCTCCGTCTTGTCCCTCACGCACTGCCCCCTGTGCATTGGCCTGGCTGTTCTTTCGGCCGTTCGATTTCTTGCCCACTGCGTTATGGCGGTTCAACTCGAACGCAGCACAGCAGGACAGACCACCCATCCCGCCGTGCTGTTGGGGACCATGTTTGAACTCTGAAAGAACCCCTCAGGGGTCTTTCGGGTTGATCAGCCGGACATAAGCCATGTCAGCTTTTTGCAGCGCTTCCTCTTCATGGGGTGCTTCACCGCTGTACAGCAGATGAATGATGCGACCGCGATCCATGCCTCGGTCAGCCACTTCCTGCCACAGCCTTGATGTGAGCTCGGCATCTCGCCATTCGATTTGAGCATCGATTAAGGCCCGCGTCATGGCGAAGTAGCTCTGACGGTCGTTGCGAAGCCGTTCTTCTGAAATGCTCTGTTGAAACGGTGGTTTCAGCAGATTGCGGATCGTTTCCGAAGCAGCTCTCAGTACCTTTGGCATCGCCGTTTTACGACTTCACTCAGTCTGATTCGGCTGTCATGGCTGACAACAGAGTGAAATGCCTATGGCTGCAGGGAATTGAGTATTTGAACCTACGGCGATTGAACGGTAGTCCTGATGACTTTTTGTAAAGTGAACCCGGTTAAATTCAATTCAGCTTCCAAGGTCTTGTGGAAATACTCGTGATGGCAGCCATTTTTGTCCCCTTTTCTGCACTTGTCATGAATGCATTTTCGGGTGATTCAGAAGATGACTTCGATTTTCTCTGAATGGAAGCGAAACTGCTAGCAATGTTGGCGTTCGGCGCCGCAGTTATGACTCTTTGGGCTTGGTTGATGGCAAACTTGCCGCAGATGGAGTCTGACCGGAACAAGCAAGGCAGCCGCCGTTGATGCGATAAGGCGCTATGTGTCCATGGATGCAGGTTGTGCCACGAAAAAAAAGTTTCTGTCCCACTTCTCGTGCGTGAGCGTCGGTAAGCGGCAACTTCAGCCATCGTTCGGGAACCTGCCCCACAAGTTTGGATCTTGCTTCTACAGCTTTTAAGCGTCGATCTTTTTCCTCACGATCGTTTTTGCGGTAAACCCCTTCGATCTGCAATTCTCTAGAGCAACGCTCGCAAGCGTTCACGGTTGGTTTGCGTCGAGCTGTGTTCAGCGACAACTTGTCGCTGGGAACTTCCCGCTCTGCTCCGCAGCTGCAGCGGCACCACCAGTAGACGTTCCCTGCTTTGGTCCTTCGTTCGGAAGCGCGCTCAACGGTGAGCTTCCCGTAAACCTCGCCGATGCGGTTGCGTGGACTAGATGGCATCGTTCAAGCGGGTTGCTGATCAGAAGACTTATCCAAATCGGCAAACTTATCTGCCATCGTTGGATTTCTGCGGGTCAATTTTTTAACCGTGACATCCTGTGCTTTATCGTTGGCGAGCCGTAGATTTCGATCGGCGCCCATCAGCGCATCCTTGGTTTTCTGTAGGTGATCAATCGATTTGTCGATTTCATCTATCGCTGTTTGAAAGCGTCTTGAGGCAAGGTCGTAGTTTCGTGAAAAGGCTGTTTTGAAGGTTTCGAGATCATTCTCGAAATTGGTAACGTCAATATTTTGAGCTTTAACAAGAGCCAGCTCTGCTTTGTATTCTAGTGACTTAAGAGCAGCGTTGCGTAGCAACGTGATGAATGGAATAAAGAACTGTGGCCGAATAATGTATGTTTTTGGATAGCGATGAGAAACATCAATAATTCCTGAGTTGTACAACTCATTCTCGGGCTCGAGCAGGGACACGAGAACTGCATACTCGCAGTTCTTTTCGATCCTGTCTTTGTTGAGCTCTTTGAGGAAGTCTTCGTTTTTCTTCTTTGTGGCTGTTGTGTCGGCTTCGTTTTTCATCTCAAACATGATCGAGATGATTTCATTATTGAGATTGTCTTGGTCGCGGAAGATATAATCACCTTTGCTTCCACTACTTGCGTCGTTGTCTTTTTCGAAATAGGCCCGCGGAAAGGCAGCAGCGCGAATTCGGTTGAATTCTGTTTCGCAGTGCGCCTCAAGGGTTTCTCCCACCATTTTGGTAGAGAGTCGCGCTTTCATGTCGCGTAGGCGTTCAATTGCCTGATCGCGATCATTGATTTGAGCTTCATAGCGCTCCTTAAGTGATTGTGATTCCAGTTGATGCTTCAGCTCGGTTTCATTTAAAACACTTTGGAGAGCATCCCTTTGTTTCTCCATCGTGCTCACTGCCTCATTCACAGCAAGCTTTCGTTCCATCGAACCTGCATTCAGCTGCGCCTTCAAATCACGAAGCTCGCCCTCTTTCTGGAGTGTCATCGCCTGCATCTCTTTGGCGAATCTTGTTTCTGCAAGACGTTGTTCTGTCGCCTGCTGCTCGCGCATCTGCTGCAGTTCAGCGGCGATACGATCCCGGTGCTTTTCGGCTTTATTGACAGCATCTTTAATTGCCAGTTCCTGATGCATTGCACTTTGCTTGAGTTTTGCTTCGAGCGTCTGCATCTCTCTGTCTTTTTTGGCAATGGCCAATTCGATGGCATTGCGTTTGTCTTGTTCTGCCAGGGCGAGCCGTTTGTTCAGTTGTTGCTCAAATTCTCGATCTCTAACCTGTTTAAGGATGTCGGCATAGCCGGCCTCATCCACCTTGAAGGCTGTGTTGCAGTGGGGGCAGATGATGTCGTGCATGTCTGACGATTTGTGTTGTTCGATCGCGCCACGTGGTGGCATTTTATCGGGCTCTGGCTAACAAGAGGTCAGATCAATGGTTGGTCCCATGCCTGACTGGTTTGACCCCCATGCCCTGCTGGAGACAGTGATTGTCGTCAGCATCGTGGCGATAGCTGCAGTCGGATTCGTGACCGGCATCAAGGATCTGATCACGGACGTTCGCAACCTGCGTCGGGCCAAGGTCTGACGATCCTTCAGCGCTCCAGGGCGGATCGGAGCTCTGCAATCCTTGCTGCATTCACGCCAAGGTCCGAATCCCCCAGTCGAGACTCAGAGCGTGCCTGTATCTGGCCCTTGTCGACGTCTGCAAAGAGTTCCAGGTCATCGACGAAACCAAAGATTTCGCTGCTGGCTTCCGCATGGAGGTAGTTCTCGTCTTGGTTAACGACAACCGTCCTGGGAGTTCCCTCCACCATGGAGCTCAGTCTGTGGAAATCCTCTGATGGGTTGGAGCTCTCCCAGGTTTGCCTTGCGCAGTGAGCAGACGTCTCACATGGACGGAGTACGCCGTTGCTCAGCCCCAGATCTGAGGGCATGGGCCCGACGATATGGAACAACATCAGAATGGGAGCCAGTAGTCCGACGATGTGGGTCACTGGTCTCTTCGGGAACGACCTCTCCAGTTGAGCATCCAAAGCCATAGTCCGAAAAGGGTTGCCACCGGTAGGACAATCACCACCAGCTGGCTAATTACGAATTGGCGTACCTCCGGATCCACGTTTGTGCTGGTTGGGGGGTCAACAGGCCTGAAATGGTCCCAGTTCGCCATCATGGTGGCGATTGATGGGCGTCGATGACGAATGCAAGCTGGATTGTGCTCGCGTGGCTGGTGGTGGCGCTTGCTTCAGCCGTGAAGTTCTGGTCGATCACGGGGCCGTATCGCAGGAAAACAGCCCTTTCGAGTGAAACAACGGTTGACCAAGCTCGTCAACGTTTGGAACGACGCTGGCGCAAGGACAGCAAGGTGTAATGCCTATTTATCGGCAATAACCCACGCCGTTGCTGCTCTTTGACGTACATAAAGATCAGCGAGTTCTCTCGCTAGGGCTTTCAAGCTGTCCAGGTCGTTGGTGTCGTCGATGGATCGCTTGATCGATTCAGCTTCGAATTGCTGAGGCAGACTCAGTTTCACAATTCACCAAGAATTGGATCAACTGTAATCAAACGTCATTTGGGTTGTGAGCAGGCTGCCGCTCGAGAACGTGCGATTTCCTTTTGCCATGCCAGAAGCAGATCCTTGCTGATCTCCTGTAGCTTTTTCACGTCCGTGATCGTGCTGATATCGCGACTGCGCTGCTCGAGATCGAACTGTTGGCCAAGTGTCAGAGCAATCGGCTCCATGGTGACGTCGGCGAATTGCGATCAAGGTATCCGCATGCTCCCGGTTCGTCGTAACAATGGGTACGTTTCATGGGTGATGTGTTCTCCTGCATACACGGTTTTGATGACAGAGCGTTGCCTGTTGTCGTGTTTTGACCTGCCTTGACTGAATTGTTCTCAAGATGGAGCTGCTAGCAGGATTTCATGCATTTTTCTTGGTCGCAACATCTCGAGCTGGCCCGATCTGTTGAGGCTGCTAGCGATCAGGAGTGCGGTGCTGCTCTCGCACTAATGGGGGTTGGGCTGGCATTACTGCTTCGTGATCTTGAAGACGACTTTGTAAACGCACCAAGCGCTGCGGTTCGACGCCCACGACTCTGAACAATATTGGTGTTTGAACTTGGTTGTTATACGTTGACATCCAAAACGTTCACAAGATCGGTTGCCTACGATGAATAAAGATTGAGGTGAGACATTGGAAGGTTCCGGTCAAAACCTTGAACGACGCTATCGACTTGAAGTTTGGAGAGAATCTGACAGCTGGATGCAATCCAGATGCAGCGATTTAGTGGAGCTGGATCGTGAGCGGGATGCTGCCTCGATCTACTTGGAGTTCCGTTTGAAGGGAGCTGCTTGACTCAATTCGGTGATTCAGCCACGGGCAAAGAAACAGCAACGAGAAGCGCAATCCCGATCTCGCAAACTGCTATGACCAGTTCGGTGACGATGCCCATGGTTAGTTGCGGTTCTCGTCGATGGTCGGAAGGTCACTGGGACGCATCAGGGCGAACACCACAGCGGCAGTAATCACGATGCCGACGCCGATCGTGGCCATGATCGCTGTTGTGTAGTCGCCCATCAATTAACCCATCACTTCTAATACCTTACACGAATGTAACGCTCTGTGAAGCTCTTCTCAGGTTTTGGCTTCTGGCTTCACAGGTTGGAGCGTTGTGCGCGTTCTAGGCGTTCGTTGCCGCGGCGATGGATCTCGTGGGCGAAGTCGGTCCAGGTGCCCTGCCCCCAATACCGGAAACAACTGGTTTCCAGCAGCAGCACATGGAGAAGGGCCTCTTGATACGGCTTGGTGCTCGTAATGGAGGGATCTTCAACAACGCTCTGGTCAAACGACCCATGAAACGCCGCGCTCAGCTGGTTCATGGGGCCCAGCACATTGGCGTACCCCTCGACCCAGCTCAGGTTGTTGGTCCAAGACGCGCCTTCCATACTGAAGCCGGCATCGGCGACACTCAGCCGGCTTATCGCGTTTTGAATCTCCTCAGCAGAGGCGTTGTCCCCAGCTTCAGACCAGAGACGCTGTTGTTGGGCCGCTTGGATGGTTGGAAAGTGGTTGGGGGTCACACCATTCCGCTCAAGGGCTTCGATGTATTCACTGCCGTTGATCGCCACGGTGCCGTTGGGGTTGTCACGCACTTGGCGATTGGCCTGCCGGAACGCTTCAGGAAACTCATTCATCATGACGCCCCCGTTTTCCCCATCGGCAATCTGGCTCACAAGCGATGGCACCTCGACGTCGCCGAGTTGTTGGCGTTCGCAGCCCATTGCTTCGTAATAGGGCTGCATCTGCCCCACGAGCTTGGTGTCGGACCCTTGGGTCTTGACCAGCGCCGTGATGCTGATCTCCTCTCCTTTGCTGTTCCTGGCGAGAAGTCGATTGGGAACAAAGCACTGGCTGCGATGCAGAGGGGTGCCGTCCATACGTTCAACGCTGTGCTCCTGAACAAGAAGCCACTGATATCCCGCCTCTTTTAGGGCTTTGACAAATTCGAACAGGGTGTCGGGATGGTTCGGCAATGCCATTTCCGGCGGTGAAAACCCCTTGACCCGCTCCAGGGCCGCTCCACCGAAGCAGGCTTCAAATTGCTGTTGCCAGGCACTGATTTGCAGCTTTAGGTCAGGGATAGGTGTGGATGGGGCAACGGCATGGCTCCAGAAGGTTCCAAGCCATTCCACATGCGACTGCATCAGCGGATCACAAGCGAGATAACGCAGTGCATCGCCGATATCGCGACGCCCCATCTGTTCGATTCCCCACAGCAGATTGCCCGAGTAATCGAGCATGATTCTTGGATCGCAGCCTTCGTTGATCAGTTCAGGTAGAAGCTCGGCGAGGCGGCGGTAACAGTGGGCGAAAGGTTCGGCATTGTGGTTATCACCCTCATTGGGGTGATTGAGCATGTGTTGAAGATGGGAGATCAAGCTGTTGTCGGCTCCAGCTGGCACCGTCGGTTGGTGCATGTGGAGAGCACAGGCGAACCCTGAACGCAGCTTGTCAAGCGTGATAGCGCTGTTCGACCAGACGTGACGCGGTTTCAGCATTAAGGCTGCTACGTGCTGCTCACGCCCGCTGATCGGTGGACAGCTTGTCATGGGACTCCGCTCGTTATTGCCAGCCGGCGCGCGGTGTTTGGCGCAGCATGCCTTCCCAATGATCACTCCATGTGTGCTGATCGCCAAGACCGGCCAGCAACTCAACATCCGCGGGCGCCTGATCCAGCCGCTGTCTCCAGCTGGTGATGTCTTCTGCTTGATCAAGCCAAATGGTTAGTACCTCTTGGCGAATTGCCTCAACATCCCAATGTTGTTGGTCAGCAATGTGTTGCGACCAGTGCATCAATTCGTCGAGGCTGAGTGGTCTGAAGCCCATTAATTTCAGACCTGTAATTTGCTCTAATTCAAAACGTCGTAGAACATCTCCGAGTCCAAAGAAGTGGAGAAGGATCATGCGCTTGATCACTTTCCTGCGGAATTTAAGAGCTTTTGCTGAGTTAAACTGTTCAGATTGATGAACTTTGTTCTCGGAAATGTTTCGGTTTGGTGCTCAGGCAAGCTTTGGCACTCGCGCCTGGAGAGTGCCAAGATTTACTCAGCTCTCCTTGGGGCGATGCCTCTCATCAATGTACGCACTTCGCTGCCAGCGCTTCAGGATGGACCGGCGTTGTTGCAGGAGCTTTCTTCCGAGTTGGCCAGCCAGACAGGGAAACCTGAGGCCTATGTGATGACCCTTCTTGAACTGGGAGTGCCGATGACTTTCGCTGGAAACCATGAGCCCTGTGCTTATGTCGAGGTGAAATCGATTGGCGCACTCCGGCCATCGGCGATGACTGCCGCGTTCTGTGAACTGATCCAGGCACGCACAGGAATCCCTGCTAACCGGGTGTACATCAGCTTTGAAGATGTGCAGGCGAGCTGTTGGGGGTGGAATGGCAACACCTTTGGGTGATGCCCCTTCATACTGAGGCCGAAATCGTGCTCTGGTGGTGACCAGCTCAGTTCCCGGCGCTCCAGGCAACCCACGTCAGACCTCGTTGATCGCATCCTTGCGTGAGCGCTTCCGTTTGGCAGAACAGAACCGTGATGCCAAGGCCAAGCGGGCTCTCTTCCGCGAAGCTGTCTATCTCGGTATCCAGCCGCAGGTGTTTTCAGAGATCCATTGAGCAGCTCACGGTTGCTGCTGTTCAAAACACTGTGGGGCTGGACGGCGTCCCTGGACCAGGCTTGTGTATCGGCTGCAAGCGATCGGTTTGACGGCCTTGAAGTCAATCTCGACCACTCCTGTCTCGAAGCCCTTAATCCAGAAGCGATCCGACGTTGCGTCTCCGATGCAAACCAGCATCTGATCCTTGAAATTGTTACTGGGGGGGATTACACCCCCGATCTCAATTGCTCTCCAGCACAGCATTTTGATCAAATTCAGCGCGGCTTGGAGCGGGCTATGGCGCTGACCCCGCTCAAGATCACGCTGATCACCGGCAGCGACAGCTGGGATGAGGTCGAGCAGCATCGCTTTCTTGACAGCGTTCTGGATCAGATTGATGCCTGTTCCATTCCGGTGACGCTCGAGACGCATCGCAGTCGTTCCCTGTTCGACCCCTGGCGGATGCCGGCCTGGCTGGCCCGCCATCCACGCCTTCGGCTCACAGCGGATCTGAGTCACTGGTGTGCGGTGTCGGAACGGCTGATGACGCCCGACTTGCCCCCCATTCAGGCGATGGCCGCTCGGGTTGATCACATCCATGCCCGCGTCGGCCATGCGCAGGGGCCCTCAGTCAGCCACCCTTTCGCACCGGAATGGGCTGAGTCCCTCGAGAGCCATCGCCGCTGTTGGCAGTTGTTTCTAGATAAGAGCGCCATGCCCGAACGGCCGATCACGATGACGCCAGAGTTCGGCCCCGATGGCTACATGCCGCTTCATCCATTTACAGCTGAACCTCTTGCGGATGTTCAGCTCCTCAATACAAAAATGGCCTCTTGGCTGCGCTCCACAATGCTGATTCCGGCTGATTCCAGCCGTTCTCGGTAGAGACCCTGCCAGTGCAAGATCCTTCGTTCCAGCCGATGCGGCGGTCCTGGCTTGAACTCGTCTTGGTATCCGTGCTGGGCTGATTCAACCAAAGCCTTGTCTTCCTCCAGAAAGGTGAGCATTTGCATCAGCCAGGTGTCTGCTGAGGTTGAATCCATGGCGTCGCTGGTTGCGAACAAGCGCAATTGCATCGTGCATCGATCGGGTTGATCGGGAATAAATTCCAGAAACGCCAACCGTCCGTCTGGCCAGACCAGAAGATGGCTCCATGGCGGCAGCCCGAAGGTGAGGAAGCGTCCACCGTCTGGGTGAGGAGTTTCCAGAAGGTTGTTGTGGCGGCTGAAGCGATGGCGGTAATCCCGCACTGGCCCTTGTTCGCGGTGCAGCGTTGTCGGATGGGCAATGGCGACGTGGTAGTCGTCAAGTGTGTTGTCGTGGGCGATCTTCCAATTGCAGGCCAGGTTGCTTCGGCTCTGCCGCAACAAGTCGGATGCAGCGTTCCATGCGCCTCCGGCTTCGGTATGAATCAGCTGCAGCTGCTCTTCGAGCGTTAGGGCCTGGTCGCTCAAAGCGATCCAGATCAGTGGGCCATCAATGCGGCAGGCAAGCTCTTGCAACCTCCATTCCCGCCGGTCAAAGTTCTGCTCAAATTCTGCTTCTCGTGCCGCCGCCAGCAGTTCCCCGCGTAGGTCGTAGGTCCAGCCGTGATAAGGGCAGATCAGACGCCTACAGGGCTGCCCTGTTTCGGCCCTTGGCCGGAATGCAACACCGCGATGGGGACACCGATTGCGAAAAGCACGGGGCTGCTCTCCCGTGGGCCAGGTAAGCAGAAGGGGCTGATCCAAGACGGTGACCTCCAGCACCTCACCTGGATGGAGGTGGCTGATAGCTGCAACTGGATGCCAGTAATGATTGGCGTAGGTGTGGCTGTCCCATTGGTGCATCGCGTCGCTGCGATAGGGCGATGCTGGAAGGAACGGCTGATTCAAAACGGTTTCACTCAGGACAGTGCCGGCTCCAGCTCTCGCATGGTGGCGGAGAGGGACCGACGCATGGAGAGGAAGTTGCTGCTTAAGCGCAGCTGATCAAGATCGGTTTTATCGAGATCAACATCGAGGGAGCGGATAATTCGCCCTGGATTGGGGGCAAGCACGTGAACGCGCTGGGCCAAAACCAAAGCTTCTTCCACGTCATGGGTAATCAGCAGAACTGTCAGGCCTGTTCGTTGCCAGAGCTTGAGAAGAAAGTCCTGCATCGATTCGCGGATCTGTAAATCCAGAGCGCCGAAGGGTTCATCCAGCAGCAGGATGCTGGGGTTGGTGGCGAGGGCCCGCGCTATAGCTACCCGCTGCTGCATTCCGCCCGACAGTTCGCGCGGCAATTTTGTGGCGGCGTCACTCAGCCCAACCACTTCGAGGAAATAGGCGGTTCGCTCCTTGATCTCTTCTGCTTTCATCCGCTGAAGTCGCATGCCGAAGGCAACGTTCTCAGCGGCGTTCAGCCAGGGATAGAGGCTGTATTTCTGAAACACCATGCCCCTGTCTGGCCCAGGACCAGAGACTGGTGTGCCGTCGACAGCGATGCTGCCGCTACTCGGTTGATCCAGACCAGCGATCAGCCGCAGAATCGTGCTCTTCCCGGACCCAGAGCTGCCCACCAGGGCCATGAAGTCTCCGGATTGCATGGAAAACGACAAGTTATCGAGGATCAATTTTTCCCCGAAACGCTTGCTGAGGTTGTTAACGATCAGTTCCATGGCTCACACCGCCCATTTGCAGCTGAGACGCAACAGCAGCCGGAATCCCATGTCGATGGCGAAGCCGATTAAGCCGAGAACGATCAACTCGGCGAAAATCTGATCAGTACGGAAAAAGCGCTGAGCGAGCTGAATGCGTTTACCGAGGCCCACTTCCGCGGCCACGAGTTCAGCCACCACAACGAGGTTCCATGAGGTTGCGATGTTGATCCGCAACGTGTCGATGATGCTGGGCAGGCTGTAGCGGGCAACGACTTGCACCAGCACCTGCCGGCTGCGACCACCCAAGGTGAGGGTGGTTTCAATGAGTTCCTTTGGAACGAACTTCACAGCATCCATCACCATCAGGATGTTGAAGTAAATGGTGCCGAGAAAAATCAGTGCGATTTTCGGCTCCTCACCGATGCCCAGGTAGATGATCAGCAGAGGGATGAAGGCCGCTGCAGGCATGTAACGCAGCATGGCGATCAGCGGCTCGCAGATGGCGCAGATCGCCGGGTACACCCCCATGCAGATGCCGATCGGTACCGCCAGAAGTGTGGCCAAAAGAAATCCTCCGAACACACGGCCAGTGCTGGCGATGATGTCTTGGAAAAGGATTCCGCTCTCGGCCATGGAGGCCAGGGAGCGGAACACGGCCTGCGGAGAGGGCAGGAACTTTTCATCCACCAGGCCAAGGGAGGCGATGGCGGTCCAGATCAGGAGGGGCACCAGCAGTGATGCCACCTGCAGGCCGCCACGCACGGCCTTGGATGGCATGGCACCAAGGGTGAGGAGGGAGAGAAGACCAGTGCTTCTCTCCTTGCTGGCAGCGGCGGCCGTAGCAGTCATCAGGAGGCGGCGACCTTCTTGATGAAGCTGTCGTCAAACAGCTTGCTCATGTCTGGTTTCTCAGGGATGAAGCCCACTGAAACCATGAAGTCGGCCATCGATTCAGCGGCGAATGGCATGAACTTCATACCCTCACCGTTGCTGAAGGCCTCGAGGTTCTCCTCGATGGAGAAGAAGCGGGTGCCGTCCTTGTACTGCTCGTATTCCTCGGTGGGAATGCCGGCACGCTTGGCCATGATCGCCTCGGATTTTTCGGGGTTCTTCACCATGAACTCGCGAACGTCCCACCAGGTCTTCACGATCTTCTGCACATCGTCGGGACGGTCCTTGATCAGATCACCGCTGACGGTGAGCAGATCAGGAATGGCACCGGGGTATTCCTTGGAACTGGCGATCACCTGAGCACCTTCTCGCTGCATCGCGGTGCCGGTGTAAGGAGGGAAGGCCCCAACGGCATCCACCTGACCAGCCGCGAATGCAGTGGCTGCCTGATCGGTGGGCATGCCTTTGATCACTACGTCGTCGCGGCTAAGGCCCGCATCCTTGAGGGCCAGGCTGAGCAGGTAGTCGTCCACGACGCCTTCCTCAACAGCAACGGTCTTGCCTTTGAGATCGGAGATGGATGTGATCGAGGCGTCGGCGATGATTTGGTCATTGCCGGCAGAATTGTCGTTCACCAGAACCACTACTTCACCGCCGTTCTCACCCGGCAGGAAGGAAATGGTGTCGTTCAAGGTTTGGGAGTTGCCGTCGATCTTGCCTGCGGCGAAGGTTTCCATCGATTGCACATAGCCGTCGAACCACTTCATCTCCACGTTCACGCCGTTCTTTTCGAACAGCTTTTCCTCCACGGCAATGGCCCAGGGCCACCATCCGGCCCAGTTGCTGTAGCCCAAAACAATCGGAGTGCCGCCCACCGTCGGGGTGGAGGGCTTGGAACAGGCAACGGCCAGCATGATGGCAAGGCCGGCGAAGAGAAGGTTGCGTAGTTGTTTGGTCATGGCATGGGCGTGAGGAACAGGAGGTTGGATTGATCTGCTCAGGCGGTGGCCAGAGCAGGGGCTGTTGCGGTTCGGCTGGCGAGTGCTTGCCGCACCCAGATGTGCCAGGCATCCAGGCCTTCGCCTGTGAGGGCGGAGACCTCAATCACCGTGGCGTTGGGGTTGATGCTGTGGATGTTGCGGCGGATTGCCGCAACATCCACAGGCAGGTGGGGCAGAAGATCCACCTTGGTGATCAGCACCACATCCGCGTTGCGGAACATCAGCGGGTACTTGAGCGGCTTGTCGTCGCCCTCGGTAACGCTCAGCAACGCGACTTTGTGGTGTTCCCCAACGTCGAATTCCGCTGGGCAGACGAGGTTGCCCACGTTCTCCACGAGCAGCAAATCCAGCGCGGAAGGATCCAGCCGCTGTTGCAGCAACTTCAGGCCACCACTCACCATTGCCGCATCAAGGTGGCAGGCTCTGCCTGTGGTGATGGGGACGACCGGGATGCCAACAGCTTCCAAGCGGTCGGCATCCAGTTGGGTAGTCATGTCGCCCTCTAGGACGGCCATGCTGAGTTCGCGAGCCAAGGCTGGGAGGGAACGCTCGAGCAGAGCGGTTTTGCCGGCGCCCGGGCTGCTCATCAGGTTGAGGCAAAGCAGATCCCAGCTCTGGAAATGCTTGTTGTTGTGTTCGGCCTGATGGGTGTTGGCTGCAAGCAGGTTGAGGCCGAGGGTGTCCTCGAGAGGCATATGCATGGCAAAAAAGAGGGGTATTGGGTTTCAGCGCTGACGCTGGATTGGGGCGGACTCAAGGGCAGCGGCGGCTTCGCTGCGGTAATCGATGCTGCGGATGCGCAATTCCCTACCGCTGACGATTTCCTCAAGTGGGTGATCGCAGCAGGGAGAGCGGTAGGCGTTTTCCGGTAAGGGGTCGTAGGTGCCGTTGCAGATCAAGCAGCGGCCAACAAAGGGGATTTCCGTGATCGTGAGCTGGGATCCATCCAGCCAGGTGCCCTGTACTGCAGCGTTGTAGGTGGTCACCAGCTGATCGGGTTCAACGCAGGTGAATCGCCCCACATCGAGGTGAACGGTTTCGACCATCGCGGAGGTGTCCTTGCGACGGTCGCGCCATTCATTCAGGGAGATCAGCAGGCACTTGGTCATGTCGACTTCATGCATGGCCTATCTCCACTTCTGATCAACGTTCATGTTGCAGGTATCTCTGATCCACTCCGGCTTCTCTTTGCGGGGCAACTGACCGCTCACCACAAGGTGGGCCATGGTGTCGCAAATCACACGGGTTGCCATCAGGGACGTCATGTCACTGATGTCGTAAGGCGGCGACACCTCAACGATTTCCAGACCGCAGACGGGAACGTTTCGCACGATCAGCTCGAGCAGTTTGAGGGCTTCCCTGGGCATCAGTCCACCCGGTTCGGGCCAGCCAGTTCCCGGCACGAAGCCGGCATCGATGCAGTCAATGTCGAAGGAGATGTAGACGCAGTCCGTGCCATCAGTGGCTCGCTCAATGGCGTACTGAGCTGCGGCTTCCAACCCCATTTCGGTGATGTCGGTCACCGTGAGCACATTGGTGCCCCGCTCCCTGCAGACTTTGACTCCTTCCCGAGGCACTTGCCAGCCACCAATGCCCAGCTGCACGAGATTTTCTGCCGGAGCATTGGCCATGTTTGTGGCATGGAACCACGGGCAGGTGTGCATCCGCTCGTCCAGGTCGATCTCCTGGGTGTCGACGTGGCGATCGAAATGGATGATTCCCACTTTTTTGTCGCCGAGATGGCGGCAGACCCCACGCACCGTGGGGAAACCGATCGAGTGGTCGCCACCGAGGATGATCGGGAAGGCGCCGCTGGAGAACACGTGGGCGATGCCTTTGGAGATCTGATCGAAGCTCTTCTCGTTGTTGGCAGGGATCGTGAAGATGTCACCCACATCGCAGAGGGTGATCTGTTCGCGTAGGTCCACCCCCATTTCGTAGTTGTAAGGGGTGTAGAGCGCTGAAATTCGTCGAATGCCTTGAGGGCCGAAGCGCGTTCCGGGCCGGTAGGTGGTGCCGCAGTCGTGGGGAACGCCAACGATGGCGACGTCGTAGTTGCCCACTTGGTTCACGTCTTCCAGGTAGGGCGCCTTCATGAAGGTGTTGATGCCGGCGAAATGCGGCAGCTCGCCTCTGGAGAAGGTGGAGATGTTGCGGTCAACAATGCTTTCGGCGGCTTCAAGCCCGAAGCGTTTGGCTTGATCAACTTCTTGCTGCCAGCCGGTGAGTGGAAGCTTGCGTTCTTTTTCGAGTGCCTGCATGCCTTCGCTGGGATGCGAGCGCTGGAAGGCCCCCGAGGGGTCCGATGGGGATGACATCTAATAAGGGAGTGTGCGTTGGGGCGGTCTCCCGGGCTTTTATCCCTCCGTGCAACCGGCAAAGCCGGTGGAAACCTCTTGGACCAGGCATCCCTGTGTAGAGATCGGAACCCTAGGTTTCATCCGCAATTTCACTGTCTGCGGCTTTGATGCCCTTCGGAGTGTGAACCGCTACAAATGATCGTTGTGGACGATTTTGCTGAACAATGTTGTTGGGTAACAACAGCTGCTAACACCGGGTAATAAGCCAACTCGCGTTGTCAATCACGTTGCTTAGATTTTGCCCAAAACGAATGATTGCTGTGAGTGAATCTTTCGGTGGTCAGTCTGGCGACGAGGTGAATGCCACTGTCTCGCAGTGGTGGCGCCAACGGGTTCAGCACCTCATTGATTGCGGACGTCCAAAAGATGCTCGATGCCTGTATTTGGAGTTCGGGGAAGATAGTTCAGGAATCCTGAGCATCTGACAACAATGCATAAAAAAGGAGGGTTCCCTAGGCCCTCCCGAAATCGACGCATTACCCCTCACCGGGGTCAGCTAATTGTTATGCATAGAGCACTGAGGTGCTGTAAGTGTTGTTACCCATTCCTGGTTGCATGGTTCAACTTAAGGATTGTTCTTGCTGTCGAAGGGTCTCGTAGGCCTGCCATAGGCCGTCAACCTCGGAGCACACCGCCTGCTTGTTGCAGACCCGGTAACGCCCTCGACCAATGGCATCAATGGTTGTGCCCTTGGACGTGGCGCAGATGCGGCTGATGCTTTCCATGGAACTCCCCTATTGATTCAAGGATCTAACGCTGCGAAGGTTCCCCTTGCATGGTTTATTTGCACTTCTAAATTTCTTTGAAGAGATCAAAGAACCACGGCTGAGCAGGCGGCCCTCCTTGGTTCTGTGTGATCTGTTCCCACGTCAGTGAGCTGACTGTCTTGGCCCCTCCAAGGATTCTCTGGTTTCACCACGCTGGTTAGGTGGCGATCCGTGCAACGGGTTCCTGTTCACGCCCATAAAAAAACCGGGACACGCCCGGTTTCAGTTTGAGGTCCGTGTGTTGAGTTGAGATCGCTCAGGCTTTGGAGGGTTTGGTTGTGAGTGCAGCCGACATGGCGGTGGCCAAGAGCATGCATCCGGCGACGGCAAGGAAACCCATGATTCAGGATCAATGTCTCAGGGATCATTCCCCCAGCTGACCTCAGCTGTTGTTGCCGTTGGCACGGAATCCGGAAGATCCATCGGTTCGCAGACCCTCGTTTGTGTTCAGAGGCGTCTCCTCGCGGTCCAGGCATGAGGAGCAGAGCAATTTCCCCTTGTTGCGCCAGTAGGCCGCCATGGAGCGTTCGATTCGCATTGAGCATCCTTCACAGCGAAATAGCGGCATCGACGGTTGCGCAATCCAGACCTTTTAACGCAGAGCAGCTGCTGAACTGGTGTTCTCTGTGACGATGGGTGCGCGTCCGTCGTCCCAGAGCTGTGATGAAGGCGTTGCATTGGTTGCTGCTCACCCTGTTATCGCCTGTGGCCCTGGGGGCGACGGCGTTTCAGCCCTTGGATCGAGTGCAAGGTTGGTTGATCGAGCGTCGTTTGGATGACATGCAGGAGCCCATTTGTCGTGCCTCTGTGCCAGGTCATGGCACCTGGTTCTCGGCAAGGGTTCGCTTGGATGCAGATGACTTGGTCGTGGTCCCTGAGGGACTGCAACCTCCTGATGAAACGGCCCTCAATGCTGTTCGTGAGGCCCTACAGCGCTGTCGCGACAGTGTTCTTTATCTTTGAACCGATAAAGCTTTGTGGCTGGTGGTGCTGCCGCTGTGAAAGCGAGCTATGAAATTAGGGTCGGCCTTTGCAACAAACGTCGACTCCTCACACCACCCGAGCCTTCGCTAACCGCGGGGGCTTTTTTTTGGACCGATCCCAAATAACATCTTTTGATTTTTTGCTCAGGGAAAATTTTTCGGGTGTGATGTTGTTAACAGCTGATGTCTGATGTATTGCATCGAGAGGCTTGAGTCGGGGGGGCAGTGGATCCAGGAGATCTGCTTCAAAACGGAGTTCAAAGCCTTTGTGAATGCCCGCACCAAATCACGCGCCACCCTGAAGACCTATCGCGTGGTTCATGCCACCTGGAATCAGGTGGTTACGGTTGTTCAGGGATCGCCTGAATCCCATTGAGAGCCGTTGGCTCTTTCATTTAGGGTCCATCGTGATCCCGAAGACTTCAGGTCACTTCCTGGGATGGGGAATGTCCTGAGCCATAACCATGGCCTCGGCGCCCTTGGGCATGATTCTCACGCGGTACCTCAGCAGCGAAGGTTGGGTGGAGGAGTGTTCCCACGCCAATGCTTTTGATGCCTATATCGACGCACGACGGCGCTGTGTGCTTCGTGGCAGTCCATACCTGCTGGTGGATGCGGAGACCGGAGGCACGGTCTCGGTGCTCACGGTGAAGCAGTGTTTGCATCAGTACGGTGTCGATGGTGATCTGTCCGCTTGATCTCTTTGGTTGATTTCTTCGGTTGATTTTTTCGCTGGATCGATGCAAGAGCCGGCAGGATGGCTGTTGCTGAAATCTCTCCATGGCGACGTTCCTGGTCACTGGCGCCAACCGTGGGATCGGCTTGGAATATTGCCGTCAGCTCAAGGCCCGGGGTGATGACGTGGTGGCGGTTTGCCGTCAAAGAAGTGATGAACTTGTCTCCCTGGGGGCAAGGGTTGAATCAGGTCTCGAGCTGAGTGACAGTCAATCCATCGATGATCTGGTGAACCGCCTGGCGGGTTTGTCCTTGGATGGCGTCATCCTCAATGCGGGAATCCTGCAGTCGATGGGGTTCTCCGATCTTGATCCCAATGGGATTCGCCGCCAGTTTGAGGTGAATGCCTTGGCTCCGCTGCTGCTAGCCCGGGCTTTGGTGAATCAGATGCCCCATGGCGCCAAGTTGGTGTTGATGACCAGCCGTATGGGCTCCATTGATGACAACACCTCCGGAGGGTCCTATGGCTACCGGATGTCGAAGGTGGCTCTCAACATGGCGGGAAAGTCATTGGCGATTGATCTGGAGCCGCAGGGCATCGCCGTTGCAATTTTGCATCCTGGTTTGGTGCGGACTCGCATGATTCAGTTCAATCCAAGCGGTATCGACCCGGAGCTAGCGGTGGAGGGTCTGTTGGCTCGGATCGATGCTTTGACCATGGACAACAGCGGCAGCTTCTGGCATGCCAATGGTGAGCCGTTGCCATGGTGAGACGGGAGAAACGTTTTGGGTTTTGATCCGCGTCATTGGTCTGGCGCCCATGCTGAACAAAGGGTCACCAGCAATGTCGAGGCGTTGCTGGCCGAAAATGATGCCCTGCGTCGTGAGGTGCGGCGGCTGAGTCGCGAGTTGGAACGTTTGCAGCGGCAGCAACGCCAACGCTTTCGCACCGAAACGACCTCCCATCGCTCTTGGAGCGAGCCATCGGCCCAAGCCCCGCCGCGCATCAGCAGTCAACAGGTGCGGGGCTGGGGACAGTCCCTTGCACAGCAGCCGGGATGGAGTGCCCTGCGTCAGCGCGGGTTGGAGTCGTTGGTTGATCAGCTCAACCGCAGCAGTTTTCCTTCCCAGCTGACTCTTGAGCAGCGATTGGATCGGCTGGTTCCTGGTTTGGGGACTGATCTGCTGGCGGCTCTGGGATCCAAGGCGAGCAAACAAACAGCAGCAGTCTTGGCAGCTTTTGCCTTGTTCGGCGTTCGAGCCAGCGAATGGCTGGATGAGGATCCACGGCGGGTGGTTGAACAACTGCGTCAGCGACAGGAACGATCCAGCTCAAATCGGCAGGGACGTCGCACGCGAAGTGATCAAAGGCGAACAGATCGTGTGGACTTTGGACATCCCCGTGATCCACGGATTGCAGCTTTAGATGTCCTCGGGTTGGACGCCAACGCTTCGATGGCCCAGATCAAGCAGGCGCACCGCAAACTGGTGAAGCAGCACCATCCCGATCTTGGCGGTTCGGCTGAGGCTTTTCGCCGCGTTAATGAAGCGTATCAACGCTTGGTGAACTAACTCAGCTCCACCAGGCCTTCTGGATGTTTGTTAGCGGTGTGTCTGCATACTTGAAATAGTCAAGGTCGATGAGCGGGTCGACATTGCAGGCTTTGCCTCTGCTGATTGCCTGAGCGATACGCTCAATTCCATCGTCGGCTGAGAGCGCTCTCCCAAATTTGTCGGCGCCGTAGAAGCTATGCAGCAACCCAGTTTCCAAGATGCTGATTGCTCCTATAAAGCCAAGGGTTGCTCCCTCTGAGCGGCTTGAGGAAGCCATGAATGCTGTGACTTCCAATTCTCCGATGGGGGTGGTGTCATACCCAGCAATCAGATGGATCCAGTCGTGATGCGCGAGTGCTGCGTTACCGGCACCGAGTTCACCGGGAAGTTTGAATCCTCTTGATTGGTAAAACTCCCAGAGACTGCGTCCAAGGCTGCCCTGGGAACAGTTTTTGAGGTTGTCCCAGCGTGCAAACTCATCAGGATCAGCCGTGACACATACGCCATAGGCGTGATCACCGTATTTTTTCAAGAGGTCCTGAAAGGCAGGATCGCTTTGATCATCGCCTTCTCCGATCCAGTTGCAGCGGTAAAAATCTGTTGTTGCCTGGGTGATGGCGTTGTATGCCAATTCCCTGGCGAGGTTCAGGATCTCGCTGTTGATGTTCAGTGAGTTGGCCCAATGATCAATGTCCCTACTCAACGTCTCCGGGATCGGATTGCAAAGCATTTCGAAGGCGATCAGCAGTTCCAAAAGCTCTTGGCGCTCCGATGCTTGCGTCAACGTCTCTGCCAACGTTTCAACCTCAATTCCGGGATGGCCGGAGAAGTCAATCTCAGCGTCAAGCAGCTTCAGGAAAAGGGTGTGGGCAAGGTCCTGTTGAAAAGACGTGTACCAGTGGCCTTCAATTCTGTGGACTTGCACCAGTGCTGATGCCAGGAGATTGGCTTGTTCGTGCGAATTATGAATTAGGAACATCGTTCCAGCACGCCCTGAAGAAACCAATGCATAGCGATGGATCGCGACTTCTAAGCGGTCTTGTCCGATGATTGAGATCAAATTGGGGTGATTGCATGCCAGTGGAATTTGGGATCGTCTGCATCGGTGCAGGCATCGCTATCGGTATCTCCTTGGGTGTGGCGGTTTGGTTTGAACGTTGGAAAGCCAAGCAGCCTGATCCCACGACGAAACAGCCATAAAAAAAGCCCCGCTTGGGCGGGGCTTGAGGGAAGGTTGTCGTGCTGTTATCAGCGAGCGACTTTTTGACCGCGATAAACCAGAACAGGACGCTGCTTGCTGGACGCAGCAGCATTGTTCTGGATGTACTTCTGGCCGCGATAGGTCAGGGTCATGGTTAGTTCCTCGAAGCAAGCTCAGGTCCCCGTTCCATGGCCTGAATCGAACTGCGCCTCGCCTAAGGCGGGGTGAACGTAGTTACGTAGCTGTTGCTACACAACCTTTATAGAGGCGATATCAACCCACGTGTCGTTCGTGCTGTTACACAGCTGCAATTTGGTTTGCCCCAGGCCTGAATAACCCCGCTTGGATGCATTCCAGCGGTTTTCATTCAATTGCTTCCGCGCCCGTTTGGCGGTGTATGCACCGGGCGAGGTTTGAGTTGCGGCGTTTTTTGAGCCGCCTTGGTGATGGCCTGCAACAGAGTGGGGTAGGCAGTGGTTTGCGTCATCTCAGCGTTTCAGGAACTGATTTCATCTTGTCGCTGCTTGGAGTGACGGAATGATGGATCGGCTACCGATCTGGCGGTTCAAGCTCTGACAGTTCGATTGTGGACTCAAAGCTTCCATTAATTCGTTGTTCTGCTGAACAGTTCGTCTGCAATTGGGTGATTTGTGATGCTTACTCAATGTGAAGCTGCTGGCGCCTCGATCCTTCGTCCGTACGGTATGGACACGTTGGTTTTAGCAGCCATGAACAGCTCTCAAAGCAAAGATGATTGGGTGAAGGCCCAGCAACACAAGCTTCATAAACCGATTGATGTAGACACATTGATGTGGGTGCGCAATCGCTTGATGCGACTGGAAGTGGAAGCCCGTTGGGCTGACCGCATTTGTGTGTTTGAGGAGTTCTTCCCTAACGACGCAATCATTCCGCGCATTTAAATCGAATAATGTTTTTGACTGTTTTTGGCCAAAAGGGAGGTGTGGCAAAAACCTGCACCAGTCTTCATCTGGCCTGTGTGTGGGCTCAACAGGGCCTGTCGGTGTGTGTTGTTGATGCGGATCGCAACCGCTCGGCAACCGCCTATGCCGCTCGGGGCATGCTCCCGTTTGAGGTGGTTCCAGTCGAGGCTGCAGCGAAAGCCACCCGCCATGCCCAAGTAATCATCACCGATGGTCAAGCCAGCAGCCATGAAGATGAACTCAAAAATCTTTCGGCAGGTGCCGACCTTGTGCTGTTGCCGACCACGCCGCAGGCCCGATCTGTTGAGCTCACAATTGAGCTCTCCTCAATCCTCCGGCAAATGGGCACCATGCATGCCGCGTTGTTGGTGAAGGTGGATAGCCGTAAACAACGGCTTGCTCAGGATGCGCGCCAAATCTTGGATGGTTTTGGTGTGGATGTGATGCAAACCGAAATCCCCCTGTTGGCTGCGTTTGAAAAAGCGGAAGTGGAAGGTGTTTGTGTGTCTGATGCGGTAAGTGATCGTGGTCGAGCTGATCTGAGACGCATGGGGGGATGGTCGGCCTATTGCCAGGCGGCTGTCCAGATTCGTGATCGTTTGTCCGTGGCCCCTTTGGATGCCCTCAGTGCCTGAAACGGCAATGGAGACACGCACTGCGTCGGTCGCCGATCGGACAGACAGCTCGGAAGGTTGCCGCAAGGATTGGTTGAGTTGATCGTTGCTGATGGGTCGAAGTTCCTGGTTGAAAAACCCCACCCGTTGCTCAGCAGCTTCCACTTGGCAGCCCCAGGAGCCTTCCGCATCGTCAGCGCAACCTTCGCTGAAGCCCTCCCAGGCAGTTGCTGTGCTGAAACCCATCACCTCTGGTGAGGCGGCATGATTGAAACGGTTGTATTGCTTGCGATCGGCCTGTCCATGGCCGGCGTGGTTCTGGGGAATCTGACCACGGATGAGTCGGTCTAAGTTCGGAGCCCATCTCTGTGCCTGATGCCAGATCTCTTTGCTTTCATGCTCGGGCAGCTCGAGATCAGCGATCTCACTGCGGCATTTCTGGCTTTGGTGGCGCTGGTGTTTGTCGGAAGTTTCGCTGTGGTGTCGTTGCAGACGGGTGAATTGATCAAACCGCCCAAAAATAAAAATGACTGAAACCTGTTTGGTGAATGGTCAGCGGATTGTTTTGACGGTCCCCAGCGATCGTGTTGTTGCTGAGCGTGTGATGCGTCACATCAAACGGCGCATGGAAGAAGACGACTGGAGGCCCTACACCTGCAAAGCCGATGCCCTTCGAGCATGGCGCCGCCTCGGGGGCATCCGGGCGCAGATCCTGCATGCCCTGAACTTGGTGTGATGGCCCGCTGAAGCTCAGAACGATTCCAGTAGCTGAGTCATCGCTGCCGCTGCACCGATCCCACCGAAGAACAGAACCACCGGGAGGAAAACAGGCCAGCGAACGGTTGCGTTGGGAATCATTGGATCTTCACGAGTGCGTGAGGTTGAGGCTATGGAATTCCACCGCTGTGTGGCGATGGCGACCGTTCCCGCTTCAGCGCTCCATGATGCGATGACGATTCACTGGATTCCTGACGCGTCAATGCCTGAGCATTCCAAGGTCATCAACTCTGGCTCTTCCCATGTGGTGGTGATCGGCGGTGGCTGGGGCGGCTGGGGTGCAGCAAAAGCCCTCTGCGAAGCGGGCGTGCGCGTCACCCTGATCGATGGGATGACGGATCCCACGGGGCGGACGCCGATGCGCACCGCAAGTGGCAAACCCTTTGAAGCGGGCACCCGTGGTTTCTGGAGGGATTACCCCAACATCAATGCGATGACGGATGAGCTTGGGCTCGCCGATGTGTTCACTGACTTCACCAGCAGTGCCTTCTGGTCCCCCGCTGGTCTGGAGGCCACAGCACCCGTCTTTGGTGATGGGCTGCAGCTCCCCAGCCCCCTGGGACAAGCCATGGCGACGATTAAAAACTTCAAGCGCCTTCCAGTTGCCGATCGCTTGAGCATTGCCGGGCTTCTGGTAGCAATGCTGGATTTGAACCGCAGTGAGACGACATTTCGGAACTATGACGCCATCGATGCGTTGACGCTCTTCCGCCAACTGAAGATCAGTGAGCGGATGATTAACGAGTTCTTGCGTCCCATTCTCCTGGTGGGTCTGTTCAAGCCACCCGAAGAATTATCGGCAGCCGTCACCATGGAGCTGCTCTATTACTACGCATTAGCGCATCAAGACTCCTTCGATGTGCGTTGGATTCGTTCCGGAACCATCGCCGAGCAGCTGATTGCCCCATTGGCGGAACGCTTGCTGGACCATTGGCGGCTCACCGTTTTGGGAGGAACGCTGGCCACGCGCCTCAATCTTGATCACAACGCAGGGGCCATCCAGTCTGTGGAGATCCGTTCGCTGGCAGCAGGACAAACAAGCGTGATCGACGATGTTGATGCGGTTGTGCTGGCGGTGGGTGCCAAGGGCATGAAGGCGCTGATGACGCAGTCGCCGAGCTGCGCCGATGCTCTGCCGGAGCTGGTGGCTGCCGGCAGCCTGGGCGCGATCGATGTGGTGTCGGTGCGGTTGTGGCTGGATCGCTATGTCGCGGTCGCCGACCCCGCCAATGTCTTCTCCCGCTTTACCTCCTTGCAGGGTTCTGGCGCCACCTTCTTCATGCTGGACCAGCTGCAGAAAGAGGATGAAGCGGAACTCTGGGGCGGTCGTTCACCTCAGGGTTCCGTTGTCGCCAGCGACTTCTACAACGCTACGGCGATTGCGGCGTTGAGTGATCAGGAGATCGTCGACACCCTGTTGCATGAGCTTCTGCCGCAGGCGGCGCAGGGATTTCGGCTGGCTCAGGTTCTGGAGTGTGAGGTGCGGCGTTACCCGGGTTCGGTGTCGTTGTTTTCACCCGGCAGCTTCAGCCAACGTCCGCCGCTGCAAACATCGCTTCAATCACTTGTTTGCGCTGGTGACTGGGTGCGGATGGGGGAACGCGAGCACGGTGCCAAGGGGCTCTGCCAAGAACGGGCCTATGTCTGCGGCCTTGAAGCAGCCAATGCTTTGTTGCGCAGTGGAGTGGTGATCGGAGCGGATCCCACCAAGACACGAGAGCACAAGGTGCTTCCGATTCGTCCCGAGGAGCCCCAGGTGCTGTTTGGGCGGGCGATGAACAAACTCGTGATGGATCCGTTGGAGGCTTTTGGCATCCGTTGGCCTTGGATGCCCTGATCTCGAGGGCACCAGGGCATCGTCAGTGATGTTCAGAAATTCAGTTGTCCGGAGAGCCAAAGCTCTTGCCAAGATCCTGGAGCTGAGGCGTTCAGCGCCATGAAGATGGTCACGCTGATGCCGCCGAGAGTGAGGCCCACCCCCATCATGATCAGGGCGGTCAGACCTTCCGCTTGGGTGAGGGGTTGCTTGTCGAGAAAGCGACGCTTGGCCATGGCTGTGGATCTGATGCTCCTGTTCTGCATCGGCTTCAGGGCACTTGGCAACTGGCCGTATCACTCATTCATGGAGAGCAAGCTCTTCAGAACATCGCTTGTTTGCAACGCCCGAGTTTTGATCTCAAGCGATGAAACTCAGCGTTGCTTAGGTTGTTGATCTGAGCTTGACGCTGCCCAGATGGGTTTCATCATGCAGTCATGACTGGTTTGATCTGCGGCATGACAGCCCTGTGGCTCCACTCCTGGTGGTGTTGCAGAACAACCAATTCGCCAGCTGTTAAACGAAGCTGGCCATACCCGCGTTCTTGGAAAAATAGTTCTGATCTGTATGAAAGGCCCTGTCGCCGCCATCGTCACCTCAGAGCACGCACCCAACTGACTGCCCGCAGTCGACGCTTCGCGGCGGCTCCCTGAGGCGATCGGATCCCACTGTTGTTCAGACAGTGCATCTGCGGGGCGATTAAGCCAACGCTCGACTTTGCCTCATTGTTTTTTCAAGGGGCCAAAATCTTTGGGCAACGTCCTTTCAGCTTTCATCTAGACAGGGATCTTCACAGGCAACATCGCGGATTCGTGTCGGCTCCAACGTGTCCAAGGTCGCTCTGATCGAGGGGCGACTTGGTTTTGGCTTGAGAGTTGAAGGGACGTCTCTGTTTTGCTCTGAGCTTGCTGCTCCAGCTCTGCACTGAGGAAGAGTCCTGCAATGGAAACCATCACGATGGTCAGGAGTGCCGCGAACAGATACATCGTCGACCGAGCAATGGCTTGTTCCTGTTCCTTGCTCAGGTCGCTCATGGCGTCGACAAAAATCTGATCAAGGTGTATCAGTTCGAACTCTTTTCTGCGGTTACAGAGAGTGTTGTTTTGTGTGCACACCTGAAGCCGACGCCGTTGAAAGTGGATGAGCCGAGGTCATTGGCTGCAGATGTCACCGTCTTGGTAGATCTCGTTACCAAAAATCGTTAAGCTCTCTCAATAACGCTCCATTGCTAAGCGGCAGTCCATTGGTTGAGGTTGGCAGGGAAAAACGGCGTCAGCAATTGATGGGTCTGGCTTTTGCAGCAGCAGCTGTTGGTGTTTTAACGCTCCTGACGATTCGTCTTGGCATCTGTTGCGCCTGGTTCGGTTCGCATTGACGGTTGCCTGTCTGGGCTGGCGCTGTCTTGTGCTGCCGCTACATCTGGTGCTCTATTGAGCGAGGGATGCCATTCCTTCGTCCTCGGCGCCAGATGTAGTGCCTCATGGTCTTGCTTGTGGATGCAGGACCGGTATGTTTCATGTGTCCCCCATCACCTGGCTCCAGTCCTTGTGGCTGGGGCTTTTTTGTGGCCCAGTTCAGAACGGTTGTATCACTGCAAG
The DNA here is from genome assembly GCF_014279755.1 of Synechococcus sp. PROS-U-1. Classification (NCBI taxonomy): domain Bacteria; kingdom Bacillati; phylum Cyanobacteriota; class Cyanophyceae; order Synechococcales; family Synechococcaceae; genus Synechococcus; species Synechococcus sp. PROS-U-1. The sequence goes on from NZ_CP047951.1 coordinate 1,066,960, forward strand.
CCAATCTCCGAATTTCTTAAGTGACATCGCTTCGTTTTTTCCGCTGCGTTCAGTGCGGATTCCTTAACTTGTAGAGCCACGACTGCATTTGATGTCCTCCGCTGAGCTGTCGAGCATCAAATGGGAGCAGGATGGGGAGATGTCTGCTCAAGACACGTGGAACCTTGTAAAAAAACTCACCAAGGTGGAAGAGCAAGACAACGCATCAAGTTTGTTGCACTTGTCTTCAAAGCACAGTCACTCAAAACGCTCCAATCGCCACTAAGTCGGCTCATAAACTGATCAAGTTCCAATATTGTGTACTGAAACAAACCTTGAGTTGAGCGCTATATAGATTTCACAATTAAGGAGTTGTTGGGAATACTGATCGATTCAGACAGTCAAGTCGTGCATTTTTAAAACAGCAGATTGAGATTGAATTTACATTCCTGCGCGGATGCTGGTGATGACGGCTTGAGTGCGGTCTTTTACGCCCAGCTTGCTGATGATCGTGCTGACGTGTGTTTTGACAGTTTCTGGACTGACGACCATTGATGCTGCGATGTCCTTATTGTTCATTCCTCGGCACAAGGCTTCCAAGACTTCTATCTCCCGCCCTGACAGATTGTTGAGGATCTGGCTCTTCTGGAAGCCCGCCATCTCTCTGACGTCTTTCGGGTAGTAGGACGAACCATTGGCGATGGCTGATAGGGACTGAAAAAAGTCTCCCTTGATGCCTTTGCCGATCGAGCTGACGAAGGCGATTCCATCAATATGAGCATCAAGGGCTTCCCTCACCACCTCTTGGTTCTCTCGGTGAAGGGAAAGCAGCACCCTGGTTTTTGGGCTGACCTGATTGACCTTGTTGGCCAAGTGGATCCCATAGCCCTGCTCCAGAGACTCAGTGACATACAGCAGGCCGGGTTGCTTTTCCTTGCAGGCAGCTAGGGCTTCACGCTCTGTGCTGAATGTCCCCACCAGGGTGTTGGTGATCGGGGGCACCATGCTGAAAGCACCCAGGGTTAATAGATCTCCCATTGCTACGACTGACGTCGTGCCGGCCCAGAGGCTCCTGCTCTCCTGGAGAACACCTTGGATCGTCTCTGACTTTGGGTTGAATTCCACCGATTGAGGGAGGGCCAGGCCTTGGTCGCCCACTCATCTTGGAGATGGATTGAAAGCCTGTCAGGCAGCAGCGCCGCTCTGGGTTTTTGCGCCGTAGTGGGTGGTTTGATCCTGGCCTGATCCATTCCTCTGCAGAATCACTGCATTGATAGGGAGTGTGGTGGCTGGAGCTGGTGTGAATCCTGCTGATCAGCGCTGGGGTTTCTGGCCGCTGCTGCCACTTTGTTCCAAGTTGCAGGAACAGGCCTGAGGGGCTTGTCCCTGAGTTGTCTTTCGTTTTTTATGCAACTGGGATCAATGGTGTGCAACTCCCAGACAGCTGACCTCGCTTGAATCCTGCTTTATATGAGATGGTCCAAGACGACCTGCCGGTAGGCATCCAATTCGGGCACTTCAACCCCATTAACCTCGGCTCGGTCGTCCCAGCGCCGCAGCGCCATGGCATCGTCCATCCCCTCTAAGGCCAACAGGCGCATCGCTTCTGAACGGCTCAGTTCTCCACCCTGCACAGCGAAACTGCGTTTTGACGCATCAGATGGCCCCGCAAAATACGTCTCATCCAGCGAACACAGCAGACGTTTTGCTCAGATATGAAGCTTCGACGACGTAGCGGATTGCATTAGATATTCTATGAAACTAGCGCAGGTTTCAAAAGGTTTATCAATCTGGCGTTTCTCTTGTTTGCGACTTTCCTTGAATTAACACTCACAATCAAGCGTCAGAAAGTCAGGTTTTAATTAATGACTGTTGGTAACTGGGATCGACTCATTGTCCGACTGATTTGTTATGGGATTGTGGTCAGGCTTGCATTGCTTGGGTCCCATAAAACAAATTTTGAACATTCAAGCATGCTTTCTAGGTGCAATGTTGGTACGTTTCTCAACAGGTGTTGATTGCACTGATGACAAGCTTTAAGGTTGTAATTTGGTATTCTTTCGCAAAGGTGATGAATATTGTGAAAGCCGATATTGGCTGTGAACCATTGCAGCAATGGTGGGAGGATGAGTAAGCTCGAGCCTTCTAATGCCCCTCGTATCGGGCTCCAGCCTTCGCTTGGATTGGCGTAGCTATTTTCAAATATGTGTTGTACGTAAAAAACGTAAATCAAGCTACTAGCTGTGAGGCAAAGGATAATGCTGTAAAGGCTCAGAAATAATCCAAAGCCAATCCACGATCCTAGGCAGACAACCCCAATCAAGCTAAAAAAGTTGCTCAGGCAAAGATCGTTGAATTCTTCCCTGGATCCCCACATGCGATTCTTTGGGCTGACGAGGCCAACCAAGAGATCCAATCTAGGTTTGATCGCTAAATAATAGAAGCCACCCGGTAGCGCCATGAGTGGGTGGTGGATTGTCGTGTAGATCCTTTGCTCTTTGCGGCTGAGATTTAGGAATTCGTCCAGGCTCAGAAAATCAGCAACCCCTCGATAGCGTTCCCAGTCTCCGTTTGTTTTGTGATGATAAGCGTGGTCAATGGACCAGGACAGCTGCGGAACCGCATTGATGACGCCAAAAAGGAATCCAAAGATCCGATTCAGTCTTGGGGTTTCAAACAATGATCCATGGCCGCAATCATGCATTAATGAAAAACTTCTCAGTGAAAAAAGGCTGAGAATGATTAGAAAAGGTGGAGTGAGCCAGGGGGAGATCTCTGTGGCTTGAAGCATCAGCCACCACAACAGCCCATAGGGAATCAGGGTATTGCTGATCTGAATGAGAGCTTTTCGATTGCTGCGTGTCGTAAAAGGCTTCAGGCAGAAGTCTTGATAGGACGGTGATTCCATTGGGAGTCGTTCAGGAGAGTTCGAATTCGTCGCGGCGGCGCGCCAGTTGTTGCAGGGCTTCCTCTGGGGCAACTTTCAAGGCCTTGAGATGCAGCACCAACGGTTCATTTGCAACGTCCAACCAGGCCATGGCATCTGCTGAAGGGTTATAGGTCTGAAGTGCTCTTTTGATTTGAAGCCTGCTTTGCTTGCAAGGCAAGTTGCTGATGGAGTTTTCAGCCTCTGCGCTTGTGAAGTAAGACGGCTCAACGAGGCATGCCTCAGTGCTCCATGGCCACGGACCCGCTTCTTCTGCCATTGTGAGAGTACGGATCCGGACCATTCCTCGGCCATGTTCCTGGAACCCTTGCAAGGCCCACGCACCCACCAAGAGGCTGTTTTCCTTAAGCCAGCTTGCCATGCTCCCTTTTGTTGGCAGCTGAAGGCTCGGAAGTTTTGGCCAGGTGGTTTTTCTGTTCAAAGGCATGCAACAGGCAATGCGTTTGCGCTAGGCATAAATATTGTCTATTGCGATTCGTTGAAAGTAAAATGTTTATTCTTCATTGATTCATGAATGCTGCTCATGAGCATGTTCTCCAGAGGTTGCATCTGCAGATCATTGTTGAAGTAGAAAGGCGTGGTTCTTTGACTGCTGCTGCTGATGCCCTTTCATTAACACAGTCAGCCCTGAGTCATTCCATCAAGAAACTGGAAAAGCAGCTTGGAGCGTTGATTTGGGTGCGTGATGGTCGGCAACTCTGTCTGACTCAGGCAGGACGTTATCTTCACTCCTTGGCTGGGAGGGTTTTGCCTCAGTTATCGCTTGCAGAGGATCATCTTGGCCAATTTTCTGCTGGTGTTCGAGGTACATTGCGGGTTGGAATGGAGTGTCATCCCTGTTATCAGTGGTTGCTCAATGTGACAGATCCGTACCTAAGGGCTTATCCAGATGTTGATATTGATGTGATTCAAAAATTTCAATTTGGTGGTCTCGATGCTTTGCTAAATCATGAAATAGATATGCTCGTTACTCCTGATCCTGTATTGAAGCCAGGGCTTCAGTTTGAGCCAGTGTTTGATTACGAGCAGGTCTTGGTAGTGTCAGATCAACATCGTTTGTCTGCCAATGATTGGGTGACACCCGAGGATTTGCAATCTGAGATCCTGATTTCTTACCCCGTACCCTTAGAGCGCCTGGACATTTACCGAAGCTTTTTTACTCCAGCCGGGTTCTTGCCAGCTCTGCACAAGCGGATTGAAACCACTGACATGATTTTGCAAATGGTGTCTTGCGCACGTGGCGTCGCGGCACTGCCCCGTTGGCTCGCTGAACGCTATGCCGCTTCGATGAGCCTTACGGTGCTCCGGCTTGGGCAGAGCGGCATCGCCAAGCAGATTCATTTGGGCATGCGCAAGGTGGATGCATCCGTCGACTACATCGCGGGCTTTGTTGACCTTGCACGAAGCATGGAGAACTCTGTTGAGGTTTGACATCCCATGGCTTTGCATCTCGACAGATTGTTTTGACTTAATCCGTCTGGATTGTTTGATCCGAGATCGCGCTGCGTTCAGGCTGTGCTCTGTGGTGCTTTATATCGCTGTGGTTTGTGACCTGACCCTGGCCTGTTCCATTCCTCTGCAGAATCACTGCATTGATGGGGAGCGTGGTGGCTGGAGCTGGTGTGAATCCTGCTGATCAGTTCTGGGGTTTCTGGTCGCTGCTGCCACTTGGCTACCAGTTACAGGAACAGACCTGAGGGGCTTGTCCCTCGTTTTTTGTGCAACTGGGATTATTCATGAGCAACTCGCGATAATGCAGAGGATCGATTTAGTTCGCCTCCTATGCAATTAGGGGCCTGCCGTGACGAACGATTGAGGTCACTTCGTTAGTGGTCGCGTCAACCACCATGTAAGTGCACATCAGCGCCTTCGACTTTGTGCGGGCACAAAGGTAAGCCCTGAATTCCGTTTGGAAGTAAAGCTCTTTGACCCAACGGTCGGGAGCTTCTTGCTTGACGACGTTGTACACGGCTCTTACCTGGACCCTTGCTTTAGCAATGCCTTTGATGCGTCATTGCAAACCACGGAATTTCCGCTGTTTAGGCTCCAGCACTTATCCAACGAGTCGGTCATCTTCAGCCAGGATCGCTTTCCCTTTTGAAATCCTCAGCACCTCACCTGAGTTGCCGGGACTTTCGTACATGACTCGATAGAGCCCGCAAGTATTCAGTGATTTGGCTCGGGCGTTGGTGAAAGCCTTGAACTCAGTCTCGAAGCACTGCTCTTGAAACCAAATGTCGTGCCCATCGCTTCGTTCAACGCAGAACATCATCTTTATCCCTTGAGGCTCTCAGCTTGGAGAGGGCAGAGCTGCTCGCTTGCTATCTCCAAATGAGCTTCGGGATCATGTCTTTAGTTGGCGACAAGTGAGCAAGGGACCCAGTCAGCCTTAGGAGCCCAGCTCGTCAATGGCACATCATGTTCTTTGTCTGAGTATGTGAATTGATCACCCTGACGAAATCGCTGTTCACATGGAAGACGGCAGGAATCCTGACGGGAGTGAAGCTGGCAACACTGGCAGCCGTACTTGGCCTTGCTCGTGCGGGGTTTCTTCCTCAGTGGTTTCCGCATTGGGGTTAGCCCGCTTCAGGATCTCTGCCCAATTCTTTTGGCAGGCTCGGAGCTGCCTCAGTGGCAAAAAGAAACCCCCGCTGAAGGCAGAGGTTTGGAGTTTGATTAAGCCCTGATCACTTGGTGTAAGAAGCGCCTCGGTAGGTCAGGCTTGGATGGGCATTGTGAGCGACTTCTTCGCGGCATGTGTTGTAATGCTCGCGGCGGTAGGTCAGCTCGACACAAGCTTTGGGCGAGGCTGCTTGAGCTTCGTAGGAGTGACCTCTATAGAGAAGACCAGTCATGGTTAGTTCCTCAGAAAATTCCAAGTCCCCGTTCCGTGGCTTGGAGTGTCTGCGCCCCTTCGAACGGGGGTGAACGTTGTGTAGTGGTTGCTACAAATAAAATATACGCCTAAGTCAACCCCTGGGTCCCCAGCCTTGCCCGGTTTCAGGAGCCCACCCCATTTACTCCTGTCGCGACCGCGTGATGACTCGCCTGTATGGAGTTAGGTCAGGCGGTGCCTGTTGGGCAACTCGATCGCCGTTGATTGGCCACTTTGATTTTGCAGACACACCAAAAAGCCCCCTCCGAGGAGGGGGCTTTCCGATTCAGTTGATCTGAATCGTTTTTGCTGTTCCGAATGGAACAGGTTGATTCCAGATCAACCGATGGCGGGAGCCTGCAGAGCCACAGGAGTGGACTCAGCAGCAGCCAGGTCGAGGGGGAAGTTGTGAGCGTTGCGCTCGTGCATCACTTCCATGCCGAGGCCGGCACGGTTCAACACGTCGGCCCAGGTGTTCAGGACACGGCCCTGACCATCAAGGATGGACTGGTTGAAGTTGAAGCCGTTCAGGTTGAAGGCCATGGTTGACACGCCAAGGGCGGTGAACCAGATGCCGACAACAGGCCAGGCAGCCAGGAAGAAGTGAAGGCTACGGCTGTTGTTGAAGGAGGCGTATTGGAAGATCAGGCGACCGAAGTAACCGTGGGCAGCCACGATGTTGTAGGTCTCTTCCTCTTGGCCAAACTTGTAGCCGTAGTTCTGGGACTCGCTCTCGGTGGTTTCACGCACCAGGGAGGAGGTCACCAGGGAGCCGTGCATGGCGGAGAACAAGCTGCCGCCGAAGACACCTGCGACGCCCATCATGTGGAAGGGGTGCATCAGGATGTTGTGCTCGGCCTGGAACACCAACATGTAGTTGAAGGTGCCAGAGATGCCCAGGGGCATTGCGTCAGAGAAAGAACCCTGACCGAAGGGGTAAACCAGGAAGACAGCGGAGGCTGCAGCGACAGGTGCGCTGTAGGCAACGCAGATCCAGGGGCGCATGCCCAGGCGGTAGGAGAGTTCCCACTCGCGACCCATGTAGGCGTAGATGCCGATGAGGAAGTGGAAAATAACCAGCTGGAAGGGGCCGCCGTTGTACAGCCACTCATCGAGGGAAGCAGCTTCCCAGATGGGGTAGAAGTGCAGGCCGATGGCGTTTGAAGAAGGAACAACAGCACCAGAGATGATGTTGTTTCCGTAGATCAGGGAGCCAGCGACAGGCTCGCGGATGCCATCGATGTCAACCGGAGGTGCGGCGACGAAGGCGATGACGAAACAGATGGTGGCAGCCAACAGAGTTGGGATCATCAGCACACCGAACCAACCGACATACAGACGGTTGTTGGTGGAGGTGACCCACTCGCAGAAGGCCTGCCAGCTGGAAGCGCCGGAGCGCTGCTGGAGGGTGGTGGTCATGAGAACGGAAAGGAGCCGGTAGGACGAATCCCGGTGGCAGATAAGAAAGGTCGGTTAACCCGACAGCGTCAATGTAAAGGAAGTTTGCGGTGCCGACATGGCGCCCAGCCCGAGCACTCCTGATGAGATCGATAGGCCCGGCTTATCAGCTAATCAGCGGTGTGCGTTGAGCTTGGAATCTGTGCGTTCTTTGCATCCGGTTGCTTGCCGTTTGCGAATAGCGATTGGGATGAAGAAATAGGCCTGAAGAATGGCCTGTTCCCTTCCTCTGCAGAATCACTGCATTGACAGGGAGTGTGGTGGCTGGAGCTGGTGTGAATCCTGCGGATCAGCGCTGGGGTTTCTGGCCGCTGCTGCCACTTAGCTCTTTGCCACAAGAACAGGTCTGAGGGACTCGTCCCTGATTTGTCCCTGGAATTTTGTGCAACTGGGATCAATGGTGTGCAACTCAGGGAGCTGAACTCGCTTGAATCCTTCTCTACAGGAGATGGTCCAAGACCACCTGCCCGTAGGCATCCAAGTCGGGCACTTCAACCCCATGAACCTTGGCCCGGTCGTCCCAGCGCCGCAGGGCCATGGCATCGTCCATCCCCTCTAGGGCCAACAGCCGCATCGCTTCTGAACGACTCAGCTCTCCGCCCTGGACGGCGAAACTGCGTTTTGACGCATCCGACAGCCCCGCGTAATACGTCTCATCCAGGGAGCACAGCAGCCGCTTGGCTGAGACATGCCGCTGTACGGGAGCAACAACCTGCGTGGGGAAGAACACCGAGAGTGCTCGGGCTGCGACGGCCTCATGGGCGCAGTCTTGATCGAGGAAATCCTTTTGCTCATCGTGTTCATCGATCATCAGATGGCCGATGTCATGAAGCAGTGATGCCACTACCAGGTGGGGCTGCTGCGACTCCTGTTGGGCCAAATGCGCTGTCTGCAGAGCATGTTCCAGCTGCGTCACCGATGGGTCGTAGCTGGATTGGCCATGGGTATGGAGATAGGCGAAGAGCAGATCAACGCGCTCTTCGCGACTCCCCGCTTGCATGGATTTCATCCATTCCATGGCGTGGTCGGCCAGTGCAGTAGTCATGAGACGTCCTCTCCGAGAAAGTGGTTGATCAAGCTGACGCGCCCTTCCGCTAGCGCCTGCTTTTTGTGGTCGTAGTACTCCGATCGCAAATCGCCTTCGGAGCTGGCGTTGTAGGTGACGTACAGCGCGCGGCGCGAACGATCGGAGCGGTTGGTGCCGCTGCGGTGCGGTGCAAAAGAGTTGAAGAACACCGCGTCTCCAGCAGCCACAGGCATCGGCGTCCATTCGAGTTGAGCTGCCCGCTCAATCGGGAGGCATCCATCGGCATTCACATCGATCACGCCGTTGTGATGGGCCCCTTTGGCGAATTCCAAGCAGCCATTGCTTGTATCCGCTGAATCCAAGGCCAGCAGCATCGTGATGTGCAGCGAGCCAAACGGGTAGGCCGGGGCATCTTGATGGGGGGCGTACCCGGCGGCACCGGGGTGCTTGTAGTTGATCTTCTCCTTGAACAGCACTGGCGGCTCGCCAAACAAGGCTTCGAGCACGCCATGCACCCGGCCTTGGGTCAGGAACTGATGCAGGGGAGGGTGATCCTTGGCGAAGTCTTCGGTTCGCGCTTTGACCCGGCCACTGTCTGTGCTTTCGAAGTAGTGGCGCCCCAATGTCGATGCGCTGGAGATGTCGTCAATCCAAGTCAGCAGCTCAGCCATGGCGTCGCTTACCACCAAGCCAGGCACATAGACGACGCCGTCCTGTTGATGACGTCCTTTGAATTCAAAGAGATCCTTCGGATCCCAGTGCGTTGTGGTTGTGGTGTTGCTCATCTGATCGGCGTCAGGGTGGACTCAACAAGTGCTTTGAGATTGCGGGCCGCCGTCATGGCGATGTCGTCGCGGATCGATTGAACGGCTGACCCGATGTGCGGGGTGAGCACGGTGCGATCGCGCTGATCGAGCAAGCTCTGGGGAATGGAAGAGGGGTTGTCCTCTCGGGCCCAGTCCTCCATCTCAAAAACATCCGCCCCGTAGCCCCCCAGCTGGCCTGATTGCAGCGCCCGCACAACAGCCTGTTCATCCACCACCGAGCCGCGGCATGGATTCACCAGCACTGCCCCCGGTTTGCACCGGGCTAACACATTCCCATTGATCAGATGCAGCGTGTCGTTCGTGAGCGGCACCATCAGCACCAGGTGATCACTGCGTTCAATCACGTCGTTGAACTCCACATGCTGCAGCTCAAGACGTTGCTCGGATGGGCGATCAAGACGAACGGGATCGCTGTACAGCAGCGTTGCGCCAAAGCCCCGCATGCGCTCGGCGAATTCAATGCCGAGTTGCCCCATCCCCACGATGCCAACCGTGCTGTTGATCACTCCCTTCGAGTAGAAATTGGGTCGCCATCCAGGGAACTGGCCTGTGCGCACGAAGGCATCCCCTGCCGGGATGGATCGCGCCAGGCTGATCAGCATCGCAACCGTGAGTTCTGCCGTTGGTGCCGCCAACAAATTGGGGATGAATTGATAGCGAATGCCCCGGGCATCACAGGCGGAGAGATTGAAGTTGTCGAAACCACGCAGGGCTCCAGCAATCGAGCCAAGCCGCGGGCAGTGATCAAGAAAGTCGGCATCGACGCAATCCGGCATGAACATCAGCAGGCCGTCGGCGTCCGCTGCTGTTTCCAACAGTTCGCGACGGCTCCAGGGCTCCCGGCTGCGATTGGCGGTGACCCGTGCGAATTCGGAGAGGAAGTCGATCACCTCCTCCTGCACATGATTCGTGACCACGAGATGGGGCCGCTGTTGATGGCTCATGAGGGTTGTCATTGCACCATCCAATGCCGCAGGGCATTGCTCATCGAATCGAGTGCTGTGACCACCACAAGCACCACCAGCAGCAGGGCCGAGACCTGTTGGTACTCCATGATTCGCAGGGCACTGATGATTTCCAAACCGATGCCGCCGGCGCCCACGGCGCCCACCACCATCGAAGCCCGGAAGTTGTATTCCCAGCGGTAGAAGGTGACATCCGCCATGGCTGGAAACACCTGAGGAAGGATGCTGTGAACGATCACCTGCATTTCAGACGCCCCGGATGAGCGGGCGGCTTCGATCGGTTCTTGATCACACAGCTCGATTGCCTCGGCGTAGAACTTGCCGAGCATGCCAACGGAGTGAAGACCGAGGGCCAGCGTTCCGGGCAGGGCTCCAAAGCCCACGGCGGCCACAAGAATCATGCCGAGAATCAGCTCGGGAACGGCTCGGGTCACGTTGAGCACTGCGGTGGCGAGCACGTAGAGCGCTCGGCTCGGGCTGGTGTTTGGTGCGGCAAAGAAACAGAGCAACAGCGAGAAGAACACCGCGATGGAGGTGCCCGCGATGCTCATTGCCATTGAGTCGATCAAGGGCTTGATCCAGAACGGCCACCGCCCGAAATCCGGTGGGAACATCTCCGGCAGCAAGTTCAAAATCGCCGGCACCCCGGTGGCGATTCGATTCGGATCAAACAGGCCCACAACGGCAAGGGAACTCACCACCGCTGCGAGAATGACCAGAACGCGGAGGCATTGCTGTCGCCATCGCAGCTCATGCCGCCGAAGAATGGCTCGATGGGAATCAACGGAAGCACTCATAAGGGAAGAACAAAAAAATCCCGATGGTTCACACCATCGGGACAGAGGAATGTGTTCAGTTGACGAACTTGCCGAGGTCGAGGCCCAGCAGATCACCCGCCTTGCGGATGCCGTCGTAGTCCTGATCGCTAATCACGGCGAATCCATCGGCCTTGAACGGCTTCAGGACGCTGTCGTCGTTCAGCTCAATGAATGTGGTGCTGATGGTCTCCTTCAGTTCGGGCTTCAACGACGAGCGCATCGTCCAGGGGTACTGCGGGATCGGCGCTGATTTGGCGATCAACGTCACCTTCGTGTCGTCGATCTTGCCCTTCTCCTTCAGTGACTCAAAAATCGGGCAGGCCACCCCACCGGCTTGAGCATTGCCGTTCTGAACAGCCAAGGCCACAGCGTCATGGGCGCCGAGGAACACCCCCTCGTAGTCCTCACCCTTGGTGAGGCCATTCTCTTTGAGGGTTAGTTCTGGGAACAAGCGACTGGAGGTTGAAGCTGGGTCTCCAAAGGCAAAGGTTTTGCCTTTGATCGCTTCAAAGTCGGTCACACCGGCTTCGGTGTTGCCGATCAGGCATGAGTTGTAGGTCTTGGTGCCCCCCTTGATCCGAGCGGCGAACGGCTCGATCTCGCTCTTGGTCTTGGCCAACACGTAGGACAGCGGTCCGAAATAGGCCAGGTCGAGGCGATCGTTGCGAGCAGCCTCGATCATGGAGGAGTAATCGGTGGTGACCACCAGTTCGATCTCCTTGCCGAGCTTCTGGTTGAGGTAATCCTTCAGCCCTTGGTTGTCCTGAATCACCGTTGCGGCATTTTCATCCGGGATCAGGGCAACAATCAGCTTGTCGGGATCACTGGAGTCAGCAGACTTGCCAGTTGTTGTTTGGCTGGAGCAACCAGTGAGAACAATCGCAGCAGAGGCAAAAGCAACGGCTGAAAAACGCGCAGCTTGGGACAACATGGTGAAGAAATGAAGAGCAAGCCTGAACTCGAGACGGCAGGTTTTTAGGTGACCGCTGCCTCGAGCTTGTGGCGATACAGGGCGTGAATGTCGCTTTCCTCCAGGGTCAAAGAGTGCTGGTCACAGATCATGCGACCCGCTGCCATGCCAACGATTCGATCGGCAAACTGACGCGCGAATTCCACTTGGTGAAGACTCACCAGAACAGCAATCCGATCGCGTTGGCAGATGTCCTTCAACAGCGAAAGAATCTGCAGCGAACTCTCTGGATCCAAGCTGGCGATCGGCTCATCCGCGAGGATGAGGCGTGGTTCCTGCACAAGGGCCCGAGCGATTCCAACGCGCTGCTGCTGGCCGCCGCTGAGGTCTTTGACGCGGGCCAGTGCCTTATCGATCAGGCCAACGCGTTCAATGGCTGAAAGGGCTTTTTGACGATCGCTCTGTGGAAGTGGAAGCAGTGAACGCAGGAAGGAGTGGTACCCCAATCGCCCCATCAGCACGTTGTCCAGTACTGATAAGCGGTCAATCAGCTGATGCTGCTGGAACACCATCGCCGTATCCCGCCGGTGGGCGCGGAGCTGCCGTTTGGAGCATGAGCTGACTTCTCCGTGGTGCCGCGAATGAATGCTGCCTGCGCAGGGTTGAACCAATCCATTCAAAGAGCGAAGGAGTGTAGATTTGCCGGCTCCGGATGAACCCAGGAGAACTACAAATTCTCCATCCTGGATTGAACAGTTGACATCTTGAACCGCATAATTGTCGTCTCCAAAAGACACTGATAGCTGCTTGATATGTAACAGGTCTTCCATTAATCCTCTCTGTCGATCTCAATATCTAGAAATTTAACTCTCTCCTGGCGTTGCCGGTTAAGGGGTGAATAAGGATTGATTGTGACCTACTTATCAGCGCTTAAATAATAAATTTTTTGGTCTGATCTTATTGCCTTCATAACCTTCGGCTTCTTTCGCTGCGTTGCTTTTGAGCGGGGACTTCGTCGCTATAGGCTCATTGCATCAAGATCCCTTGATGGATTCATGGGCCTGTTTGAGCGCTATCTCTCTTTTTGGATTGCCCTGGCGATCGTGGCTGGGGTTGGCCTCGGCGCTTTGTTCCCCGATGCGGCGGCAAGCATTGCAGCCCTGGAGGCTGTGGGGATCAATCTGCCGATCGCGGTGCTGATCTGGGGAATGATTTTTCCAATGATGTTGGCGGTCGATTTTTCCTCCATCGGAGCGATTCGCCAGCAGCCACGGGGGCTTTTGGTGACGGCTGTCGTGAACTGGTTGATCAAGCCGCTCACCATGACAGCCCTTGCCTGGCTGTTCATCCGTGGTGTGTTTTCCGCCTGGATCCCGGCAGCTGTTGGCCAGGAGTACGTGGCCGGGATGATTCTTCTCGGGGTCGCGCCTTGTACGGCGATGGTGTTTGTGTGGAGTCGCCTCAGCGACGGCGATCCCAATTACACCCTGGTGCAGGTCGCGTTGAACAACGTGATCATGGTGTTCGCTTTTGCCCCGATTGCGGCGCTGCTGCTGGGGGTTTCGGATGTGCTGGTGCCTTGGGAAACGATGCTCACGGCAGTGGGGCTGTTTGTTCTGGTTCCCCTCGTTGCTGGATGGTTGGCGCGGCTGAGTCTGCGCAGTGCCCGCCGGATTGAGCGGTTGGAGACGCGGCTCAAGCCCTTAGCGATTGGCGCCTTGATCGCCACCGTGTTGCTGCTGTTCATGGTGCAGGCCCAGGCGATCCTGGCCAATCCGCTGGCCATCGTCTTGATCGCCATTCCCCTGATCCTCCAGACCTATCTGATTTTCTGGATCACAGCGTTTTGGATGCGCTCAGCAGGCCAGCCGCGATCGATTGCGGCACCTGGGGCCATGATCGGCGCGTCCAACTTTTTTGAGTTGGCGGTTGCGGTGGCAATCAGCCTGTTCGGTTTGAACTCCGGGGCGGCTCTAGCCACGGTTGTTGGTGTGCTGGTGGAGGTTCCGGTGATGCTGTCGCTGGTGGCGATTGCCAATCGAAACCGACGCCTGTTCCCTGCCTGAGAGGAGCAGCGTGATGCCCAGGCCGCTGCAGGTGTTTGTTCAGTTCCTCGTGTTGGGGCTGACGTCCTTCGGAGGCCCCGTGGCGCACCTCGGTTACTTCCACGAGCGCTTTGTGCAGCGGGAGCGTTGGATCACCGCTGAGGCCTACGCCGATCTCGTTGGGCTCTGTCAGCTGTTGCCCGGTCCTTCGAGTTCCCAGGTGGGCATGGGTCTGGGGCTGATGCGGGCCGGTTGGCTTGGCGGTCTGGCGGCCTGGGCGGGGTTCACCTTGCCCTCCGCCGTATTGATGGTGCTGGTGGCGTCGCTGCTCTCGTCCCATCCCAGTTGGATCGACGGAGGCTGGGTGCATGGCTTGATGGTGGCGGCTGTGGCTGTGGTGGCTAAGGCCGTTCTGGGCCTGCAGCGCAAACTGGCTCCCGATCGGCAGCGGGCCAGCTTGATGGTGGCGGCAGCCGTGCTGGTGCTGTTGGTGCCTCGTGTCTGGGCTCAGCTGTTGGCCTTACTGCTAGGTGGGTTGGTGGGGTTGTGTGCTCTGACGCCACCTGAGCTGGAGCCATTGGCACCGGAACGTCTCGTGGTTCCGCTGCGGCGCTCGGTGGCGGTGGTTTTGCTCGGTTTCGCTGTGCTGCTGTTGGTGGCTCTGCCCTGGTTGTCTGCTGAGACCAGACCGCTGCTGGTGCAGCAGCTCAGTGGATTTCTTCGCACCGGTGCCTTGGTGTTCGGCGGTGGTCATGTGGTGCTCCCCTTGCTCGAGCAAGCGCTGGTGCCCAACGGTTGGATCGACCTGCAGCAGTTTCTGGCGGGCTATGGCGCAGCTCAGGTGGTGCCAGGGCCGATGTTCAGTTTCGCGGCCTTTCTTGGCTTTGATCTGCAGCCTGGGCTTCAGGGCATCGCCGGTTCTGTGATGGCGCTCATTGCCTTGTTTTTTCCCTCGTTCTTGCTGGTTGGCGGGCTCTTGCCCTTCTGGAGTGACCTGGGCCGATTGGCTCCGATGCGTCGAGCCCTGCTGGGCATCAACGCGTCGGTGGTGGGCATCCTGCTGGCGGCGTTGTTTCAACCCGTCTGGCAGACAGGCATCCGCGGAGGCGCTGAGTTCAGCCTGGCGTTGGTGGCGTTTGTGTTGTTGGTGAGCTGGCGGCAACCGGCCTGGCGGGTGGTGCTGTTCTGCGCCGGAGTGGGTGGTTTGACCCTGGCTTGATCCATTCCTCTGCAGAATCACTGCATCGATGGGGAGCGAGGTGGCTGGAGCTGGTGTGAATCCTGCTGATCAGCGCTGGGGTTTCTGGCCGCTGCTGCCGTTGTATCCCTATGGCCGCCGCCGCACGGTGTTCAGTGAGCTGATACCTGGCCAGCTCTGGAGCCTTGAGCAGCTGCAGGGGGTGTATTACGTGGCCGTGCCGGTGCGGCTCACCGTGGCCAGGGTGCCCGGTGGCCTGATGTTGGTGAACCCATTGCCGCCCACCGGTGAGGTCCGCCAAGCCATTGCTGGCCTTGAACAGCAGCACGGCCCGGTGCGCACGATCGTGCTGCCCACCGCCTCCGGTTTGGAGCACAAGCTTCCTCTCGGCCCCCTGGCCCGCGCCTTCCCTGATGCAGAAGTGTGGGTGTGTCCGGGCCAGTGGAGCTTCCCGGTGCAGTTGCCCCTGGCTTGGCTGGGCGTTCCGGCAGGCCGCACCAAGGTGTTGTTCGACGATGGCGTCCCCCATGGCGATGTTTGTGAGTGGTTTTCCCTCGGACCGCTCGATCTTGGCGTGGGTCGTTTCCAGGAAGTCTCCTGTTGCCATCGCCCGTCAGGGGCTCTGTTGGTGACAGACGCCCTGGTGGGCATCAGTGCTGAACCCCCGGCCTTGTTCGATCTCGACCCAACGCCGTTGTTGTTCCATGCCCGCGAACGCGGCGATGAACCCCTCACCGATTCGACAGAAGCCCGCCGCCGTGGCTGGGCCCGGCTTGTGCTCTTTGCCTCCTATCTGAGACCGGAACCGCTGGAGGTTCCTGCTCTACCTGAGCTGCTGCGGGACGCCTTTAAGCCCGGGCTCCGCTCTCTGCGGGCCCATTTCGGTCTGTATCCCTTCCGCTGGCTGCCGGGTTGGCAGGCTGCAGCCGATGGCTTGATGGGCAGCGAAGCCCCAAGGCTGCAGGTGGCCCCGGTGCTCGAGCGGTTGGTGTTGCCCAGGGCCCAGGACGCACTGTTGCGTTGGTTGCAAGAGCTGACTGGCCTGGCTGATTTGCGCTGGCTGGTGCCGGCCCACTACAGCGCGCCAGTCACATTCACGCCCGAAACCGTTGAACAACTGCTCACGTCATTGGAACAGCGGGATTGGGCTCCTAGTTCAGAGAACTGGGAATTTCTTGGTTCAATTGATCAGCGTTTGCTCGATCTCGGCGTTGTGCCTGATCAGCCCGTGATCAAAGCTTGAGTTCGTCTTCCGGCTCGATCGCCATCTGTTCGTCAGCGAAGAGTGTTTCTTCCAGTTCCTTGCGCTGTTCCATCTGACGCAAGAAATATCCGGTCATCATCGCGGAAGCCAACATGTTGGCGAGGTTGTCGCGGTTGGCTGTGACCTTCACCTCGAAGTGCTCACCGGGGAGCATTCCAAGCAGCCCCTGAACGTTGTGGCGAATGATGTCCTGAATATCGTTGCTGGCTGATTTCGCGACCCGCTGCAGGGTGTCTGGGGACTGTTCCTGCAAGTACTGGATCAGGCTGTTCCCCGCTTGACCATCACTGTTATCAGTCGTCAGAAACTCGGGGTTAAACATTCTCTGTGATGTACATCACGGACTTGACCTTAACGCAGGCCCTCGGAATCAACCGCCATCGCTGGTGTCGGGGATCCGTAACGGACCGAACCTCTGAAGCGGCCAATACCGCCAGATCGCTGTGCCCAGCACATTGGTTTCGGGGAGTGATCCCCAGAGATGCGAATCGAGGCTGGCATTGCGGTTGTCCCCCATGACCCAGAGCTGCTCCTCCGGAACGGTGATCGGGGCCATGTCGTAATTGATCGCTTCCTTCCGCCATGGCTCCTCCAACGGCGATCCATTGCGAATCAGGATTCCACCCCGCACTTCCAGTTGATCGCCTGGAAGGCCCACCACCCGTTTGATCAGCGCGGCCGAAGCGTCGTAGCCGGCGGCCACCAGCTGCTCGGGCGGAGCAAACACCACCACATCACCCCGGTTCAGATGGCTATGCCGGCTGCGGGCCAGGCGTGGCCTGACTTTCTCCACCAGGATGCGGTCCTGCAGTTGCAGTGTGGGCAGCATTGAACCGGAGGGAATCCATCGCGGTTCCACCACCAACCAGCGCAGCAGCAGGGCCAGCAAAGCCCAGAGAATCAGATTGCGCCAGAAGCCCTTGCTGTCCTCTCCTGGAGCGGGTGTCGTGGGTTGGGTCATCGTTGACCGAAGATCACACCAGCCTGGCCTGCTGCACTGTCCACTGCCCGCACCAATTTGCAGGCCGCCCTCACCTTGCTTGAGGCGTTGTACCTCCACGGGCTGAAGCAGCTGGTGCTCTGCCCTGGCAGCCGTTCCGGTCCCCTGGCATTAGCTGCGGGACTGCTGGCGTCCCAAGCGAAGCTGCAGCTGTTCACGGCCATTGATGAACGTTCGGCCGCTTTTCTGGCCCTTGGGATGGCAACCGCCAGCGGTCGCGCCGTTGCGGTGGTCACCACGTCGGGCACCGCTGTGGCCAATCTGTTGCCGGCCGCGGTGGAGGCGGATCGCTCCTGTCAGCCCTTGCTGCTGCTTACTGCCGATCGTCCTGCCCGGCTGAAGAACTGCGGCGCCAATCAGACCGTCAATCAGGAATCCTTTCTGCTGTCGGCCTGCCGCTGGTTCGGCAGTGGCTCGGTGGAAGGGGTCCACACCCAGACCAACGATGCCCTCAGTGCCCTGGCGGTTCAGGCCTGGCAACAAGCCCAGGGTGCAGACGGAGGGGCGCCAGGCCCCGTGCAGCTCAACCTGCCCTTTGATGAACCGCTGCATTCGTCGTTGGAGCAGCAGCAACAGGTTGTCTCTGGTGCATGTCCACCCAAGGCTTGCGCTGAGCCCTCGTTGGAGCTTTCCCCTCCACCCCGTCTCAATCCCGAGCTCCCGGGGGTGGTGATCGCGGGCCCTTGGCGTGGACTCACGCCTGGCTTAGCGGCCTACCAACAAGCGGTGCATCGCTGGTTGAGTTTCAGCGGCTGGGCTGTGCTGGCGGATCCTCTCGCTGCCCTGGGCGCTGAATGCCCCAATCGCATCGAGCACTGGGAGCTGCAGCTGGATGGGATGAACCTCCCTAAGGACGTTCAGGTGTTGCGTTTGGGTCCGCTGCCCGCCAGCCGCCGGCTGGAGACCTGGCTCCAGCGTCATCGGGGCCCTCAGCTATTGATCACGGAAGGGGATCCAAGGCCGCTTGATCCGCTGCGGTGCGCCAGCCAGTGGTCGGGAGGCATGGCCGCCTGGATGGCCCAACAGTCTTTATCGGATGCCACACCCAAGCCATCGGTGGGGAGAAACGATCTGACGCAGTGGATCGAGAAGCAACTGCCGCTGAAGGGTGCGGTGAACGAGCCCGCCCTGGCCTACTGGCTTCCCCAGCTGTTGCCGGAGCGGTTGCCGGTGATGTTGGCGGCCAGCTCACCGGTGCGTGACTGGTTGACCTGGAGCGGACCAGCCAGCAGCAACCATCGTTGCTTCAGTTTTCGAGGCGCTTCCGGTATCGACGGCACCTTGTCTCTCGCCATGGGGTTGGCGGCGAATCTGGGGCCTCTGGCTTTGGTGACCGGTGATCTTGCGCTGCTGCACGACAGCAACGGCTGGTTGCATGCTTCCTCTTCAGCACCACCACCGCTGCTAGTGCTGCTGATTGACAACAGCGGCGGTGGCATTTTTCAGCAGTTGCCCATCGAGACGCCTGGCTTCGAGCGCCTGTTTGCCATGCCCCAGCAGGTGGATCCCCTGGCCCTGGCAGCGGCCCATGGCGTTCCCGGACGGCAGGTGGCCTGTTTGGATGATCTTGAGCAGGCCTTGGCTTGGGGCTTGTCGCAGCAGCGTCCAGTGTTGCTGCGGTTGTGCACTGACCGTGGCCGTGATGCCGCCTTGCGTCAGCAGCTGCGCGCCGCTGCTCAGAATGAAGGCAGCGTGCACTGAACTCCATGAGTGACTTGCGGCAGGTGCTCCCTGGCGCGCCAACGGCGCAATGGACGGCTTGGGGCACCTACCAGGACATCCTGGTGGACCGTTGCGAAGACGGCGTAGCTCGCGTGGCCATCAATCGCCCCGCCAAGCGGAATGCCTTCCGCCCTAAGACGGTGATGGAGCTCTGTGATGCCTTCACGCGCATCCGGGATGACCGCGACATCGGCGTGGTGCTCTTTACCGGCGTGGGGCCGGCCCAAGATGGCGGGTATGCCTTCTGCTCTGGCGGAGATCAGAGTGTTCGCGGCGATGGTGGGTATGTCGGCGAGGACGGCCTGCCGCGGTTGAACGTGCTGGATCTGCAGCGCATCATCCGAAGCCTGCCCAAGGTGGTGATCGCACTGGTGGCCGGCTACGCCATGGGCGGTGGCCAGGTGCTGCATCTGCTTTGCGATCTCAGCTTGGCTGCTGACAATGCCGTGTTTGGACAGACCGGCCCCAAGGTCGGAAGTTTTGACGGCGGGTTCGGTGCGGGCTATCTGGCGCGGGTTGTTGGTCAGCGCAAGGCCCGCGAAATCTGGTTTCTTTGCCGCCGCTATGGCGCTCAGCAAGCCCTTGAGATGGGTCTCGTCAATGCCGTGGTGCCGTTGGAGCAGTTGGAGGCTGAGGGGGTGCGCTGGGCACGGGAGGTGCTCCAGCACAGCCCCACGGCCATCCGTTGCCTCAAAGCCGCTTTCAATGCCGAAACAGACGGTCTCGCAGGGTTGCAGGAGCTGGCCGGCAATGCCACCCATCTCTTTTACCGAACTGAAGAAGCCGTGGAAGGCCGCAATGCCTTCCTTGAGAAGAGGCCACCGGATTTTTCCGAGACAGGCTGGTTACCCTGACGACCATGCTGACTCTCCCTCCGCCTGAACCGCTGGCCCTGCTGCAGGCGGCGGCTGCGGATTCCGTTTCGGCTGGCCTGGCATCACTGCCGCAGGATCTGCGCGGGCAGAAAGGTCGCCATGTCGTGATGCTGCGTAGCAGCCGTCGAGTGTTCTTGCTGGATAACGGCAACCTGCGCAACGCCTTTCCTGTGGCCGTGGGCATGCCTGGCTGGGAGACCCCCACCGGCCGTTTTGAAGTGCTGCAGAAGATTCCCAACCCGGTGTGGGTGCATCCGGTAAGTGGAGAGCGGGTTGAGGAGCAGGGACCCGATAACCCCTTAGGGAGCCACTGGATTGCCTTTCATCGGGACTGTCTGGGCCGTGATGCCCATGACGGAGAGGCCTGGATCACGATCAAGGGATGCACCACCACGGGCTTCCATGGCACCCCCCATCGCTGGACGGTGGGGCGGGCTGTTTCCCATGGCTGTGTGCGCCTCTATAACGAGGATGTGAGTGCCCTGTATCGCCAGGTGTCGCTTGGAACTCAGGTGACAGTGCTCCCCTGACGTAACAGATTCGTAAATTCCCCTTAAAGTCGCCGCGCCAACGCCGATCTCAGACATGCGCATCCTTTTCGCTGCAGCGGAATGCGCCCCGATGATCAAGGTCGGAGGGATGGGCGACGTGGTTGGGTCCCTCCCACCGGCATTGGCCAAGCTCGGCCATGACGTGCGCCTGATCATGCCGGGCTACGCCAAGCTTTGGAATCGCCTGAACGTGCCGGCGGATCCGATCTGGCGGGCTCAGACGATGGGCACTGAGTTTGCCGTCTACGAAACAAAGCATCCCACCAATGGGATGACCATCTACTTGGTGGGTCACCCGGTGTTCGACCCTGAGCGCGTCTACGGCGGTGACGACGAGGATTGGCGCTTCACCTTTTTCGCCAGCGCCGCTGCTGAATTTTCCTGGAATGTCTGGAAACCCCAGGTGCTGCACTGCCACGACTGGCACACCGGGATGATCCCGGTGTGGATGCATCAGGACCCGGAAATCAGCACGGTGTTCACGATCCACAACCTCAAGTACCAGGGCCCCTGGCGCTGGAAACTCGATCGGATGACCTGGTGCCCCTGGTACATGCAAGGGGACCACACCATGGCGGCAGCTCTCCTTTACGCCGAACGCGTCAATGCTGTGTCTCCGACCTACGCCCAGGAGATCCGCACGGCGGAATACGGCGAAAAGCTTGAAGGTCTTCTCAACTTTATTTCGGGCAAGCTGCGCGGCATCCTCAATGGCATCGATCTCGATGCTTGGAATCCTGCGACCGATCGGTCTTTGCCTGCGAACTTCAGTGCCGACGATCTGTCTGGCAAGGCGGTGTGCAAACGGGTGTTGCAGGAGCGGATGGGGCTGGAGGTGAGGGAGGACGCTTTTGTTCTCGGCATGGTCAGTCGCCTTGTCGACCAGAAGGGAGTCGATTTGCTTCTGCAGGTTGCTGATCGACTGTTGGCTTACACCGACACCCAGATCGTTGTGCTCGGTACCGGTGACCGCGGGCTGGAATCCGGCCTCTGGCAACTCGCTTCACGGCACCCGGGCAGATGTTCCGTCTTTCTCACCTATGACGATGATCTGTCGCGCTTGATCTACGGCGGCAGTGATGCCTTCCTGATGCCCAGTCGTTTTGAGCCTTGTGGCATTAGCCAGCTCTACGCCATGCGCTACGGGTCAGTGCCCGTGGTCCGCAAGGTTGGTGGTCTCGTCGACACGGTTCCGCCCCATATCCCCGCTGCCGACAGCGGCACTGGATTCTGTTTCGATCGCTTTGAAGCGATCGATTTCTACACAGCCCTGGTGCGGGCCTGGGAGGCCTTCCGCCATCGCGATAGCTGGGTCGAGCTGCAGAAACGCGGCATGAATGAGGATTACAGCTGGGATCGTTCCGCTGTCGATTACGACCTGATGTACAAGGACGTCTGTGGGATTAAGGAACCCACACCTGATGCTGCCCTTGTGGAACAGTTCTCCCAGGGCCAGGCTGCTGATCCATCACGCTCCGAGGAGCAGACTGAAGAAGTCAGTGCTCCTGCTGCAATGCCCTCCACCGGCCGGAACCCCCTGAATCGTCTCTTCGGTCGTCGATCCAGTTGAGGTTGAGCGAGCCCGCCCGATCCGACTCCCAATCTGAGGCCCGATCTGAGTCCCAGCCCGAGGAGCCGTCGGGGAATCTTCCGGCTCCTTATGTCAGCCCTTGGCTGGAGTTCGGGCGCAATCTGCAGGCCATGGCTGCTGATCTTCGTCTGCGGATGCAGGAGATTTGGCGCCGCAACCGGGAGGGTGAGCTGTCAGTTCCAGGCTTCTGGCCCAGGGATCTGGCTCCCAGCTTCTGGCCGATGTTGCTGGTGTTGCTGCTGTTGCTCCCGGTGGCGGGGCTGCGTTGGTGGCAGGTCCATGGCAGCACCGGTCCCGGCCCCGGTCCGGAGCCGGTCGAGATGCCGCGGGAGTCTCTCCCTGAGCTAGCCGCGCCTGAGCTGATTCCGGCACCATTGCCTCTGCCGAATGAGCCAGAGCTTGCTTTGGAGACGGTGACGAATGACGAGCCTCCTCAACCCAAACTCAGTTTCGATCCCCTCTTCGAGCTGTTTCAGGACAAGGCGCTTCCCGATGGACTTTTGCTGTCCGCCAAGCCTTTACCCGAGCAGGATCAGTTGTTGTTGGAGTTGTCTGTTGACGTCTGGGGGCAGATGGCGGCAGGCCAGCGCCAGACCCTCGCCTCCAGCTGGCTGCAATCGGCCCTCGAGCTGGACTACGCCAGTCTTCAGTTGGTCAGTGCACAGGGCGATCTGCTGGGCCGGTCGGCCCGGGTCGGGGGCGGCATGATCCTGTTTGACCTCGGGTTGGTGGGATGACCCTGACGCTGCGTCAGTTGATCGATGCCTGGGGGACCCCCCAGGGCGGGACGTGTCGTCCCGATGCAGCCCTGGGACGGGTGTGCACCGACAGCCGTCAGCTCCAGGCGGGTGATTTTTTTGTTCCCCTGGTCGGTGAGCGCTTTGATGGCCACCACTTCCTCAACCAACTCACGGAACGCAAGGTCCAGGCCGCTGTTGTGAGCCGCAGCTGGGCTGAACCCCTGCCGCCGGACCTGGTGCATTGGCGGGTCGACGACACACTGCTGGCCTATCAACAGCTGGCCTTGCTGCATCGCCGCTCCCTGGCCCAGCCCCTGGTGGCGGTGACGGGCTCGGCGGGTAAAACCACAACGCGGGAATTGATAAGGGCGGCATTGGCTCCGCTGGGACCGATTCAGGCCAGTGAAGGCAACAACAACAACGACGTTGGTGTGCCGCTCACCGTGTTGAAGAGCGACGTTGACCACCGTGCGCTCGTGATTGAGATGGGCATGCGCGGGCCTGGGGAAATCGAGCGTCTCTCCTATTGCACCGAGCCTGATCTGGCGGTGATCACCAACATCGGTACGGCCCACATCGGTCGTCTTGGCAGCCGTGAGGCAATTGCGGCGGCCAAATGTGAGATCACCGCGGGGCTGCATCCGAAGGGAACCGTGGTGATTCCCGCCGGTGATCCCCTACTGGAGACGGCTTTGGCGGCGGTCTGGTCCGGCCGCGTGCTCCGGGTGCGACTGGCCGACGATTTCCAGGTCGATGCTGACGTGGCTGATGCCGATCTCATCGGTGCCATCGAGGGGGATCAGTTGCTGATCAACGGTGATTGTCTCCCGCTTCAGCTTGAGGGACGCCATAACGCCCGCAATCTGCTGCTGGCCGTGGCAGTTGCGGATCAGCTTGGTGTGTCCCGGAAGGCATTGAAGGGGATGCAGGTGGTGGTTCCTGGCGGCCGCAACCGTCGTCTGCAGCAGGGTGGCCTGACTCTCTTGGATGAGACCTACAACGCTTCGCCGGAGGCGGTTCTCGCGGCCCTTGAGCTGTTGGCAGCCCAACCGGGGCGACGTTTTGCCGTGCTAGGAACCATGCTGGAACTCGGGGAACGCAGCCTCGAATTGCATCGTGAGGTTGCGTCACGCGCCGTTCAGCTCGGCTTGGATGGCCTGGTGATTGTTGATGCCGGTGCGGAGGGGGTGGCGATGGCTGAGATGGCGGCATCCCTGCCAAGACTGGAGCTGGTGTCCAGCCCCGAAGACGCCGCATCCCCGTTGTCCACCTGGCTGGCCTCCGGCGATGTTCTGCTGCTCAAGGCCAGTCGCGGCGTTGCCCTGGAGCGGTTGATTCCGCTTTTGCCAAGGCTGTAAGCAGTCTGTTCAAAGCCCCTGGTTCAAGCCGTTCGTTCGGCCCAGCCCTCTTTGGTCATTTGGCGAGCGCGACCAATGGCCAGCGCTCCATCCGCCACATCCTTGGTGATCGTCGATCCGGCGCCGATGGTGGCTCGCTCGCCAACGGTGACAGGGGCGACCAGCACAGAATTGGCGCCAGTTTTGCTGTTGCTGCCAATCACGGTGCGGTGCTTGTTGACTCCGTCGTAGTTGGCTGTGATCGTGCCAGCCCCCACGTTGACCTTGTCGCCGAGTTTGGCGTCGCCGATGTAGCTGAGGTGGTTCACCTTGGTGCCGGCACCGAGCTGGCTTTTCTTCACCTCCACAAAGTTGCCGATGCGGCAGCCATCGCCGACGTCGGCTGCCGGCCTGAGGTGGGCAAAGGGGCCGATGGCGACGTCATCGCCCACATGGGCCTCCCGCACCACCGAGTGCATCACGCTGACGTTGGCCCCCAGAGTCGCGTTCTCCACCAGGCTGCCGGGGCCGATCAGGCAGTTGTCGCCAATCAGGCAGTCACCGCGGAAGTGCGTTTGCGGTTCAATCACCACGTCGCGGCCGAAGCTGCAGCCTTCACTCAGCGTGCAGCTGTCGGGGTCAATGAAGGTGACCCCTTCGTCCATCCAGTGGTGGCGCAGCCGCTGTTGCAGCAGGGCCTCGCACTGGGCAAGTTGGCGTCGGTTGTTGATGCCATTCACTTCATCGGCATCGGCTACC
Organism: Synechococcus sp. PROS-U-1; assembly: GCF_014279755.1. Taxonomy (NCBI): domain Bacteria; kingdom Bacillati; phylum Cyanobacteriota; class Cyanophyceae; order Synechococcales; family Synechococcaceae; genus Synechococcus; species Synechococcus sp. PROS-U-1. The sequence continues at coordinate 1,091,848 of NZ_CP047951.1, forward strand.
TCCAGGTGCATGGCCCGCGGCAGCATCGCCACCGTGTCTGTGAGGTAGAGCTCCCCTTGATCGTTGTCGGTGCTGAGCTTCGGCAGAACGTTGGCCAGAGCCCTCCAGTTGAAGCAGTAGATGCCGGCGTTGGTGAGGTTGTTGCTGCGTTGCTCATCGGTGCAATCGCGATGCTCAATGATTCCGCTCACCCTGCCATCGGGATCGGCGAACACACGTCCGTAACCGGTGGGATCCCCGAGCCTTGCCGTGAGCAGCGTCACATCGGCACCACTGGCACGATGCTGCTGCACCAGCGCTTCCACCGTTTCGCTCCTCAGCAGCGGTACATCGCCATTGAGCACGAGCAGTTCGCCTTCAAAGCCCTTCAGGGATGGGATCAGCTGTTGAACCGCATGGCCCGTGCCGTTCTGGGGCTGCTGCAGGACGAATTCCAGGCCTCCGAGCGGGGCCAGCTGCTGCTCCACCCGTTCGGCTTGATGCCCCACGATCAGCAGCCGCCGTTCCGGTTGCAGGTTGCGGGCACTGGCGAGCACCCGTTCCACCAGGGTGGCTCCCGCCAGAGGTTGGAGCACTTTCGGCAGTGCGCTCTTCATGCGGGTGCCTTTTCCAGCGGCCAGAACGGCTACGGCGAGCATGCGGAGCGGGGGAAAGACGGCCGGAATCTACCGGGCTCAGGACGCACTGTCCCTGCGCCAGCGTCTTTGCCAGGCATTGGTCGGTTCGTAGCCGCAATGCTGCTGCTCTTCGCGGCGGCGCTCAAGGATGGCATCAGCCGTGGCATTGCCCTGGGGATCGCGGAACGGCACGGCCGCCCGCGTCTGCAGGTGTTCCCATTCCATGGCGGAAAGGGGGCGCCAACCGGGTCCGTCCTGCGGACAGTCGGAGTTTGGCGGCGTGGCCAGCGTGCCGCTGCTCCAGCCCGCCCGCTCGCCCGGGGCTGGCAGCAGTGAAAACAAGCTCAAGCCTGCTCGTTTCAGGCTGGCCCGCACCGCGGCGGACCGGCTGTAGGTCAGCAGCCGCCCCTGCGGCGCCAGCCGATGCGCCAGGGCTCCCAGGAATTCCTCGCTCCACAGTTCTGGGCAGCGCTGGGGGGAGAAGGCGTCCAATAGCACCAGATCAAAGCGAACGGGCTCAGGAATCTCCTGGAGCGTCGCTCGGGCATCCCCCCAGAGCTGGATCCCTTGGCTGTTGGGCTCCTGCCAGCCGCCGTGGTCGCGGATGGCTTCAAGTTTGGCCAGCACGGGAGCTGACCAGATGCCTTGGAAGCTCGCCTGGTCTAGGGCTTGTTCCAAGGGGCGTCGGTCCAGCTCGAGGCCCCACCACTGCACGGCCGGCGCAGCCATCAGCAAGGCCTCCAGCACGGCGGCCGTGTTGTACCCGAGCCCCAGGCACACATCCAGGATCCTCAAGGCAGAGCCGGTGCTGAAGCGATGAAGCTCCGCAGGCTGGACAAACTTGGCCCGGGCCTCATTCAGGGCTCCCGCCGAATTGTGAAAGGCCTCCCCGAAATGATCGCTGTGCAGACTGAAGCTGCCATCTGCCGTTGGGTAGACGCTGAGCGCGCCGAGGTCAGCAGCGGAGCCGCTCAAGTTCGTCCCAAAACGATGGGTACGACACGGCTGCTGCTTCGCTTCTCGCCAGGCTGGAGTTGCCATCGGCCAGCATCGCGGCGATGCCAAGGCTCATCGCTACCCGGTGATCGGTTTCGCTGTCCAGCACAGCTCCCTTGAGCGGTCCCCCGCCGCGGATGGTCATGCCGTCCTCGTGTTCATCAATGTCGGCACCCATGGCCTTGAGCTGGCGAGCCATCACCGCAAGACGATCCGTTTCCTTGACCCGAAGTTCAGACGCTCCACTGATTCGACTCTCGCCCTCGCAGAAACAGGCGGCGACACTGAGGATGGGCACCTCATCCACGAGGCGGGGCATGATCTCCTCGCCGAAGTGGAAGGGGTTCAAGGGCCCATGGGTCACCCGCAGGTCGCCCACCGGTTCGCCCGCCACGTCGCGGGGGTTGAGCACGTCGATCTGTGCACCCATCTGCTCCAACACCTCCAGGATCCCGGTGCGTGTTGGGTTCAGCCCCACATTCTCGATGGTGAGATTGGCTCCTGGAATCAGCGCTCCAGCCACAAGCCAGAAAGCCGCTGAGCTGATGTCACCTGGCACGACGACGCTCTGGCCATGCAGGGTGGCGCCGGGACGCACGCTGATGTGCCGTCCCATTTCGCCGCCCACGGTCAGATCGGCGCCGAAGGCCTTCAGCATGCGTTCGCTGTGATCGCGGGACTGCGCCGGTTCGATCACTGTGGTCGTGCTCTCCGCCGTGAGGGCGGCCAGGAGAAGGGCTGACTTCACTTGAGCGCTGGCCACTGGCGTACCGATCACGGTTCCTTTGAGGCGTCGCCCCTGCACCGCCAGCGGCGCCAGGTTGCCCCCATCACGGCCGCGCACATCAGCGCCCATCGAGGCCAACGGTTGGCCCACCCGTCGCATCGGGCGGCGTCGCAGGGATGCGTCTCCATCCAGCACGAAATGACGACCGTCACGGCCCGCCAACAAGCCCAGCATCAGTCGCATCGTGGTGCCGGAATTGCCGCAGTCGAGCACTTCTGCTGGCTCCTGCAATCCATCCAGGCCAACGCCTTCGACGGTGACGATGCCGCCGTCGGTGATCGGGCTGATCGTGACGCCCATGGCTCGCAGGCAGGCGGCCGTACTCAGGGGGTCTTCAGCTGGGAGCAGACCATCAATCGTTGTGGTTCCCTCGGCGATGGCGCCAAACAGCAGGGATCGGTGCGAGATCGATTTATCCCCCGGAACCTTCACCCGTCCCTGGAGGCTTCCTCCGGCCTTGAGCTCACGGGGATCGTCGGTTTGGCCTGTGCCGCTCAAGGTCGCAACGTCGTTGAGCTGATCTTATTGGCCGGTCTTCAGGCCCTGAATCAAGCGGTCGAGGGCATAGCCGAACAGGGCCGGGTCCGGGTCGTCGGTGCCGAGGTCATCGAGACCAAGCTCAGACCAGCGGTCGCTGATCCGCTGTTCCAGCTCCGCGGGACGGCTGAGGGGTTCGCCCCACTCGTGGTTTTTCTCGGGTCCCACCTTGGTGGTGGCATCAATGGCCAGTCGTCCCCCCAGGCCCAGCTGTTCGCTGGCGAAGTCCAGCGTGTCGAAGGGCGTGTTCTCCAGGGTGAACAGGTCGCGTTGGGGATCCACCTGGGCCGCGATCGCCCACACCACCTGGCGTGGATCGCGCACGTTGATGTGGCTGTCCACCACCACCACGAATTTGGTGTACGTGAATTGAGGCAGGGCACTCCAGAAGGCCATGGCTGCGCGCTTGGCTTGCCCTGGATAGGCCTTGTCGATCGAGAGCACCGCCAGCTTGTAGCTGAGCGCTTCCATCGGCAGGAAGAAGTCGGTGATCTCAGGAATCTGCTGCCGCAGGATCGGTGTGTAGATCCGGTTCAGCGCGATGGCCAACATCGCCTCTTCTTTCGGAGGGCGTCCGCTGAAGGTGGTGAGAAACACCGGATCACGCCGTTGGGTCATGCAGTGGAAACGCACCAGAGGTGAGTCCTCCACACCGCCGTAGAACCCCATGTGATCCCCGAATGGTCCATCCGGCAGCACCTCCCCCGGAGTGATGGTTCCCTCCAGCACCACTTCGCTGTGGCTGGGCACCTGCAGGTCGATGGTTTTGCAGGGAGCCAGACGAACGCCCTCACCGGCATAGATCCCGGCGAATAACCATTCACTCAGCTGCACGGGGATGGGTGTGGCAGCAGCCATCACCAACAGGGGATGCACGCCGATGGCCACCGCCACCTCCAACTTTTTGCCCATGGCCGCGGCCTTGCGCAGGTGGCGGGCGCCGCCGCGCACGCTCAGCCAGTGCACGGTCATGGTGTTCACCGACTGTTTCTGCAGGCGATACACGCCCACGTTGGGGACTCCGGTCTCGGGATCTTTGGTGATCACCAGCCCAAGGGTGATCACGCCCCCTGCATCCCCGGGCCAGGGCCGGATCAGAGGGATGTTGTCGAGATTCACCTCATCACCGCGAAACACCTGTTGCCGGCAGGGCGGGGTGAGGTCGCGGTCTGGTTTGGCCTTGACCAGGTCCCAGAAGACGCGGGCAAATTGTTTGGTTTCTTGGAGGCCCTTGGGCGGTCTGGGTTGTTGGAGAAGGGCCAGGCGTGACCCCAGCTCCTCCAGTTGTTCAGCCCGCTCGAGTCCCATGCTCCAAACCACCCGTTCCACGGTGCCCAGGGTGTTGACGGCCACCGGCATGGAGGAGCCGATCACGTTCTCGAACAGCAAGGCCGGACCCCCCTGGCCAAGAACCCGGTCGGCAATGGCTGCCAGCTCGAGGTCGGGGTCCACAGGGGCCGTGATCCGTCGCAGCTGGCCACGGTCATCGAGGAGCTTGAGAAAGCCCCGCAGATCTCTTGTGGCCGGACCGGATTGGAACAGGGCCATGGGATGACGGTCTTGGCGCAGGCGGTCTCGGTACTGTGTCGCACGCCGGTGTTCAGCGTGGCCATGCAGATCTCCTACTTCCATGTGCCGGCAGAAATGCCGAAGGACCTTCGCCCCGATGCGGCGGTGGTGATTGATGTGCTCCGGGCCACCACCACCATTGCCTGGGCGTTGCACAACGGAGCCGAGGCAGTGCAGGCCTTCGCCAGCCTTGACGATCTCCGGGCGGCGGCAGCGGCGTGGCCCAGCGACGCACGTCTGCTGCTCGGTGAACGAGGCGGCCAGATGCTCGAGGGGTTTGATCTGGGCAATTCACCCGTTGCCGTTGTGCCGGAGCGGGTGGGTGGCAAGCGCCTGTTCATGAGCACCACCAACGGCACGCGCGCCCTGGATCGTGTGCGTGAGGTCCCCCTGCTGCTGACAGCGGCGCTGCCGAATCGCGAAGCCGTTGCCCAGCGTCTGCTGGCGAAACAACCCAGCCATGTGGCAATTGTCGGCAGTGGTTGGGAGGGGGCCTATTCCCTTGAAGATTCCCTGGCTGCTGGAGCGTTGGCCCATCGGTTGCTTGAGCTGGATCCAACGGGGTGCAGCGCCGCCAACGATGAGCTCACTTCGGCCGTTTCCCTCTGGCGCCAGTGGCAATCCGAACCTGAGGCGTGCCTTCGTACGGCAACCCATGGGCAGCGGTTGATTGGCCTGGGCGATCACGACGAGGATTTTCGCTGCTGTGCCGGGCTCGATCAGCTGAGTGTCGTTCCGACACAGGTCGAACCAGGGGTGCTTCGGGCGGAATGACACTCATTAAAATCTGCTGATCTGATCAGTTCATGTGAGTGATTTCCTGGCGGCTGCTGTCCAGCTGACGAGCAGTCAGGAACCGGAGCTCAATTTCAATGCGGCTGAGGAGCAGATCGATCTCGCTGCACGCCGTGGAGCTGAACTGATTGGTCTGCCCGAGAATTTCGCCTTCATGGGTGAGGACAGCCTGCGGTTGGAACTGGCGCCAACGCTGGCTGAGCAATGCAGTCGCTTCCTGGTGACCATGGCGCGCCGTTATCAGGTGGCGCTCCTCGGTGGTGGCTTTCCTGTCCCAGTGGGCGATGGATCGCGCACCCTCAACCGCGCTGAGCTTGTTGACCGAGACGGAATGCTGCTGGGTCGCTACGACAAGATTCATTTGTTTGATGTCGACCTGCCGGACGGCAACACCTACCGCGAGTCGTCAACGGTGAACCCAGGGCGTGATTTACCTCCTGTTGTCGACATCCCCGGTCTGTGCAAAGTGGGGCTGTCCATTTGCTACGACGTGCGGTTTCCTGAGCTTTATCGCCATCTCGTCGGTGCCGGCGCAGATCTGTTGATGATTCCTGCAGCATTCACAGCCTTCACCGGAAAAGACCACTGGCAGGTTCTTCTTCAGGCCAGGGCCATCGAGAACACGGCCTATGTGCTGGCTCCAGCGCAGACGGGTGTGCATCACGGTCGTCGCCAGAGCCACGGACACGCCCTGGTGATTGATCCCTGGGGAACGGTGCTTGCTGATGCAGGTGTTCAGGCTGGCGCAGCCATCGCTCCGGTCAACACCAATCACCTCGGTCATGTTCGGGGCCAGATGCCAAGCCTTCGGCATCGTCAGCCCGCCCTGTTCTGAGCGTCATGCCTCCAGCGTCGTCGCGACGACTGGCCTGGCTTCTGGCCGCGGCCTTGCAGTGCACTGCCTTCACCCAGGTCTTGCCCGCCCGAGCCGCCAGTGCCCTGGCGGCCTGGGCCTTCACTGAAGAGGGCGTCCTCAAACTGCGCACGAGCCGGAACGCCCGGTTGGAAGCGTTTTTTCAGACGGCCAGCGATGGTCGTGGCACCCGTGTCTGGATTGATTTCCCCGGCGAGTTGAAATTCCCACGGCGGTTGGCCGGTCGCGGAGCCGTCCGAGAAATCCGGTTGGGAAAGCCTCGTGCCGGTGCCACCCGTCTGGTTGTTGAATTCCGTCCAGACGTGGATCTCAACCCCAACGACCTCCGCCTGCGTGGAACCGCTCCGGATCGCTGGGAATTGGTCTTCACCGGCCTCCCCACCAGGGGATTGGATGACTTTGGCGAAGGCGATTTGACGGGTCGCGCTACGGCCTGGCTCCCACCGGGTGGATTCCGTCCCACCCGGACACCTGTTGATCCGTCGGGGCTGCCGACGGTTGCCCGGAACCGTTACCGCGTCGTGATCGATCCCGGTCACGGTGGTCCGGATCCTGGGGCAATCGGCATTGGCGGTCTGCGCGAGACCAATGTGGTTCTTGATGTGTCGCTCCAGGTTGCGGCCCTGCTGCGGGCACGCGGCGTGGACGTTCGGATGACCCGCACCCGTGAAGTGGATGTGGACCTGCCGCCGCGGGTGTCCTTGGCGAATCGAACAGGGGCCACCGCCTTCGTGAGCATCCATGCCAATGCACTGAGCATGAACCGTCCGGATGTGAACGGGATCGAGACCTTCTTCTTCTCAGACCCCCGATCTGGACGTCTGGCGGCCTACCTGCAGCAGCAGATGATGGATGTGTCTTCCGGCACACCGAATCGTGGTGTCAGGCGAGGTCGTTTCTTCGTGATCCGCCGTACCACCATGCCGTCGGCCCTCGTGGAGATGGGATTTGTCACTGGAGCGATTGATGCGCCGCGTCTTGCGAACGCTGACCATCGCCGACGGCTGGCCTTGGCCCTAGCGGCCGGCATTCTCAATTATCTGAAGCAGGAGGTGCGGTGACGCCTCAACTGCTGGGATTTTTCGACAGTGGCCTGGGTGGTTTGACCGTTCTCCGGCGGGTGCTCGAACGCCATGGGGCGGTTCCCTGCGTCTACCTCGGTGACACGGCGAGGGTTCCCTACGGCAACCGTCAGCCGGATGACATCCGTCGCATCGCCGCTGAAGTGGTGGGTTGGCTGCGAGACCAACAGGTGACCACGGTGGTGATGGCTTGTAACACCACCAACGCCCTGGCGAGGGACGTGGCGGAGGGGCAGGCCGGGGCTCCGGTCATCGGTCTGATTGGTGCAGCCGCTGCGATGGTGAAGACCCCCCGCGTTGGTGTGCTGGCTACCCCGGCCACCGTCGCCTCCTCGGCCTATCGGGCCAGCATCGAAGCGCTTCACCCCGGGTCGGTGGTGATTGAGCAGGCCTGTCCTGCTTTTGTTCCACTGATCGAAGCTGGCGATATGAACAGTGATGACCTGCGCCGATCGGCGCAGGCGTATCTCGAACCTCTGCTCTCGGCCTCAGTGGAGTCGATCGTTTTGGGTTGCACCCATTATCCGTTGCTGGTGCCTCTGTTGCGGCAGCTGCTGCCGGAGTCTGTCCAGATCATTGATCCGGCCATCGGAGTGGCCCGTCAATTGGATGCGCTTCTTGGGCCACCGGACCGGATCTCGTCGATCCAAAGCCCGTTTTCATTGGAGAGCTGTCGGTTCTGTGTCACCGCTGACCCCGATGGCTTCGCGATGCGCGCCACCCCCTGGCTGGGGCAGCGACCGGCCGTCAGCCTTCAGCTGCTGCAGGACTGAGCATTAGGCCACTAGGATCGCGGCGCCGAGGGGAGTCATGAGCACCGTTACCGAGCTACTCCAACCGGTAGAGACCGACCTTGAAACCCTGCTCGGAGATCTGCGCAGCCTGATCGGGGCAGGTCATCCCATTCTTCAGGCTGCTGCAGAGCACCTGTTCAGTGCCGGCGGCAAGCGTTTGCGACCGGGAATCGTCCTGCTCTTGTCCAGGGCTCTTTCAAACAAGGGTGAGCTCTCACCCCGCCACCGCCGGTTGGCTGAGATCACCGAGATGATCCATACCGCTTCGCTCGTTCACGACGATGTGGTGGATGAAGCATCGACCCGGCGTGGCGTTGACACGGTCCACAGCCGCTTTGACGCTCGCATTGCTGTTCTGGCGGGAGATTTTCTCTTCGCGCAGGCCAGCTGGCACTTGGCCAACCTCGATGACCTCGACGTGGTCAAGCTGCTCAGCCGCGTGATTATGGATCTCGCGGATGGTGAGATCAAGCAGGGTCTTTACCGTTTTGATACAGCCCAGACCTTTGAGACCTACCTCGAAAAGAGCTATTGCAAGACGGCATCGTTGATTGCCAACAGTTGCCGTGCTGCAGGTGTTCTCAGCGGCTGTTCTCCGTCACAGCTCGACGACCTCTATCAATTCGGCCGCCAGCTTGGCCTGGCGTTCCAGGTTGTCGACGACATTCTTGATTTCACCGGAAGCGACCAGCAGCTTGGAAAGCCTGCGGCAAGTGATCTCGCCAGTGGTTACCTCACCGCTCCCACTTTTTACGCCCTTGAGGAGCATCCATCGCTGCAACCGTTGATTGATCGCCAGTTTTCAGAGCCCGGTGACCTTGACCAGGCGCTGGAGATGGTGCGTGCCTCCAAGGCGATTGAACGCACCCGTGAGCTTGCTGAAACATTCGCTCGCGAATCCCGCGAATCGATCGCTTGGCTGCCGGAGTCTCCGGCCCAGAGAGCCTTGATGGAATTGCCGGACTTTGTTCTCAGCCGTCTGTACTGATCAACAGCTGCAGAACAACCTCCAGACTGTTGATTTCACAGGGATTGGCGCTGAAGTCAGGAGACTTTGAAGCGGAGGCATTCACCAGCCAGACCTGACATCCGGCACGGTGGGCTGATTGGCTTCCGGCCTGTGAATCCTCAAGGGCCCAGCAGTTCTGTGGATTGAGCCCCAGCCGCTGTGCTGCAAGCAGGAAGGGTGCGGGATCGGGTTTGCCCGCTGCAAGGTCAGGGTCATCGCCGTAGACCCGTTGCCGGATCTGTTCGAGCCAAGGATGAGGGCGTGACTTGAATTCAACGGCGACGCGGCTACTGCTGGTGACCAGAGCCATGGGGATGCCCTGGCTGTGGCAGTGCGCCACCAGCTTCTGCGCTGAGGGCATCGCAGAGGCATCCGGGAGCAGGGCACGAACGATCGGCTGCTGCACAGCCAAGAGAGCCTCCACACCCACCGGTGCGGTCAGCCATGCATCCACCTGGGCTGCGCAGTCGAGTCGGCGACGGCCCTTCAACTGCATCAACTGGGCCTCACTCAGCTGCGTGCCGAAATGGGCCGCGGCTTCCGACCAGCCCCGGCCATGCAGCGGTTCGGTGTCGAGCAGAAGCCCGTCCAGATCGAACAGGCAAGCAGCAGGTGGCAATTTCATCCCGGAACGGCGATGCCCAGCTCAATCTTTTCGCATCGACTGCTCCATCGTCAGCTCCAGCGTCTGCTGCATCGTCCGACGGATTGATACGGGACCTGGATCAAGCGGGGTCTTGCTCCTTACCCTTCCAGGAGAAGCACTGCGCAGTCTGCTGTGACCGACGCCAACACCACCATCGAAAGCGTGCTGCAGGAGCAGCGGGTGTTCGAGCCGCCAGCAGAGACCTCCGCCAAAGCCCGCATCGGCAGCCTTGAGGCCTACCGGGCCATGGCCGATGCGGCCCAAGTCGATCCTGATGCGTTTTGGGGTGAGGCCGCCCGCCGAGAACTGCATTGGTTCGAGCCCTTCCACACCGTGCTCGATTGGTCGAATCCCCCCTTCGCCCGCTGGTTTGAGGGTGGCACCACCAACCTCTCCTACAACTGCCTGGACCGTCATCTCGATGGGCCAACGGCGCAGAAAACAGCGTTGATCTGGGAAGGAGAGCCGGGGGATGTGCGCCGGTTCACCTACCAGGAACTGCATGCTGAGGTGTGCAAAGCCGCCAATGGCCTGAAGGCCATGGGGATCGGCAAGGGTGACCTTGTGGCGCTTTACATGCCGATGGTGCCTGAGGCGGCGATCGCCATGCTGGCCTGTGCTCGCATTGGCGCCCCCCATTCGGTGGTGTTCGGTGGCTTTTCGGCTGAAGCCCTCAGGGACCGTATCAACGATGGTGAGGTGAAGGCGGTGATCACCGCTGATGGCGGCTTCCGCAAGGACAAACCGGTGTCGCTTAAACCCGCGGTGGATGCGGCTCTTGCCGATGGTGCTTGCCCCTCCGTAACCGGGGTGCTCGTCGTACAGCGCACCAAGCAGGACGTGGAGATGGTTTCCGGACGCGATCAGTGGTGGCATGACCTGGTGGAGGGCCAGAGTGCCGACTGCCCCGCTGAGCCGATGGGCAGCGAGGACCGCCTCTTCGTTCTCTACACCTCTGGATCCACAGGCAAGCCCAAGGGAGTGGTGCACACCACCGCCGGCTACAACCTCTGGGCGCACCTCACCTTCCAGTGGATTTTCGACATCCGTGACGAGGATGTCTTCTGGTGTACCGCCGACGTGGGCTGGATCACCGGCCACAGCTACATCGTTTACGGCCCGTTATCGAACGGCGCAACGACGGTGATGTACGAAGGCGCACCTCGCCCCTCCAAGCCCGGCGCCTTCTGGGAGTTGATTCAGAAGCATGGGATCACGATCTTCTACACGGCGCCGACAGCGATCCGGGCTTTCATGAAGAACGGTCGAGCGGTTCCTGATCAGTTCGACATGAGCAGCCTTCGCCTGTTGGGCACGGTTGGCGAACCGATCAATCCGGAGGCCTGGATGTGGTACCGCGATGTGATTGGAGGCAACCGCTGCCCCATCGTCGACACCTGGTGGCAGACCGAAACCGGTGGAGTGATGATCAGCCCCCTGCCGGGAGCAACGCCCACCAAACCCGGCTCCGCCACCCTGCCTCTGCCGGGTATTCAGGCCGACATCATCGATGCGGAAGGCAACAGTTGTGGTGCCGATGAAGGCGGCTACCTGGCGGTGCGTGCCCCATGGCCCGGGATGATGCGCACCGTGCACGGCAACCCCCAACGCTTCCGCGAGAGTTACTGGGAACACATCCGGCCTGCCGATGGCTCCTACCTTTATTTCGCTGGGGATGGTGCTCGCCGGGATGCCGATGGTTACTTCTGGGTCATGGGTCGCGTCGATGACGTGATCAACGTCTCGGGCCACCGTCTCGGCACGATGGAGATTGAATCGGCTCTGGTCAGTCACCCCGCCGTCGCGGAAGCGGCAGTGGTGGGGCGTCCGGATGACCTCAAGGGCGAAGGCATCGTCGCGTTTGTCACCCTGGAGGCTGGCCGTGACGGCGATGACGCCCTGGTGAAGGAGTTGCGGGCCCATGTCGGAACGGAAATTGGTCCGATTGCGCGCCCGGATGAGATCCGTTGCAGTGATGCCCTGCCCAAGACCCGCAGCGGCAAAATCATGCGCCGGATCCTGCGGGCCCTGGCGGCGGGTCAAGAGGTGAGTGGCGACACCAGCACCCTGGAAGACCGCTCCGTTCTGGATCGACTCAGGGCCTGATCGACTCGGGGCTGCAGCGGCTCAGCTGCTCCAGCTGCTGATGGTTCTGCTCAACTGCCGGATGACCGCCACCCGTTTGGGGTCATCCGCCCAGTCCCCGAGAAAACTGCGTCGCAGCCCTGCACTGGCCGGGGTGAGGTGATCGCCAGGGAGCTCCAGGGTTGAGCTGGAATCCGAGGGGCGTTGTTGCAGCGCCTGGATCAGATCACCGCTTTGATCCAGCTCATCACGCCCGAATCGCACCACCAGATTCCGCTCCTGCTGGTAATGGCGACCGATCAAGCGAAGCGTCTCGGCCGGACTGGGGCTGAATTCGGTCTCCACCCCCAGCCGTGGTGCCAGTTCGCCCAGCAGCGGTATCGAACGGTCGGCGTTGAAGTTGTTGAAGCTCAGGGCGATCAGCGCCCTGCTGCCGCGTCCCCCATCGGGGGCCAGCAGGTGAAGCTTGCAACCCAGGCTGTGGCCCAGGCGGAGCGGAGCTGAAAGGGCCCCGCATCGCTCCTCCAGTTGTCGCCTCGCTGAGCGGAAGGCGCTCCAGGCATCGCGGGCCTGGCGCTGATGATCGAATCCAGGCACGTAGGCCCAGGCATGCACTGCCAACCCATCGGCCGCAAGGTCTTCCAGCAGCCTGCGATAGCTGAGCTGGGGTGTCGCCGCGAGATAGCTGCCACCGATGAATTCGATCAATCCAGTGGGTTTGGCTGGCCGCAGCTGCCAGATGGAACCCAGCTGACGCCAGTTGGCCATGCTCAACCGCGCAGCTGCTTCAGCACCTGCTGCGCCTCCCGCACATGGGCCGGGCCATCGAGCAGGTTGCTGAAGGTGTGTCGGATCACCCCCTCCCCATCAACGATGTAGGTGACGCGACCGGGCAATAGGCCAAGGGCTTTAGGGACGCCCATTTCACGTCGCAGGGCGTTGTTCCTGTCGCACAGCAACGGAAACGTGAGGTTGTGGCGGGTGGCGAAACGGCGATGACTCACGGCGTCATCACCGCTGATGCCCCAGACCTCCGCATCGAGTGCAGCAAAACTCTCCGTGTTGTCGCGGAAGCTGCAGGCCTCGGCGGTGCACCCCGGTGTGTCGTCTTTGGGATAGAAGAACAGCACCAGCCAGCGACCCTCCACCGAGGCGGGAGTGCGAATGTCACCGTTCTGATCCTCCAGACTGAAGGGGGGAAGTCGGTCGCCGATCCCGAGGGCCATCCGATTGACGTGAAGAGTGTGAACCCTAGGCAGCATGCACCTTGCTCGGGGCGGGAGAATCAGGGGCGGGAGGAGACATCGCGCCATGCCTGAGCAGCTCGACTTTCTTGCAGGCTTTTCAGAGCCTCAAGCAGCTCCAACGCCACCGGGTGCTTCGGTGTCAGCTCAGCCCACACCTTCGGTGGCTCCGGCAGACGTTCTGCCTGATGCCCATGGTGATCGGACAGAGGATTCGGCCGATTGCCCCCCGTGCACTCTGCTGATCATCGACACCGAAACCTCGGGCTTGGATCCACGGCAAGACCAGTGTTTGGAGGTGGGCTGCATCTTGTTCGATGTGCCGAGTCGCTCGGTGCTGGCCCAGCAATCGTTTCTTCTGCCGGTGGACTCCAACGCGGCAGAGGCGATCAACCGGATCCCCGCCGCCGTCACCCGCCGGCCCCAGCCCTGGCAGGAGGCGCTGGTGTGGTTTGAGCATCTTCTTGACGCTGCCGATCTTCTGGTGGCTCACAACGCGGCCTTCGATCGCCAGTGGTTTGGTCTTGGAGTGGTGCCGGCCACCTCAACACCGTGGCTCTGCACCATGGAGGACATCCGCTGGCCGGCTGAGCGTCAGTTGCGCTCGCGGCCATCGGTGCGTGATCTGGCTCTGGCCTACGGGGTTCCGGTCTGGGCTGCCCACCGTGCTCTGAGCGATTGCATCTACATCGCCGAGGTCTTCTCACGCTGTGACGACCTGGAGCAGCTGTTGGAGCGCGGCTTGGAACCGCGCCAGTTGATGCGCGCTCGGGTGTCGTTCGATGAACGCCATCTGGCCAAAGCGGCCGGCTTCCGCTGGAACGATCCGATCAAGGGTGCCTGGACCCGTCGGTTGAGTGATCGCGAGGTTGCAGGGCTGGAGTTTCCTGTCGCCCCCGTGGAGCTGGAGGCTGATCGCCTCAGCGCCTGAGACTGCGCATTTGCTTCAGCACTCCGAAGGGTCTGGGTGATTTTGCAGAGAGTGCTGCCTGAGGCAGCACGCTGAAGTCATGACGGCTTTTCTGCATTCCCATCAACGCCCCATTCGCTCTCGCTTGCGCCAGTGGCAGCAGGTGCGCACCTGGGCGCGGTTGATTCGTGAAGCCGAAGCGCTGTGGCATGTGGACGTGCGTGCCCTGCGACGCATGGGGGCTGATGAACTCAGCCAGTTGATTGGAGAGGTTCCTGCCCCCCACCGCAAACGGGTGAACCGCTGGTTGCGGTGTTATTCGGTGGCAACGCGGCTCACCGTTGTGCCAACTGCCTGCCTGAGCGTGGATGCACGACGCGGGAGGATGGACTAAATCACACAAACGGTTTTGGCACATCGTTCCCTGGTTGTCTCAAGCCTGAGCGTCCTTGCTGTCGGCCTTGCTGCATGTTCTGGTAGCTCCAGTGTGTCCAACCTCAACGCGGCGGGAGCCTCCTTCCCCGCCAAGGTGTACCAGAGCTGGTTCGCCGAGCTCGCCGGCTCCGGCGGAATCAAGGTGAACTACCAGGCGGTGGGGTCCGGTTCAGGTCGTAAAGCCTTCATCGATAGCACTGTTGACTTCGCCGCTTCGGACGACCCGATCAAGGAGGCTGACCGCAAGCAGGTGAGCCAGGGGGTGGTTCAAATCCCGATGGTGGGGGGAACGATCGCCTTCGGCTACAACAAACCGGGTTGCGAGCTTCAGCTCACCCAGCAACAGGCTGTGGAGGTAGCCACCGGTCGCATCAGTGATTGGAAAGAGCTTGGTTGTGACGCGGGCACGATCACCTGGGTGCATCGCTCGGATGGATCCGGAACCACCAAGGCCTTCACCAATTCGATGCAGACCTTTTCGCCGGATTGGACCCTCGGCAGTGGCAAATCGGTGAAGTGGCCGGTGGGCGTGGGGGCCAAGGGCAATTCCGGGGTGGCTGGGGTGATCGACAACCGGGTCGGCGCGATCGGCTACGTGAATCAGTCGTACATCAAGGGGAATGTGCAGGCTGCTGCGGTACAGAACAAGTCCGGTGAATTCCTCAAGCCCTCCGTGGAGGCCGGTGCCAAAGCCCTCAACGGCATTGAGCTCGATGAGCATCTCGCGGGCAGCAACCCCAACCCCGAGGCCGCTGGTGCGTACCCCATCGCAACGCTCACCTGGGTGTTGGCCTACGCCGAGGGCAATGGCGCCAAAGCTGAAGCTGTGCAGAACGTTTTCAACTACATGTTGAAAGACTCCACCCAGGAGGGCGCTGCGGCCTTGGGCTTTGTGCCTCTCCGGGGCACCATCCTCGAAAAATCCCGCAGCGCGGTGGAAGGCATTCAGCCCTGAATGCAATCCATTGATTTGGTGGATTCACACCCCGGTTTGGACTGCACAAATCGGGGTTTTTTGATGACTTAAAGAGTCATTAGGGGAACCTTAACCAGGGTTAATGGGCGCATAACGACAGGCCGTCGCAGCCGCGATTAAGCCTGGGCTGCAACAGCCTCGTTTCTCTTTCGGTTGTGATGCGCATCGCACAAAAGGCCCTTCTCGCCTCCTCCCTGCTTGTTCTGGGAGCAGGCATCTCCGCTTCGGCAGCTCCCAAGCTGAACGGCGCTGGTGCTTCCTTCCCGGCCAAGATCTATCAGCGTTGGTTCGCTGATCTGGCCAAGTCGGGTGGCCCTCAGGTCAACTACCAGGCCGTTGGTTCCGGTTCCGGCCGTAAAGCTTTCATCGACCAGACCGTGAACTTCGGTGCATCGGATGATCCGATGAAAAAGAAGGACATGGCCAAGGTCGGCCGTGGTGTCGTTCAGATCCCGATGGTGGGTGGAACGATTGCCTTCGGTTACAACAAGCCTGGCTGCAACCTGAATCTCACCCAGGAGCAGGCCGTCAAGGTCGCCATGGGCATGGTTAAAAACTGGAAAGAGCTGGGCTGCAAAGCCGGCACGCTCACCTGGGTGCACCGTTCTGACGGCTCCGGCACCACCAAGGCCTTCACCAACTCCATGCAGGCCTTCTCCAAGACCTGGACCCTTGGAACAGGGAAGTCCGTCAAGTGGCCTGCTGGTGTGGGCGCCAAGGGCAACTCGGGTGTGGCTGGTCTGATTCAGAACCGCGTCGGTGCCATCGGTTATGTGAACCAGTCCTACATCAAGGGCAACGTCAAGGCCGCTGCTCTCCAGAACAAGTCTGGTGAGTACCTCAAGCCCTCTGTTGCTGCAGGTGCCAAGGCCCTCAACGGCATCAGCCTCGACAAGGACCTGGCTGGCAAGAACCCCAACCCCACCGCAAAGGGTGCTTACCCCATTGCAACTCTCACCTGGGTGCTGGCTTACAAAACCGGCAACGGTAAAAACGCCAAAGTGGTGCAGGATGCCTTCAACTACATGTTGGGCAGCAAGGCTCAGAGCAAAGCTTCTTCGCTTGGCTTTGTCCCTTTGAAGGGCGACATCCTGGCCAAATCAAAGGCCGCAGTCAAAAAGATTGGTCAGTGATCTCTGCTTGAGTTGGTTTTTTGAAAACCAAACTTTAAAGGGCCCTTCGGGGCTCTTTTTTTATGAAGATTCGCATTTCGGTTCAATGTTAGAGCCTTCTTAACCGAACCTCTCCCCCTTCTTTGTTGGGAATCGATGTTGTCCTCAATACAGTTTTTGCGGATTCATGCAATTCCAAATGCTTGCTACTCCGTCCTCTGATCTGTGTTCAACAGCCCTGGGTTTCAAGGCGTTTCTTGAAGGCAGCTATCAAAAACACAATGTCGTTCATGTCACGTCGGGAAGTTTTGTTCCACTGCTGAAGAACAGCATTTGGTTTGTGGTTCGTGGCATGGTCAAGCTGGGGGCAGTGTCGGTGCATGGAGACGAGTTGGTGCTCGGTCTCGTGGGACCCAACGAGCCCTTCAGTGCTGCTTTCACCAATGTGGAGGCCTATGAGGCTGTCGCGCTAACGGATTGCGATCTGCTGTGTTGCAATCTGCGAGAACTGGAGGAGTCACCGCAGTTGGCTCTTGCCTTGGCGAGGGCCATGACAGCTCGCTACCGCCAGGCGGAATCGATGTTGGCGCTGCTGGGCTTGCGGCGCGTTGAAGATCGGGTCCGGGGCTTTGTGGAGCTGCTCGCGAGAGACTTCGGTGAACCCTGTGAAGATGGTCTACGGCTGAATCTCCGCCTCACCCATCAGGAGATTGCCAGCGCCCTGAGCACAACGCGAGTGACCGTCACCAGGGTGTTGGGTCAGTTGCGGGATGAGGGTTGGCTTCAGATCGATGCATCCAGGCATCTCGTGATGACCCGCACGGGCCGTCACTGAACAAAAAAAGAGCCGGCAGTGGTGCCGGCTCAAACCCTGAAATCATGGAATTCAGGAGGGGAAACAAGACGGTTGAATCGGAGCGGCGGGATTTGAACCCACGACCCCCACTACCCCAAAGTGGTGCGCTACCAAGCTGCGCCACGCCCCGTCAGAATTAAGTTATCACAGTGCATCCCGGCGTCTAAGTCGTCTAAGCAACCGGGTGGTGAGCTGATCTCGTGTTGTGGATCCGTAGTGATAAAGCCGCAGTTCTGAGGCGGCCTGGCGGAGCTCGGCGAAGGTCATCGCGGCCAAACGAAGTTCCGGAAGGGCGCGCCAGGCCCTCGAGCGCATGGGGAGGGCCGCAGGGCCTTTGGCTTGGCCAAGATTCAGGGTTCCATCCGCCAACCACTCAGGGATCAGCACAACAAGAACCGCAATCAAGCCGTAGAGCTCAACTAACCCCTTGGGCAGAGGATGCAGCTGTCGCTCCTCAGATGGATCAGGCCGCGCACTCACTGCAGAACGGAGGAGTCCCTCAGTGACCACGATCGCACTAGGAGGCAACCTGCTTCTGGAGAGGTGGTCAGATTGCCAATGGTGTCGCCTTGGGTTGAGGTTGCTCTCGCCAGAGAAAGGGTGCTTGCTGCTCTCGGTTCAGGGAGACACTGCCAAGGATGAGGCCGAGAACCAAAATCAGTGTGAGGGCGATGGCCAGGATCACCTGCCGATCAGACCAGGGCTCGGGCATGCCATTGCTTGGGTTGTGAACATGCTGGCTTATACGACTGGTTTGTCGCAGGGTTTGTCGCAGCCTGTCTGCGGCTGTGCGGAACGGCGGAAATGGCGTCTTTTGAGTGCAGCGCGATTGGCCTGTTGCCGGATCGGAGCATGCAGCGACTGATGGGGCAGTTGTACTTGTTCAAGATCTCTTTCAAGGTTTGGCTGTTGCAGCCACAGAGGTCGTCGAACAGCATCTGGGTGGCCATTGCGAGGTCAGCTTTCAACCCTTATGGGGGATCCCTTTCGCTCAATGGATCCCTCGGTTGGGGGAGGTGATTTCCTGCTTGAACGGCGATGGTGTGGGTACGGGGAACAGCTTTAAAACAACTTGATTAGAACGATTATGAACAATTTCACAATGCCATTCCTTGCTGGCGTTGCCGGTGCCGTTGTTGCTCTTGGGATCGCAATCACCTCTCCCCCAAAAGCAGAAGCTGGTGGGATTTATTGGAACAACTATGGGGGTGGCGGGGTTGTTATTCATCGTGCTCGTTATCACGGTCTTCGCGGGTATTACAACTATGCTCCTGGCTATTACGGTGGCCGAAATGTTGTTGCCGGTCCCAACGGAGCATGTGCTCGTGGTTATTACGGTCGTGGTGGCTGCGTTCGTTATTGATGCCGAGTCGGGAAGCCTGATGCCTAAGACACGGGGCTGAAAGCAATACAAGACCCTTCGGGGAAAAGCAGGGGGCGTTGATTGTCGCTATCCATCTCCCGACAAAATTACTCAGTAAATACTCAGTATGTTTTCACCCTTGCCGAAGGGCAGTGATTCCAATCTATTGAGACTATTGTTTTATGGCTTACCAGCAAATGAGTACGGCGAAACGTGCGCTTTATTTGGATCAAATTAAGGCGATTATTGTTGCCTTTGTCATAGCCATCCATGTTCCAATAGCTTTTGGAGGTATCGGTTGGTCTGGAGTTCGCATTCCTGTAGAGGAATCTATTAGCTCGTTTACTATTGGGTTCTTTCGATGGTATTCCTATGCATTGAATTCATTCATCATGTATATGATGTTTTTGATTTCTGGCTATTTTGTTCCTCGCTCTGTGCATAAGAAGGGAGTGTTGCGGTATCTGAAAGGCCGTCTCCTGCGACTTGGTATTCCTTTCTTGACTGGTCTCCTCTTGCTTAATAATGCCTCGAAACTGTTAGGAATGCTGACTCCATCAAGCCCCCTTGCTGGATTGCCTTGGAATGAGATTCCTTTTAATCGCGTAGGCGTGCTTTGGTTTCTGGTCGTTCTGTTCGCTTTCGATTTGCTCTATTGCGCTTGGGTCGCACTGCGCGGAGATCGATTCGCTGTCGATACATCTGTTCCTTCACCAAGGCTTCGATCTTGGTTGGTCAGTGCCATTTCTCTTGGAATTCTTGAAGCCTTGATGATGAGCCAAACCGATATTTGGGCCACTCTGGGACGATCCGTTTTTGATGGTATAGGCGCTCAAGGCATGCATATTTTTACTTATTTATTCTTGTTTGTGCTGGGATGCAAGGCGTCGTTTCACCGATGGTTTGAGCGGCTTGATGCGCACCTGGTTGTGAAGTGGTTCCGCCTGTCGATGTTCCTGATTTTAGCTTCGCTTGCCTTTTTTCTGTCTTCGGCCTTTAACCCCAGTCTGGTCAATGACTCGGCCATAGTTGCTCCGCTCATGTGTTTCCTTTATCCCTTCATCGCATGGGGAATTCTCTCCTATCTGCTTCTTTGGTTTCAACGCAATGAAGAACGGCTTGGGCCATGGCTTGCAACGGCCGGAGTGAACAGCTATGGAGCTTATATTCTTCATACATTGGTTCTCGTATTAGTGCTCATGCCTATTGGTTTCACTGGTCTTAATCCCTGGATAATTGTAATCTCTGCTACGGTATTAACGACTGTTGTGTCATTTGGTGTTGCTGGACAGCTTCGGCGAGTTCCATTGATTGCCCGACTGATTTGATTCGCAATTGATAGTTAGACACTTCATTGCGTGCCTTTACTTCGCCACACGGATTTTCATGATTCCACCTCTTTCCCCATAGAAAATCTTTCATTGAATTTGCCCCGCTGCTGATAGCAGGGTGTGTCTTGTCTTCGTCGAATGCTCCCTGATTCGGCATCCTGCCGATGGTTATCGAAGGTGCCATTCCTTGTTGGTGTACCTCAGCCGATTGACTGAGGTGGTGCTGCCAGTTGTTTGCGCATCCATCGTCGGAACGTACGCCACGCGCCCAAGGAACCCCATCCATTGCGCCTGACAACGCAGGGTGTTGGATCAGTGTGCCGGTGAACAGGTCTTCCTGAACCTTTTCCGGTAGCAATGGATGGTAGAACCGATCTTTCAAGACATCTCCGCAACGACCTCCAATGCCAGTGGACACGAGTCAACAGAAGATCAATAGAAAGATCCTGCTGATTGCTGTCTGGGCCTCTCTACTGCTGCTCACCTTGTTTTCTGGCTCACTGGCTGGTTGATCTGATGGGAACGCATAAGAAACCAAGGAGAGCAACGCTTTTGATCGTTGCGCTGGCTCTATCCCTAGTGACGTTGTTGTTTGAATCATTCTGAGTTGGCAGCAGCCAGCGCCTCAAGCTCTGCAACCTTTTCAGCACTCCTCAGTTTCCTGAAACGATCCTTAGCTGCGTCCAATCACTGGCTGTCTGGATCGATTCCATTGCGCAGTTCAAGTCAAAATCTCAGCCGGCGGTTCTCCTTGTCTGCTGACGACGATCGGACCAGGCGCCAGGGCTCACTCTGGAGTTTGCTGGTCGGTGCTGAGGATCGAACTGCGCTCAAGTTGCGCGGTTGATCTGGTTGTGAATGCTGTGGGGGAGAGTCCTGGTGGTCCTCAATCCCCCCTCAGGGTTGGGGAGAGTCCGTTAGGCCTCGATCCCCGGTGGCGGCCGCTTTCGCTGCCAGACCCACAACATCAGCATGGATCGCTGCTGCAGAGGGTGCCCCGCTCCCACAGGTTTTCTTCCGAAAACAGCGTTGCAGCGTTTACATCTGCCTTGCTAGTACAGGTGTACTTGAGCGTATTGCAGATGGGTGAGGGCTGGCTGATTGACTCCGACAACCATTGGATCTGGCGGTTCCATCGGGACGAAAAGGCATGGATCCGTGATCCAAAGGTCTTCGTTGACAGGGGGCGACAGATGCCTGATGGCCCACCACTGCTCAAGGAACGTCGTTACCTACGCAAAGAAGCTGCAGATCAATTGTGGAATTCACTGCAGAGCCAAGGTTGGAAACGGCTGAAGGTGCCCGCCTGGGGCGAAGCAGTTGAGGTCTGATCAGGCCCCTAAAGTCCACGTCAACAGTGGATCACCAAAGGTGGCAAAGCTCGGAGAGATCAAGCTGAAGCAGGTTCCGCAGCTGAACACCGCGAACAGCTCGCCTTTGATTCGGAAGCACAAAGAGGTTCTGAATCTGATGATGAGAACGCTCTCTCTCGACACCTACGGCCTGACGTGGGCGCAGTTCTTCAAAGGATTTGGCTTGGGTGGTTTGGTCGTTTGGCTCCTGATGCGCTGATGGGATTGAGAGACCTCTTCCCTTTCCTTTTTGGTTGAGATTCACCTCACCTCCCGACAGATCTACCCCGTCAGCAATGGCGGGGTTTTTGTCTTGCGAGAATGGAATAGTGACTATAAATCTATGCCTTCATTCGACAGACGCCCGAGATTCAAAGCTGGGAACGATTAGGCAAAGCACATTATTCCTCCATTGATGCTTGAAGCTGTTGAAGTAACACCTTTACCGATACCGTTGAGTTGATCTAAGTAATGAGTAAGAGTCTGGCAGTCCCCACTGGCAACTGCATCGCTTAGAAGTGAACTATAGGTGGTATCATAATTTAATATATAGCTCAAATGTGACGCATGTTTTTTAAAGCTTTTGCTATTTTTCATCTCAAATCCATGAAAGATCGATGAATCGCCAAGGGTTATACGTAAGCTATAGCTATCTACACGGCCCTTCTTGTCGTATTCGTAAGAACCTTCCGTAATTACCCCAGTTATAACGTCGAAAGAATCGAAATAGGTTGTCTTTTCAAAAGCAGAATTCTCAAACTCAATGTCTGCATTGCTGGCGAATAGATCTTTTTCTACAACTTTGTTGTTTTTTCGCAGTTTTTTGTTAAGCCTTTTAGACATTTTGTTTAAAAACTCATTTTAACACTGACAGACGCCCTCCTGGAGCAATGGCGGGGTTTTTTATTGCTTGAGCAGAGCGGGGAACACTCAAGACAGTCACGTTTGACCTATGCCTCAAGACACACGCATTGCTCTGTTCCTGATGGGGGAGCTGGTTGCAGCACTACGTGCCAATGACCCTGACCTCTTCAAGTGTTGGCTGTCTGGTGGGGTGCAAGACCTAGGGGAGCCAGTGGTGGAATAACTGCTGCTGGACCGGCTCTATTCGTTCCTGGCCGAAGCAGAACAGGACTGGCTGTTGGCTTGGCATCTGGGCGTGAGTTGTTAACCAATGCATGAGGCATAATTAATCACATCTGAGAATCTCTAACATTCTGTTTTTATTATGTATGTGAAGATTGGGTCTGTTGAGAAATACAGTAATCCCTGCCTTCGAGGATTAATTGTCTTCCTGGCTTCAGAGATTTAGCTTGCTGCTGTATTCCCTGCTATGCAAATATTACTCCCTCTGGGAGATAAAGCATTCGAATGGCCCATCCCAGATCCACTTAAGTCTCCAATGGCCTGGCTATTAGGTCCAGTACCAATTGTATTATGGATTTATTTCTACCCCAGTATTGTCAGTCTTATTATTATTTCTGGAGAATGGCTATGGAAAAGAGGGGCTCCTGTGGCTAAGCCTTTAGAAAAAATTTTTTGAGAAGGTTGTATGAAGCAATAGTTGGATTGTATAAAGCAATAGTTGGATTTGATAAGAGTCTGTCAAGACTCAACTCTGAGTTGATAGAGGAAGATCTCCGCAAGCGCCGGCAGCGTTGATGATGTCGCTATCTATGCTCCCGGCAAAACACGAAGCCCGTCAGCAATGGCGTGGTTTTTTTGCCTACCCAGTTGGGGGAGAAGGCTGCCTGAATAAATCCCTCTGTTGGGGGAGGTGATTCCTGGCTGGAACAGCGATGGTGTCTTTGTTGATGGTGACCCTGCTTAAAGGAATCTCAGCCTATGAAAAACCAAGTTACTATTTGCATCGCTGGATTTTCTGCTGTCACCATCTCACTCCTGGGGATAATGCTTTATCAAGCGATGAATGTGGAAGCCGCAGCGAGCGCAGGTATAAGACCTGCTACCACCCAATTCACATGTTCCATTGTTGAGGACTTCACTGGTAAGGGCGAAGTCAAGAGCGGCTGTTGGGATGGAAGGTGTGCTCGATTCCCTGTGCGCCCTTACTGATATATCAGTAGTAGAAAAGCAGGGGGCCTCGTGATTGTCGCTATCAATCTCCCGACTAAAATCTCACACACATCACCCCGTCAGTCATGGCGGTTTTTTTATTGCTTACCCAGATGATGGATAAATCCTGCTGCTGAGAATCCCCTGAATGAGGGATGTGCAAATCTCCTGCATCGGAGAGGCTGCCGTTGGTCGCCGCAGTAGATGAGCACTGATGGGCCCCTCGATCTCACCGGCAAGCGTTTCGGTCGGCTGAGGTGGCGCTGTCGGTTTTGATCAGGAGGGTCACACCCCTGGTGCCGGAGGAGCTGTTCCTGCCGGTTGAGGGATGTCTGTTGGTCGGCGTCTTCGGTGCCGACCCTGCCGTAGCCGATCAGTAGCCCTGATTCAGCTTGCGAGCTGGATTGGGCTGTTGTCTGAGCGGAGGACGCAGTGACTGATGGACCAGTCGTACTTGGCCCAGACCTGCTTCGGGAGCTTGTAGTTGGATCCCTCGAAGCTGCCGAGCAGCGTCTGGGTTGGCATGGCCGAGCAGTAGGGGCGGCTTCCGGGTTTGGCCAGATATTGCTGGTGATAGTCCTCGGCGAAATAGAAGGTTTGATCAGCCAGGATTTCGGTGGTGATGGTGCCGTAGCCCCTTTCGGAAAGGGCAGCTTGATAAACGTCCCGGCTGGAGAGGGCTTGTTGGAGATGCTGCTGGTTGAAGGTGTAGATCGCTGATCGGTATTGCGTACCGGTGTCATTGCCCTGTCGATTGCCCTGGGTGGGGTCGTGGCATTCCCAGAACAACTTCAGCAAGTCGCTGAAATCCACCGCCGGACGACTCCAAACCACGCGCACGACTTCCGTGTGTCCCGTTCTGCCGGAGCACACTTGGTTGTAGGTCGGTTGCTCCGTCTGTCCTCCCGCATAGCCAACGGCAGTGCTAACCACCCCTGGCAGCCGCCAAAACCCTTTTTCAGCGCCCCAAAAGCATCCACAGGCAA
The DNA here is from genome assembly GCF_014279755.1 of Synechococcus sp. PROS-U-1. Lineage (NCBI taxonomy): Bacteria > Bacillati > Cyanobacteriota > Cyanophyceae > Synechococcales > Synechococcaceae > Synechococcus > Synechococcus sp. PROS-U-1. The sequence continues at coordinate 1,116,280 of NZ_CP047951.1, forward strand.
AGATCGCTTCCTCCTGATCTGCCATGAGCGGGGCATTCAGCGGTGTCCCCAACACAGCATGGGTTGCCGGTGCAGCTGATTCGGCGCCGCTGCGGGGAGACAGCCAGGAGGGCAACATGTTTATTTGGTCAGTCGTTAGATCTTAGGCAGTTGATTCAATCGCGTGATGCGTCATCCCATCGGGGTTTCGGCCTGGATCGATGCCACAGTGGGATTGAATTGCCGCCGGAAGACAGCCTGGCGAGAAAGCCTTGGCTGGATAGAAATGAGTAGGCCCTGAATGAATATTCAAGTTGGGATTGAATCGTTTTACAAATCGAACGTGTTATTTGGCTTGCTTTAGTTTACAAGAAATCAATCGATGTTGCCAAGACGTATTCAGCGACTGCCGAAGATTCGTTGAGGGCGTGAGCGGTGAGACGATTAAAGAGGAATTTAGAGCTTGTCTTCCAATACGCTTTTCACCCATGTGACGGGTCTGATGACCTCGCCGAATCGGTATTAATTCAGCTTTTACACTTTTGTGCCTCTGCTTGCAATGAAATTTAGTTTGCCTTGATTTTTTGATTGCCTCTCGTTTTAATGTTGCTGATTTGATGTCTGAATGATTTTAATTTCTGCCCTAAAGTGTGTCGCTGTTTAAATGTCTGATGGCGTGGATATTTGTGGCTCTAGTTGAATGTGGTTCAACAGCGTTGTGACAAATGCAAAGAGAAGGAAAGGCAGGCTTAGAACCAGAATGAGGCCCACGCCCACAAGTGCAAACACCGGGCGTGAGGATCCCATCAGGGCGAGGCCAGAGGCCAGGCTCACAAAAATGACTGCCATCCAGGCCAGCACCTGTCCGTAGATATCTCCGAAGGTGAGCGTGCAGCGCACCGCGAAAGGGGATCCGCTGGTCATGACAGAAGGAGTCGCCAACACAGCTAAGCCATGGACGCGGCGATTGTCAGAAACAGCCCGGAGATTCTTCAAGAAGCCATGGCATCCAGTTGTTGCGCCGCCTGCTGACGTTCCCAGAGTCGTTTGTACACCCCGGGCTGCTGAATCAACGCGCTGTGGTGCCCCTGCTGAACGATGCGGCCGCTCTCCATGACGAGGATCCGATCACAGGCTGCTGCGGCCGAAAGTTGATGGCTGATCATCACGATGGTCCGATCGTCCTGTGCCCGGATCGAATCCAAAATGGCTGCTGCCGTGTTGTTGTCGACACTCGCCAAGGCGTCATCGAGAACCAACACCGGGGTCGACATCAGCAAAGCCCGTCCGAGTGCTGTGCGTTGACGCTGACCACCACTCAGCGTGATGCCGCGTTCCCCAACGATCGTGTCGAAGCCATCTGGAAATCCTTTGATGTCATCAGCGAGACGGGCCTGGCCTGCAGCCTGCTCAACCCGTTGATCCGTGGCTTCAGGATCGCCATAGCGAAGGTTGTCCGCCAGGGTGCTGGTGAAAAGAAAGCCCTCTTGGGGAACAATCGCCACATCACCGCGTAACTCCTGAAGAGGCATCCGGGTCACATCCACCCCATCCAGGAACAGTTGCCCGGTCTCGAGAGGAACCATGCGCCCGAAGGCCCGCGCCAGGGTGGTCTTGCCGCACCCCACCGGACCAACAACGGCCACCAATTCTCCCGGCTCGATGCAGAAACTGAGCCCGTTCAGAGTGTTCTGCGCAGCACCCTGGTAGCGGACGGTCAGGTCACGGGCTTCAAAGCGTCCCCTGCGTTGGTTCGTCCGACGTGGTTGAGCTGGCCATGGATCTGGTGGATCTTTGATTTCTGGCTCGCGCTGGAGCAATTCCTCAACCCTCTCAAGGCTGACCTGTCCGGTCTGAAAGGTGTTGAGGGTGAATCCCAGTAGGGCCGTCGGAAAAACAAGTTGCTCCACATAGAGAATCAGGGCAACAAAGCCACCAATGGTCAGCCCACCGGATTCGAGCTGACCGCTACCGATGGCAAGCAACAACAGCACAGACATCGATGAGATTCCCTGGAGCAGAGGGAAGAGAGTGCTTTGTGTCCTTGCCAAACGAATGGCACTGTCCCTGTAGCGCCGATTACGAGTCGCGAAGGCATCCTGTTCCGAGGCCTCTTGGCCGTAGATCTTGATGGCCCCGATCCCGGACAGATCTTCCTGAATCAGATTGCTCAGTGCGGAGAGTTCTTCCTGCTGCACCCGCTTCTGACGCATCATGCGGCCGCCGAACAGCCGCACCGTGCTCAGCATCACCGGGTAGAGCCCCACGGCGGCCAACGTCAGCCAGGGGTCGATCGCCAACATGGCGGGCAGGGTGAGTGCATAGGCCAGCAGCGTGTTGGTCAGGCTGAGAATTGCAAATCCAAGCAGGCGCCGAATGTTCTCCACATCGCTGGTGGCACGACTGATTACTTCACCGCTGCCCTTGCTCTGAATCCAATCGGGCTCCTGGCGCAACATGTGCTCGAACAAACGCTGACGCAGCTCCACTTCCACTTGCCGACCCACCCCGAAGATGAGCTGACGCGAGACCAGGCGAATCACACCCATGGTGGTGGCGAGGAGCACAACCCATCCCGCCTGGCGCAAGATGGCCCCGTAGCTGAATCCCTCCTGCAGCTCATCCACGACGCTGCGCACTTCCATCGGGATGGTGACCCGAAGCATGTTGACCACCACCAGTGCGATGGCTCCCAGCAGGACGGTGCGTCGATGGGGTCGCAAGTAGCGGCCGATGAGGTCGAGACGTAGGGCAGCCATGCGAGCTCGTGGGTCCCGTTGGGCCGCCAACCTAGGCATCCGACTTCTGCCGCTGGTCGCCCGCCGCTCATCTAAGGGATAGTGGAGATGTCCCCATCACCTGGCCCGGAGTGCCTTGCACCCGGGTTTTTTACTGCCAGCTTCCTTCCCATGTCCTCAGACACGCGTTCTTGGTCCGGTTGCTTGGAGCATCTGCTGCAGGGCAACAACCTCAGCTCCGATCAGGCCACCGAACTGATGCGTGCCTGGCTTGCCGAGGAGCTCGAGCCCGTTCAGACAGGAGCGTTTCTCGCTGGTCTGAGATCCAAGGGAATGGTCGCCGACGAGCTTGCGGCCATGGCGGCCGTTTTGAGAGATGCCTGCCCACTCCCCTGCGCCCGGCCTGATTTGGCGATGGTCGACACCTGTGGCACCGGTGGTGACGGTGCCGACACGTTCAACATCTCTACAGCGGTCGCCTTCACCGCCGCCGCCTGTGGCGTCAATGTCGCGAAGCACGGCAACCGCAGCGCCAGCGGCAAGGTGGGCTCGGCCGATGTTCTTGAAGGGCTCGGTCTCAACCTCAAGGCACCCTTAAACAAAGTGGTGGAGGCTCTGCCTGGAACCGGGGTCACCTTTCTGTTCGCTCCGGCATGGCATCCCGCCCTTGTGAATCTGGCTCCGTTGCGCCGCAGTCTGGGTGTGCGCACCGTCTTCAATTTGCTGGGACCTCTGGTGAATCCTCTGCAGCCCCAAGCACAGGTGCTCGGCGTGGCCCGTCCCGAGCTTCTCGATTCCATGGCAGGTGCTCTTCAGCAACTGGGATTGGATCGTGCCGTGGTGGTTCACGGCGCCGGCGGTCTCGATGAGGCCTCCCTCGCTGGACCGAATGCTTTGCGTCTGATCGAATCCGGGGGCATCACCAGTCAGGACGTCTCCCCCGAAGATCTGGGTCTGACGACGGCCAACCTCGATCAGCTGCGTGGTGGTGATTGTGCGCTCAATCAGCAGATCCTGCGGGACGTTCTGCAGGGGCAGGGATCGCTGGCTCAGACCGAGGTGGTGGCCTTCAACACAGCATTGGTTCTCTGGGCCGCTGATCTCCAAACCGATCTGAAGGCTGCTGCTGCTCAGGCTTTGATGGTGCTGAGAGAGGGCAAGGCCTGGGAGAAGCTTGTCGCTTTGCGGGATGCCCTGTCCGACGGAGATGGAGAATGAGTGACTGATGACCTTCGGTGGCCCTCCGATGCCCGATTCCCCATCAGACAAGGCCCATCTCGTCCTTGCCGATGGCACGGTTCTGACCGGTGTCGGATTCGGGCATCGCGGCACCACCATCGGTGAGGTGGTGTTCAACACCGGTATGACCGGGTATCAGGAGGTGCTGACGGATCCCTCCTACGCCGGCCAGCTGGTCAGCTTCACGTATCCCGAACTTGGCAACACCGGGGTGAATGCCGACGATCAAGAGGCGGATCGTCCCCATGCCCGGGGCGTGATCGCTCGCCAGGTCGCACCGTTTCCCAGCAGCTGGCGCTGTGAACAGCCGCTCGAGACCTGGATGCAGAGCCATCAACTGGTGGGCATCAGCGGTTTGGACACCCGTGCCCTGGTGCGACATCTGCGTGAGGTCGGTGCCATGAACGGCGTGATCAGCAGTGATGGCCAGACCCCTGCTCAGCTGCTTGAGCTCTTGAAGCAAGCGCCTTCGATGCAAGGTCTGAACCTGGCGGATCGCGTCACCACCCGTGAGCCGTATGAGTGGAACCAGGCCTGCAGCGTCGGCTTCGATCAGCGTTTACAGCGCCGCAGCGACTCCCCCTTCCGCGTCGTCGCTATTGATTTCGGGATCAAACGGGCCATCCTCGATCGTCTGGTGGCCCATGGCTGTGATGTCACTGTTCTCCCTGCTGACACGGATCTGGCCACGGTTCGTTCCCATGGTCCGGACGGCGTCTTTCTGTCCAACGGTCCTGGCGATCCAGCGGCGGTGAGCCATGGAATTGCCTTGGCCAAGACCCTTCTGGAAGAAGCGGATCTACCGCTGTTCGGGATCTGTTTGGGGCATCAGATCCTTGGCCTGGCCCTCGGCGGCAAGACGTTCAAGCTGTCCTATGGCCATCGTGGGTTGAATCATCCCTGTGGCACCACAGGGCAGGTTGAGATCACCAGTCAGAACCATGGGTTTGCGCTCTCTGCCGAATCTCTGGATGCAGGCACCATTGATGTCACCCACTTCAATCTGAACGACCGCACCGTTGCGGCGATTGCCCACCGTCACAAGCCCATTATTGGCGTTCAATATCACCCGGAAGCCAGTCCTGGACCACATGACGCAGACCATCATTTCGCCCGCTTTGTGACGCTCATGGCCGATCGACGTCCATGAGGTGGTAGCCCAGGCTCAGCATCACTACACTTCGTGCCGATGATGCCGGGGGGGCTTGATCCCATCAGCGAACTGCAGCGACTGACCGTCTCTCTACGGGGCGGATTTGAACAGAAGAATGGTTGTTTGGTGTTTCACTTCACCGGCCAACTTGATGCGTACTCCGAGAAGCAGTTCATGGAGTATTCGGCCGATGTTTTGAAAGCCAACAAGCTTCCAGCTGTCTTCGATCTAAGCAAGATCGATTTTCTCGACTCATCCGGCCTCGGGGCCTTGGTGCAGTTGGCCAAACAATGCACGGATGCCAAACGGTCGTTTCTGCTTGTGGGGAACACCCGCGTAACGCAGACGATCAAGTTGGTGCGGCTCGAGGAGTTTCTCCATCTGGTGGAGGATCTGTCAACAGCTCTGAACCAGTTGGCCGCTTGAGCGACTGGATTCGCAATTTGTCTCCCAGTGGCCAGAACGATCAGTTGGGCCCGTTGCAGCTGGCTTGGATTGGTGATGCTGTTTGGGAGCTCCATCAACGGCTCCGCCATGGAGCCAGACCCGGCCGTTCCGACCATTTGCATCGTGCTGTTGTGGCCGATGTTCGCGCCGATGCCCAATCCCGTTTGCTGACCTGGCTGGAGGATCGTCAACTCCTGGACTCCCGGGAACTCGATCTGGTCCGACGGGGACGCAACAGTGCAGGCCGAGGTCCGCGGCGTGCAGAGGCGGCTGTCTATGGACGGGCCACAGGGTTTGAGACAATGGTGGGCTGGCTGTTTCTGAACAATCCAGCCCGGCTTGCGGAGCTCTTCGATCACCTGGAGCAAGCCGGATCCAACCCATAACGTTGCCTCGCACACCATGAGCCCTCGCTTTGAACGCCGCTCCAGCGGCCCATCCCGCGATGGGCGTTCGGGGCCAGGAGGGAGTGGAAGTGGGCGACCGACAGGGGGCAGGCCTCCCAGTGGACGTCCATCCGCTGGTCGACCAGCGATGGGTCGCTCCGGCAGCAACAGTCGGCCCATGCCAAGCAATCGCCGTTCCGATGGTGGTCGTTCGCCTTATTCGAAAAGTGGTCGTGACGGCAGCAGTTTTCGCGATCGACGAGCGCCGCGGGATGAGGGCTGGGATCGTTCGCGGAGTGGCGATCGACCTGGCAATCGATTCGGAGAACGATCTGGAGAGCGATCTGGAGAGCGGTACGGCAATCGATCCGGTGATCGCCCCAGAGAGCGATACGGAGATCGGCCCCGTTCCTTTGACCGGGATCAAAATGCGTCGCGTTCGGAGTCCCAGAACGACCGTTCAGGGCCCGGGCGTTTTCAGGATCGGAATGATCGTTATGGCGACCGCCGACGCTCCGGGGATGAACGGCGACAGCCGTCCCAGCGCCCCCGAACCCGCTACGACAATGGCCGTTCCCCGCGAGTGAATGCAGCACCGGAGGCCGCAGCGGCCACACCTCCGGCAGATGATCTGATTTGGGGGCGCCATGCCACCCAAGCCGCGCTGGAGGCAGGACGACCCATTCATCGCATTTGGTGCACCCCGGAGATGCGCAGTGCGGCTAAATTTCTCCAGCTCTTGCGCGATGCCAAGGCGTCTGGGGTCTTGGTGGAAGAGGTGACCTGGGCTCGGCTTGGACAGATCACAGGTGGTTCCGTTCACCAGGGCATCGCCCTTCAGACGGCAGCGGCTGAAACCCTCGATCTCGAAACCCTCATCGATGGCTGTTCGGATCTTGGGGAACCCCCCTTATTGGTGGCTTTGGATAGTGTCACGGACCCCCACAATCTCGGTGCTGTCGTACGTTCCGCCGAGGCGATGGGAGCCCATGGTGTGGTGATTCCCCAGCGTCGGAGTGCTGGATTAACCGGTTCGGCCGCCAAAGTGGCAGCCGGCGCCCTTGAACACCTTCCGGTCGCGCGTGTGGTCAACCTCAACCGGTCGTTGGAAAAGCTCAAGGATGCGGGATACAGGGTGGTGGGCCTTGCGGCAGAAGGGGACGTGACCCTCACGGATGTTGATCTCAGCGGCCCATTGGTGCTGGTCACCGGGTCAGAGGACCAGGGCTTGTCGCTTTTGACCCGGCGTCACTGTGATCAGTTGGTCCGCATTCCGCTGCGGGGCATCACCCCAAGCCTCAATGCATCTGTTGCTACGGCTCTTTGTGTTTATGAAGTGGCGAGACGCAACTGGATGAAGGACATTCACGGCCAGGCACCATCACCGCCGATTCGGCGGCCCCAACTCGCTGGTGCCGCAACGTCTGTTGAGACGTCTGAAGCGCCTGTGGAGCAGGCTCCTGAGCAGCGGATTGACCTCGATCTCAATCCATCTCAACAGGATGCCGCGGTGCAGTTCGATCAGAATATCCAGCTATCTCCCTGAAATCAGCTCGGTTTTGCCGGTTCTCGGGGCACAATGCCTCGAGGTCCTTCTACCCCCCCATGAGTCCCCTGATTCGGCCGCTGCGCAGTCTTGCCAATGGCCTTGGGGTCGCCTGGTGGGCTCGGATCCAGACCTCAGGCCCCGATGTGACCTATTGGTTCGGGCCCTTCATCACCCGAAAAGGACTGGAAAACGAGCTCGGCTCCTTCCTTGACGACGTCAAGTCTGAACAACCCCAGTCGATCAGCCACTCCTTGTTGCGGACCCGACGCTCTGAGCCCCTCACCATCACGACTGAGGGTTGATCCTGCGGCTGATAGCGTCCTCCCTGCAATGGATCGCAGGGACATGACGATCAGCGCGTGGCGTCAGCAGCTGCAGAGCGGTGAGGTTTCCTCCCGCGAGCTCGTTGATCAACACCTCAAGCGGCTTGAAAGCTCTGAGCCGTCGCTCAATGCTTTCGTTGAGGTCACGGCCGAGAAGGCCCGTGCTGAAGCCTCCAGAATTGATGAAGCTCGCGCCGCCGGTGAAAGCCTTGGGCCGCTTGCCGGTCTTCCCTTGGCGATCAAAGACAACCTTTGCACCAAAGGGGTCCGCACCACCTGCTCGAGCCGAATGCTGGAGCAGTTCGTGCCTCCCTACGAATCCACCGTGACGGAACGGCTCTGGCAAGCCGGTGGTGTGCTGGTCGGTAAGACCAATTTGGATGAATTCGCCATGGGTGGCTCAACGGAAACGTCTGCGTTTGGTGCAACGCAGAATCCCTGGAACACAGCCCATGTGCCCGGCGGGAGCTCCGGTGGAAGCGCTGCAGCCGTTGTTGCCGGAAGTTGTCTTGCTTCGCTGGGGTCCGATACCGGTGGCTCCATTAGGCAACCGGCATCGTTCTGTGGCGTTGTGGGCCTGAAACCCACCTACGGCCGGGTCAGTCGCTGGGGCTTGGTGGCTTTTGCCAGCTCCCTGGATCAGGTGGGTCCCTTTGCAGGAAGTGTTGCTGATGTCGCAGAACTGCTGCAGGTGATTGCAGGACCCGATCCTCGTGATTCCACCTGTCTGGATGTGGCGGTGCCTGACTTCAGTGCTGGCCTGAATCAGCCGATCAAGGGACTCAAGGTTGGTGTGATCAAGGAGTGCTTCGATGCCGAGGGACTCGATGCTGAGGTCAAGGCATCGGTGCAGGCCTCTGCAGCTCAGCTGGAGGCTCTCGGGGCCGAACTGGTGGAGGTGAGCTGCCCGCGCTTCAATGATGGAATTGCCACGTATTACGTGATCGCGCCGTCTGAGGCCTCGGCCAATTTGGCGCGGTACGACGGAGTGAAGTACGGCTTTCGCGCTGACGACACTGAGAGCCTTGCCGCGATGACGGCACGAAGCCGTGCTGAGGGGTTCGGCGCTGAGGTGCAGCGGCGGATCCTGATTGGCACCTATGCCCTCTCCGCCGGATACGTTGATGCCTACTACAAAAAAGCGCAGCAGGTTCGCACCCTGATCCGGCGTGATTTTGATGCTGCTTTCCAGAGTGTGGACGTGCTGCTCACCCCAACAGCACCGTCAACAGCCTTCAAGGCTGGTGCCCATGCCGATGATCCTCTGGCGATGTACCTCGCCGACCTGCTGACGATTCCCGTCAATCTCGCCGGGCTGCCGGCCATCAGTGTTCCCTGCGGTTTTAGTGCGGCGGGTCTTCCGATCGGAATGCAGCTGATCGGCAATGTTTTGGACGAACCGCGTCTGCTCCAGGTCGCGCACCAGTACGAGCAGGCAGCCAGTGTGATGGCGAACCGTCCGAAAGCTGCGTTGGTCCCTTAGATCTGATGAAAAGCGTCGTGGAGGCGTGGATCTGTAGATAATTTAAATTGCTCTCGTTTTTGGTGAGATTTTGTTCAGTATTATTGGGTAGATGTTTTATTTGGTTGTGCAGCGTTATTTTTCGTTCAGCGGCGGTGGATTTAATACTCATTCTTTCCTGGCGGGAATGATTTCTGGATCTCTCGATGCTCTCGAAAATGCTGGAAGAATAAGAGATGTGGGCCTGTTGACACATGCTGTGAGTGGCTTTTCGGCGAACTCGGGAGGTTCATGGTTTTTGTCCCAGCTTTCTTACTCGCAGCCATTCTTGAAGCAGTTTGAAGCCAATCAATTGGCTGATTTGTACAATACAAGGGGGTATAATGGGCAAATTTCTGATATCTACCAGAATATATCTGCTAAGGCCGGTAGTGGGTCTGAGCCTGAGGTTATCAGTGATCTTGTTTCAAACTCTGATTCGCCAAGCACTGCGAAGTTGATTCAATCTTGGTTATCAATGCTTGGCGATTCGGGATTTGATTGGCGTGCATTTAATCAGCAGATTACCTTTAAGCCCTTCTCGATGACATCTTTGATGTCTTCGACGCAGTTTGATGCTGATCGTCTGTCTTGGTCGTCTGGGAAAGACTTTGTTGTTTCCACATCGCTCCAGGCTGAGCCCGTTGTGCTCGATAGCATCGGCATGTCTGCTAATAAAATCTTCGTCAAGGCTGTATCTGAAGCAGTTGATTCCACTGCTCAGACAGTTCCGTTGTCCTTGGTGAGTGAAGCAGGCGACATGTCGTCGTCTGCTTCTTATCAGTCGTCTGCTCTTCCCCCTACTGGTACCAATGCACTGAAATATTCAACAAATGCCTGGTTTGGTGCTCCCAGCCCTAAGCAGATTGATCTTTCTTCCACCCTTGATGCCAGTCAATTATCGGTTTTGGATGTAGCTACGGCATCATCGTCTGCTGTTGGCCTGTTGGCTGCACCTGCTTCATATGCCGGGATTTTTGGCGCTACACCGGCACGTGTGCTTTCGCCACTTGTGAATCAGCTGTCGTATGAGTTGAGTGATCTCGCACCACCTGCAACATTTCAGGATGGTGTGATGTTGATGCCGAATGAAGTGCCGACGGGCTCGTCTCTGAACACTCAGTTCAATTTACTTTCATCTGATCTGACGACACGATTGGCAGATGGAGCTTATGTGGATAATACTTCGGCGGCTTATATGGTTCAACATATTCAATCAGAGCAGGCGATTGATCATCCCTTCTACCTCACACTTTTTTCGAACTCAACGGCGTCCCCTGAAAAGGGCATTTCGATGCCTGGTGCTGGTTCGACTCAGCCGTTCACTGTGACATCCGACGTGGCTGCATTGTTTGGCAACTCAGATGGGAAGGGGGATGACGGTTCTGTTGTGACAAACACCACCATGGGCAATCAATTAACCCCATCTCCTCAAGTATTTGCCCTTGATGCATGGAATGGTGTCGATCCGCTTTGGACGTACAACAGCGGCACAATTGATATCGCTTTGTATCGTCTTTCTGTTGAGACTGTTGATAACAAAGCTTTTGGTGTCAAGGAAGGGCAAGCCGGGACTGTTGATGTTTATGTTTCGAGAAATTCGAGTTCAGCACCTGCTCCATATCAAACTTCAAATTTGAAAGCGTATGCTCAGAATTATGATGTTTTTCGCAAGGCAGTTAGGACGGGTGGTTTTAACTATCTATCTGAGTCGTTTGGTGTTGTGAGCAATCAGATTCAGCCCTATGACGGTGCTTCTACATCGAAACTCCTGAGCGATGCTGCTCCAGTCGATTCAGCAGGTTATCGCGCTGTTGAGCGGGTAAGGCGGTTTCGAGATCTACGGCGTCAATCTGGTCGGATTGGATTTCGTGGATCAAAAGCTGACGACATTATTCTGCATCCCAAATCAAAAGCTGTTGTTCGTGGTGGTGAAGGTTCCGATCTGCATCTCATGAATCATTCTGATCGAAGCTTCTCGGAAAAAAGTAAGATTTCTAAGTCGGTTATTGTCGACTTTGAGGGAGACGATATGATCCTATTTAGGCGCCGCCAATTTGGTCGCAAGATCACCTTCGAACATGCGACTAACCGCCGTCAGAGGCGTCGCTTCATGCAGTCCGAAGCTGATTTTGTCTTTTTCGACCGGGGCGCGCAGCAAGGGGCTGATCCCGAGCTTGGCAGCCGGCTTTTTTACAACGCCAATGGTTCAAAGCCTGGCTGGGGTGATGAGGGTGGTCTGTTCATCAACTTCCGCAACGGATTTGATCTGACCGTCTCAGATCTGGCGTCGTTCTAGGCCTGTCACCACAGCTGGTGTGCCAGGGGAGCGGCACCACCAGATCTTGCGTTGGGTCCTAATCTGGTTCCATGGCATTCGTTCCTCTCCACAACCACAGCGACTACAGCCTTCTGGACGGGGCGTCGCAGTTGCCGGCCATGGTGGAGAGGGCGAAACAACTGGGAATGCCGGCGATCGCCCTGACCGATCACGGCGTGATGTATGGCGCCATCGAGTTGCTGAAGCTTTGTCAGGGCACGGATCTCAAGCCGATCATCGGGAATGAGATGTATGTGATCAACGGCTCCATCGATGACCCGCAACCCAAGAAAGAGAAGAGATACCACTTGGTGGTGCTGGCCAAAAATGCCACGGGCTACCGCAACCTGGTGAAGCTCACCAGCATCAGCCACCTGAGGGGGATGCGGGGCCGGGGCATTTTTTCCCGTGCCTGCATCGATAAGGAACTGCTGAAGCAACACAGCGAGGGGTTGATCATCGCCACGGCCTGCCTTGGTGGCGAGATTGCCCAAGCGATTTTGCGTGGTCGTCCTGATGTGGCCCGCAAGGTGGCGGCCTGGTATCAGGAGGTTTTCGGTGATGACTATTACCTTGAGATCCAGGACCACGGATCTCCGGAAGACCGGATCGTCAACGTCGAAATTGTCAAAATTGCCGAGGAACTCGGCATCCAGATCGTTGCGACCAACGATGCCCATTATTTGAGCAAACAGGATGTTGAAGCCCACGACGCGCTGCTCTGTGTGCTCACGGGCAAGTTGATCACCGATGAGAAGCGACTGCGCTACACGGGAACCGAATACATCAAGACCGAAGAGGAGATGGGGTGTCTCTTCGGTGACCATCTGGAGCCTGAGGTGGTTCAGGAGGCGATCGCCAACACCGTCAAGGTGGCTGAGAAGGTGGAGCCTTACGACATCCTCGGGCATTACCAGATGCCCCGCTTCCCCATTCCCGAGGGCCATTCCCCTGTTAGCTACCTGAGGGAGGTGACGGAGCAAGGGCTGCGGGATCGGCTCGAGCTCAGCCCGGATGCCCCCTTGCCCGACGACTACGCCGAGCGCATGGCCCATGAGCTCAAAATCATGGAGCAGATGGGATTCCCCACCTACTTCCTGGTGGTCTGGGACTACATCCGCTTTGCACGGGACAAGAACATTCCCGTCGGCCCTGGCCGGGGCTCTGCCGCAGGCTCCCTTGTCGCCTACTGCCTTGGGATCACCAACATCGACCCGATCACCAACTGCCTCCTGTTCGAGCGTTTCCTCAACCCGGAACGCAAGTCGATGCCTGATATCGACACCGACTTCTGCATTGAACGCCGTGGTGAGGTGATCGACTACGTCACCGAGCGCTACGGCGAAGACAAGGTGGCCCAGATCATCACCTTCAACCGGATGACCTCCAAGGCGGTTCTGAAGGATGTGGCCCGGGTGCTTGATATTCCCTATGGCGATGCCGACCGTCTGGCGAAACTGATCCCGGTGGTTCGCGGCAAGCCCGCCAAGCTCAAGGCGATGATCGGTGAGGAATCACCCAATCCCGAGTTCCGCGAGAAGTACGAGTCGGATCCAACGGTTAAGCGTTGGGTGGACATGGCGATGCGGATTGAGGGCACCAATAAAACCTTTGGTGTGCATGCAGCCGGGGTGGTCATTGCCGCTGACCCTCTGGATCAGCTTGTGCCTTTGCAGCGCAACAACGATGGTCAGGTGATCACGCAGTACTTCATGGAAGACGTGGAATCCATGGGTCTGTTGAAGATGGATTTCCTGGGGTTGAAGAACCTCACGATGATCGAAAAGACGCTCGAGCTGGTGGAGGTCATCAGTGGAACCCGCGTCGATCCCGACAAGCTCCCGCCGGAGGATGAAGAGACCTTTGCTCTTCTCGCGCGGGGTGACCTTGAGGGGATCTTCCAGCTGGAATCCAGTGGCATGCGGCAGATCGTGCGCGATCTCAAGCCGTCTTCTCTGGAAGACATTTCCTCAATCCTCGCTCTCTACAGACCGGGCCCCCTCGATGCTGGATTGATTCCCAAATTCATCAACCGCAAGCACGGGCGGGAGGCGATTGATTTCGCCCACGCGATCTTGGAGCCGATCCTGTCGGAGACCTACGGGATCATGGTGTATCAGGAGCAGATCATGCGTATCGCTCAGGATCTGGCTGGCTATTCCCTGGGTCAGGCCGATCTGCTGAGGCGGGCGATGGGCAAGAAAAAAGTGTCAGAGATGCAGAAGCATCGCGGCATCTTTGTCCAAGGAGCCGGAGAGCGTGGCGTTGATGAAAAGGTCGCCGACGAACTGTTCGATCAGATGGTTCTCTTCGCTGAATATTGCTTCAACAAGAGCCATTCCACGGCCTATGGCGCCGTCACCTATCAGACGGCCTATCTGAAGGCGCACTATCCAGTGGCCTACATGGCGGCCCTGCTCACGGTGAATGCCGGAGCCGCCGACAAGGTGCAGCGCTACATCTCCAATTGCAATGCCATGGGGATTGAAGTGATGCCCCCGGATGTCAATGCCTCGCTCACTGATTTCACCCCCAACGGCGATCGGATCCTGTTCGGACTCTCCGCCGTTCGCAACCTTGGTGATGGTGCGATTCGTCAGTTAATCGCCGCTCGCGACAGCGATGGGCCTTTCCGCTCCTTGGCCGATCTGTGTGATCGGATCCCGTCCTCGGTGCTCAACCGCCGCGGTCTGGAATCGTTGATTCACTGCGGAGCCCTGGATGCCATGGATCCGCAGGCCAATCGTGCCCAACTGATGGCCGATCTGGATCTGCTCCTTGACTGGGCCTCCTCACGGGCCAAGGATCGTGATAGCGGCCAGGGCAATCTCTTCGATCTGATGGCCCCAGCCTCAGAAGACGATGGGCCGGCGGATCTCAGCCATGCTCCTAAAGCAGCACCGGTGCCGGATTACCCCCCGACGGAAAAGCTGCGTCTTGAGAAAGACCTGGTGGGGTTCTACCTGTCGGATCATCCGCTCAAACAGCTCACCCCCTCTTCGAAGCTGCTGGCTCCGATTGGTCTGGGATCCCTGGAGGAGCAGCCTGACAAAGCGAAGGTGAGCGCCATTGCGATGGTGGCTGAGATGCGCCAAGTCACCACCCGCAAGGGGGACCGAATGGCGATTCTTCAGCTCGAGGATCTCACTGGAAGTTGCGAAGCCGTGGTCTTCCCCAAGAGCTATGCCCGCCTTGCCGATCACCTGATGGCTGAAGCACGCTTGCTCGTGTGGGCAGGTGTGGATCGGCGTGATGAGCGCGTGCAGCTGATCATTGACGACTGTCGTGCCATTGATGAGCTCAATTTGCTGCTGGTTCAGCTTCCGTCTGATCAGGCGAGCGACATCGCCATTCAGCACAAACTGCGGGAATGCCTGAACCAGCATCGGCCAGAGCGCGATGAGTTGGGCGTCAAAGTGCCTGTGGTCGCCGAGGTGCGCAACGGTGAGACCGTGCGCTACGTGCGACTTGGCTCTCAGTTCTGCGTGAAAGATGTTGATGCAGCGATCTCGTCACTACGAAACCAAGCCTTTGAAGCCCGCAGCAGCGATCGTCTGGTTCTTTCTTGATCCTTGATCAGCTTTTTCGTGGAGCCCTGATCAAGTCTTTGATTGTTTCTGCTGCTGTTTCTGGGCCCGGATCGACTCACGCATCCGTTGAACGTTCGGCCTGAAATTTTCGAACCCCAGAAGGGACCCAGGCTCGGGATCCCAGCTTGCTGTCAACACACCAACGCTGAGGCCCACCAGCCCGAGAATGAAAAACAAGCCGGAGCCCGTGAGTGTGAGACCTGGCGGGATATCTGCGATGCCACGGGTGACCACAACGTAGCTGCCGACAAAAACTCCCATCCCTGCGAGGGACGGGAGTCCTGTGAAGACAACGACACGTCGAGCCATCCGATCCGCCACATAGCGCGGAATGGCTTCCTGTCTGGGTGTCCCAGAGGCAGGCTTGCTCCCCTTCCCAGCCCCCTTGGGCTCGAAGGGAAGGGCATTGCGTTGCTCAGCCATGGGGCACTTCGATCAGCCGCGGATGCCCAGTTTGGCGATCGTGTCGGCGTAGCGTTGCTCGCTCTTGCTGCGCATGTAGGTCAGCAGACGCTTGCGGCGGCCAATCATCTTGAGCAGCCCCTGACGCGAGGAGTAGTCGTGGATGTTGTTCTGCAGATGGCTGCTGAGACGGTTGATCCGCTCACTCAGCATGGCGACCTGGACCTCTGCCGAACCGGTGTCGGTGCCGTGGGTCTGGTGGGTGTTGATCAGCTGCTGCTTTTCGGTGGTATCAAGCGACATGCGCGGGGGGCGGCCCTGTCAGTGCAAAGAACCACCTTACCTCTGCATGGGACGGCTTATGCCGATTCGCGACTGAGCCATTGGAGGCAGATCCGCAGCCAGGCGTCCTGGTCATCTCCGGAAGGCGGTGGGCCGTCTGAACCCTCGGCGATGGCACGGATGGCGCGACGAATTTCGAGGTCCTCATACCCCAGCATGGCCAGGGTCGCTTCAACCTCGGCCCCGCTTTCTGGCATCTGCTCAGAGCTGATCCCTTCAGCCAGTGATGGAGCTGGATCAACGCCCGCGAATGCCGCAATGGAGGCCCTGAGTTCCACGGCAAGGCGCTCGGCTGTCCGTTTGCCGATGCCCTGCGCCTTGCACAAGCGACGCAGATCTCCGCTGCTGATCGCTTCCACCAGTTCCTGGGGCTTGCATTCCTGCATCAGGGCCAGACCGGCCTGGGGACCAACACCGCTGACGCTGATCAGCAGCCGGAAGAGATCCCGCTCCTGACGGAGGGGAAAGCCATACAGGCTGCTGCCGTCCTCCCTCTGCACCTGATGGATCCACAGGTTCAGATCGCTGTCAGCAGAGAGGTTCTGCTGATGCCGCTCCGTCAGGTGCACCTCATAACCGACGCCACTGCAAAGCAGCAGAACGCCGCTACGGTTCCCTTGAGTCCAGCACTCCATCGGTCGTCCTTGCAGCCAGCCGATCATGGGGAGAGGTTTCAACCGCGTCATGTTGCCGCAGCTGTCATTGCCTGTCTCTGGTTTCAAGCGTGTTGTCCGACGCTTCCTGCAGGCGTTGTGCGTTCTGTCGATCGTGGTTTCGCTGACGGCCTGCAATGGATCTCAGCCGCCCCGCGCTCTCCTGAATGAAGCGCTGGCCCTGCAGATTCAGCTCACCCAGTCGGCCATTGCCAGCTCCCTCGACCTCACTCCGATGCCCATCGCCCCCAGCGTCAGCCGTGTGCGGGTCGAGGATCAGGACAGCTTCGCCCTGGGGGACGAGCAGGGTCTGAGGATTTCAGGTCGATTCGATTGGCAGCTGCCCGGTGACCGTGTCCAGGTGGACAGCCCGTTTGAGCTGTTTCTGCAACGGGGCTCCCGCGGTCAGAGCTGGCGCCTGGCCCGGCCCAAGGGCGGATCGGAGGACCGTCAGGCCTGGCTCACCTATCCCTTGGGGCTGGAGAAAGCCTGAGCTCTAATTTCGGGCCGACAAGCTGATCAGGGTTGCGGACAGCACCAGCATCCCCCCACCCACCTGCCAGGCATTGATCGATTCAGCAAACCAGAGCCAGCCCCAGCAAGCGGCGAAGACCACTTGCACGTAGTTGATCGACGTGGCTCGGGCGGCGGGCAGACATCGCAATCCTTCGGTCACCCAGATCTGGCCCAGCTGGGTCAGCACGCCGACCCCCAGGAGCCAAAACCATTCGTTGCCGATGGGCCACACCCCTTGATGCAGCACCCAGGGCAGGGTCAGGGGCACCGAGATCATCGGGAAATACAGGATGATCACCAGCGGGTGTTCGGTTTCCGACAGCCGCCGCACACTGACGTAGGCCAGAGCGGTCATCAGGGCACCTGCAATGCCGATCAGTGCAGGGATCAGCTGTGCAGGTTGTGCTGTCCCCGTGAGCCACTGGGGTTGCACCACCAGCGTGACGCCGATCCAGCCCAGCAGAACTGCTCCACTGATGCGTCGGCGCAGCGGTTCGCCCAGCAGCAGCAGCGCCGCTACGGCCGTGAACGTGGGGTAGGTGTATTGCAGCACCGTCGCTGAAGCGAGCGGCAGTTGGTCAATCGCTTCGAAGAAGCAGAGCAGAGCCAGGCTTCCCAATAACCCACGGGCCACCAGCAGGCCCCGTCGATGGCCCCAGGGGGAGACCCCAGCGAGGCGCAGACCCACGGCAGTCAGAACGATGCTGATCAAGGCCCGGCTCAGCACGATTTCCGCCACCGGGAGACGACTGTTCAGTTGCTTAACGCAGACCGTCATCAGGCTGAAGGCCAGGGAGCTGAGGATTAGGGCCCGGCTACCCCGCACCGATTCCCGGTTCCACCAGGGTTGTGCGTTCTGCGGTTCGGCCATGGGTGCTCTGATGACGGGGTGCACGGAACCCTGCGACTTCGCAGAATGGACCGATGGTGAATGCCCGCCTGCATCCAAGAACGATCGAGGCCGTTAAGGAACGGGCCGACATCGTTGATGTGGTGGGCGAGCACGTGGTGCTCAAGAAGAAGGGGCGGGAATTCGTCGGGATCTGCCCGTTCCATGACGACAGCAAACCGTCGATGACGGTGTCTCCCGCCAAGCAGTTCTACTACTGCTTCTCCTGCGGCGCTGGCGGGAACTCCATCAAGTTCCTGATGGAGTTCCAACGGCAGAGCTTCAGTGATGTGGTGTTGGATCTGGCGCGGCGCTACCAGCTCCCGATCGAGACGGTGGACGGTCCGCAGCAGGAGCGGTTGCGGCAGCAGCTGTCGCGCAGGGACAAGCTGCAACGGGCCCTGGCCCTCGCCGCCGGTTGGTTTCGCAGTCAGTTGCTGGCACCGACGGGCGCAGAGGCCCTGAAATACCTCAGCGAATCCAGAGGTCTCAGCCCCGCCACGCAGGAGTCATTTCAGATCGGATATGCCCCGGATCAATGGGATGGCCTGCTGAAGCATCTGCAACAGGTGGAGGGGCTGGCTCCCGAGCTTTTGGAGGCCGCTGGCCTGGTCGTGCCACGCAAGGGCGGCAATGGGTTTTATGACCGCTTTCGCCATCGGGTCATGGTTCCGATCCACGACCGTCAGGGTCGGGTGATTGGCTTCGGGGGGCGCAGTCTTGATGGCAGCGAGCCGAAGTATCTCAACTCCCCCGAGACCGAGGTCTTTGAAAAGGGAAAGCATCTGTTTGGTCTCGATAAAGCTTCCAACGCCATCCGCAAGGACGACCGGGCGGTGGTGGTGGAGGGTTATTTCGATGTGATTGCCCTGCATGCCGCTGGCATCACCAACGCGGTGGCCTCCCTGGGCACGGCCCTGAGCAGTCAGCAGATCACCCAGTTGTGCCGCGTCAGCGACAGCAAGCGGATCGTTCTGAACTTTGATGCCGACGGCGCTGGCGTCCGTGCGGCCAATCGGGCCATCGGCGAGGTGGAGCAGCTGGCGATGCAGGGCCAGCTGGAGCTTCGAGTGCTTCACCTGCCGTCTGGCAAAGACCCTGATGAGTTCCTGAAGCAGAACGGGGCCGGTGATTACCGCGCTCTTCTTGATCAGGCCCCCCTCTGGCTCGACTGGCAGATCGAGCAGGTGCTCGAGGAGCGCGATCTCAGCAAGGCTGATCAGTTCCAGCAGGCCGTGACGGCTCTGGTGGGGCTGCTGGGCAAACTCCCTCAGTCCGCTGTCCGCACCCACTACCTCCAACGGGTGGCGGAGCGACTCAGTGGTGGACAGGGGCGCTTGGCGCTCCAGTTGGAGGACGATCTGCGCCAGCAGGTGAAGGGCCAGCGTTGGCATGGGCGCTCCAGCCGCCATGAGCAGCCGGGTGAAACCGGGCAACGAGAGCGTTGTGAGGCAGACCTGCTGCGTCTGTATCTCCACTGCCCCCGGCACCGGGCCACCATTCGCCAGGAGTTGCGCCAACGCGAACTGGAGGATTTCGCCATTCCCCATCACCGCCATCTCTGGGCGGCCATCACGGATCTGGAGGAAACCAACCTGGGTGAGGGGCGGATGGAGGCGATCAGCCGATGTGACGACGACGGCGAGGGTCTCGACGTCATGGACCTGCCGCGGTTGCTCACTGATCAGTTGCTGCTGGAGAGCAGCGCGCTGGTGTCCCGCTTGACTCCCTTGCTGGAGCCCGGTGAATTGCAGCGTGTTGCCCTGGCGGAGCCGCTGGAGCAGCTGCGGGGCATTGCTGCCCTGCTGGAGCGGCAGAAAAGCTTGAAGCGCTGCCGGCATCTGCTGGAGGCCTGGGGCGGCCAGCGTCTGCAGACCCTGGAATCCTGCATCGCTGTGCTGATCGATCAGGACGCCTCGTCAGACCAGAACAACATCGATATGGAGGTACGGATTCAGGCCTTGTTCGATGACCTCAACCGTGATGCTTTGCGCTATCAGGAGCTCTATTACACGGAGAGAAAACACATCGGCCATCTGGATCAGCAGCGTTGCGCGAGTTACACCGTTGCAGTCGACTCCCCAGTGGTCGATTCCTCCGGTGATGTGATTCCACCCGCTGCTTGAGTTGTTGTCTTTGGCCCCTGTCTTTGGATCGTCCGTGTCTGGTTGAATTTCCCTGCTGGCCTCGCCAGCGTGGAAAAGCCTGTGGCCTTGGTCCACCACAACCAACATCTGTCCCTGAGCTGAGATGTCTGAATTCTTCGAAGCGATCTGGCATGGCGAGGGCGTTGGCGACGGCGGAGATCTCGAGGAAGCGCTGCAGGCCTACGTCGCTGTGAAGCCAGAGGATGGGGATTGGATCGAGGCTTGCGCCGCCGAGGGAGCTGATCCGGTGATCGAGCGGTTTGCTTCCTTTGATGCGTACCTCGACAATGCCGATCCGCTCGAGCGCATCGCTGTCACCCCGCAGATGATCAGTGAAGCCCTCGCGTTGTTGCCATCCTGATGTCTGATACGCAGCTTGATTTTGCAGCTCTCGCTCCTGTGAACCACCTCTGGCCGGTCTTTGTGGAGCGTTTGGGTTCTGACAAAGCGCAGCGGGCCGTGCGTCAGGCGCTGGATCTACAGGGCATGCGGGGGCACCAGGGCACGTTGCCGGTGTTGTTCACCGAAACGGGAGGATTGGCTCTGGCCAGCACTGATTTGGTGCGGGAGCAGACTGGTCTCAACGCCCATGGTGAGCGGATGGTCTTGCTGCTCAGCACCCGTGAACAGGTTATTCAGTTGTTGCAGGAGGTCTGAGTGACGAACAGTCCAACTCCGCCTTCCGGGCCGCCCTCTGATCCTCCGTCCCCTGCCAATAGCGGCCTATACCTTGTTCCTTACTGGGTGCGTGGCGGTCGTCTCTGGAGCCTGATTGTTCTTGCCCTTGTGTTGGGTGGACTCGTGGTGCCGATCCTGCTTTCAGCGGTGCGCCGTCAGGCCAGTTCTCGTGGCTTCGGGCGTGGCGTCGCGACGTCCCTCTGCAGCTTGGCGCACACATCCACTGGCCTGAGTCACGACGACGCCATGGCTCAGCTGGAGGAGATTCAAACCAGTTTTGTGCGTACGCGGGCTGTCGATGCTGAAGCTTTTCTCGACGGTGTGGATCAGGTGGCGACCAGCCTCCCGGCCTGTCGTTTTCTGGGTGAGCCGTGATGGATAGGCTCAGGCCCTCACCACCGGCAGATCCTGGAGACGGGTGGTGGCGGCGCGGCTGAGTTGCTCCCGTCGCATCAACCAGCTCGGCTGCAGTCCGCAGCCTGCCCATTGCAGGCTTCCACGTCCGTAACGCCGATTGATCCGGTCGATGGTCTGCATCAGGCATTCCCGTTTCTGCTGCTGCTCTTCACTCATCGGCACCATCAGATGGGTTTGGAGAATCTCATGGCTCTGCAGGTGCTGCATCAGCACACCGGCCTTGGCCAGTTGACGATGGGGGCGAAAGATTCGTGCCACCAAGGGTCGCGCTGCTTGCAGCAGCACGGCCGTGTCGTTGCTTGCTAGGTCCAGCTGCGTGCTGGCCGCTTGGCTGTAAAAGCCGGGAGCAAACGGGCTGGTGCGGGTGTAGATGGTGAGGGCTGCCGCCCGCTGCTGTTGCTTGCGTAATTTCTCGGCGGCCCGCACCACATAGGTGGCGATGGCCTGCTGCAGTTCCTCCTGGCTCGTGATCGGTCGGCTGAAACTGCGGCTCACGCAGGTTTCCTGCTTCGGTGCTGGTGCTAGCTCCAGCGGTAGGCAGGCATGGCCGCGCAGTTCGCGTTGCAGACGCAGACCCACCACACCGCATTTGGCGCGCAGCTCACCGCTCGGCATGTCGCGCAGGCGTCGTGCGTTGTTGATGCCCCGCAGTCGACACCAATGGGCCAATTGACGACCGATCCCCCACACATCCTCGATTGCAATTGTTTCCAGCCAGTGATCCGGGTTGTCGCATTGGCCGAGGTCGAACGTTCCGGCATGGTCCGCGGTCTGCTTGGCCAGGCGATTGGCCAGCTTGGCCTGTCCCTTGCTGGCCCCCAGACCGATGGCGATTGGGAGTCCGAGGTTCTGCCGGGCCTGGGCCCGCAGCTGGCGGGCCCAACCTTGCAGATCACCATTGCTGGGACGACGAACCCTCCCGAAGGCTTCATCGATTGAATACACCTCCAGCTCTTCGCAGTGGGCCTCCAGCAGGCTCATCATTCGCTGGCTCATATCGGCATAAAGCGCGTAGTTCGAACTGCGCACCACCACGTTGTGCCGTTCAAGCTCCCGACGCGCCTTGAAATATGGCGTCCCCATCCGGATCCCCAGGGCACGGGCTTCGGCACTGCGCGCCACGATGCAGCCGTCGTTGTTGGACAGCACCACGACAGGGTGGCCGATCAGGGCCGGGTCCAGGCTCTGCTCGCAGGAGGCATAGAAATTGTTTCCATCGATCAGGGCTGTGGCCTGAGGCATGGCGATCTCGCCTCAGAGCGGATGGATCACGTGGATGGCCACGCCCCAGATCTGAACCTCACCGCAGCGGTGAAGCTCCAGCGGGGGATAGTCCGGATGGGCGGCTTCCAGGCGCAACCTGCCGCGATGGCGCATCAGGCGCTTGAGCGTGAAGGATCCGTCCAGTACCGCTACGACCACCTTTCCCGGTCGCGGTTCGAGGCTGCGATCGACCACCAGGAGGTCACCATCGTGGATGCCGGCGTCGGTCATGGAGTTGCCGCTGACATGTAGGAAAAAGGTGCTGCTGGGATGCCGGATGAGTTGTTCATTGAGGTCGATCCCCACATCGACGTAGTCCTCAGCGGGGGACGGAAAACCCGCGGCGACGCGTTCCCCGGCCAGGGGCAGGGTGAGCCGGTTGCGCCTTGGCTGCAGGGGCAGCAGTGGATTGCCTTGCTTGCCCTCCATGGCAATCCGCTACATAGTTCATTTGTACTATACCGGAGCTTCGTCTTCTTCGTCGCTCGTTAAGGGGGGGGGGGGGGGGGCCGGGCCCGGGGGGGGGTTCCCCACGCGTTGACCTCTTTGTTGCCCATTTTGTGGGCAACAAAGGGGAGGATGTGAAGGCTTTTGAGGCTCATGCCGAGGTCATGAAGGCGACGAGCGCAGAGGGATGCGAATGCGAATGGAAGGCCGACGTAGTAAACAATTAATGGAAGCGATAAGATGATTAAAATAATATTTTTTGTGCTAGCGGGGAGGAGGTTGAGAAGAGGAGATGTCAATCCAATTAAAATAAGGTTGAAAAGGACGAAGACGACCTGAAAGTAGAGGAATAAAAAGAACTCCTCCCTTGAGGCGCGACCGCTGTACATGAATGATTTCTTTAGGCTCTTGTTGTTGCTTATCAGGGAGTCTTTAAGTCTTAGCATTTTGTTTTCAGGATTGTTTGATTGTATTAACCAAATCTATCGACGGAATTTGAAAGAGGAAGCTTTATGTTGAGGTATTGATTTTTGGTATGGCAGACACTCCGTATTTGGTGGCCATGGCGCTGATCGATCAGCAGGGGCGACGGGCGTTGCCCCTGGGGGGGCGGTCTCAGAAAGAGGTGGCTCCGCAGGGCGAGGCTCCGGAGGCGTTGGGTCATGTTCTGGTGCTGGAGCTGCTGCTGCGGGTCTGGCAGCGCAGTGATCAGGGTTGTCTGCAGCGCGCTGCAGGCGACGACAGCCTGCTGCTGGTGGAGCTGCCAATGGAACGGCTGCCGGAGGATGTGCCCAGGATCAAAGCGGCATGGCTGAACACGGGTGATACGGGCGCGTTCAAAGCGGCGCTTCAGGCCTTTGCACCACGGGCCTGGACGGTCTCAATCGAGAAATTCAAGCCGGTGGCCCTGCAGCCGTTGTGGTGAGGGGCGGCTGGGCCCAGATGTTGACGGCGACGGAGTAACGCTCGCCTTCGAACGGGTTGATGCGATGCAGGATGCCTGGAGAAAAAAGCACAAGACGGTTCATCACCGGTGGGATGGAGATCACCGAGCGAAACGTTGGCAGGGGCCCCTGATAGCCGTTGCTGATCGGGGGGTTGTCGGCGATCAGAAGTTCGCCGCCAGCACAGCTCACGTGGGGATAAAAAACCGTAGACAGCAAGGGCAACACGTAACGGCCGCTGCGACTTCCTTCCAGTTCATCCTTGTCGACGTGCCAGTCGAGGTCGTTGTTGGTGTTGCACCACCACTCGATCCCGGCCCGCTGGGGGGCAAACGGGGTTGCCAAGGGGAGAAGGGCATCGTTGAGGTAGCGATCGACGATGGCTTGCTGGGCAGGCGCGTGGATGGAGCGGGAGGGGCCTGTTTCGGGGCGCCAGCTGAACTGCGCATCGCCGTCATGCTGCTCTCTGATCTGCCCATGGATCTCGCAGAGCTCGCGAAGTTCCTGCAAGGCATCAGCGGACAGCAGGTTGTCAACAACGTGCAGCATGATCACCCCTCCTCTGCGGCTTGCTCCTGCAGGCGCATGAGGTAGTGAAACGCTTCGCTGTCAGTGTCGCGGGAGATTTTCTTGAGCCCGAAGCTGTCGCCACGGCGTCGCATGCGATCGATGCTGTTGGGAGACACCTTGTTGTTCTTCGGCACTTTGATCAACGGTGCGCGAAAGCGCTGGTTGGGGCCTTGCAGCAGCCTCAGGATGGTTGGGATCGCAATTTCCGTCAGGGGCCAGTGGCGTTTGGGGCTCTTTTCGAAGTAGCTGGTGTCGAAATATTGGTTGTAAATCACGCCAAAGGTCTTGAAAACAGACCAGGGCATGTAGGCGCCACAGATCCGACCCATGCGCAATTGCGACGGATCCCCATCGAGCATCTCCGCAATGAACCGTTGGATGCGGGGGTCATTTTGAGCTTTTTTGGACCATTTCCATCGCCCTTTTTCACCGCGGAAAGACCTTTCACCGCAGCCAATTCTGCTCTTGATCAGCCTCTTTTTTGCTTCGCCAGACACCAACAGATCTGTGTCGGTGTGAATAAGCACTTTGTCGGGGATGTGGTCATCGGCAAGCGCTGTTTTGATCAGTTCGCACAGGGCATAGGCCGTGCAAGGCCGCCAGGTGGGGCGCCTGCGATTGGTGAAGACAATGCTGTGGCCCTCCCGTTCCGCCAGGGCGGTGAGGTCGGTTTGGAGATCTGGAGAACTCTCCAACGACACGTGGAAGTAGTGGCGCAGCTCAAAGGGCGCCAGAAAAATTCTGTAGTTCTCCAGCTGACGGGCGATGTGATCAATCGATTGGCCATGGATCGGGGAGAGCAGGGCCAGACGCATGGTGGAGGCACAGAGATCAGCGGCCATCGCGAAACCCTAGGCGCGGTGATATGGGCTGCCCTGAACAATCGCCTGGGCCCGGAACAGTTGTTCCACCAGCATCAGCCGCGCCAGTTCATGGGGGAAGGTCATGGGGGAGAGGCTCAGTCGCCAGTGGGCCTGCGCTTTGAGCGCAGGAGTCAGGCCATCGGCACCACCAATCACAAAGGCGAGCCGCTGGTTGCCCAACTGTTCGAGGCGTCGTGCGAAGGGAACCGAGGCCAGGGTGTCGCCCTGTTCCATCAAGGCGATCAGGGTTTCGTCGGGCCGCAGGGCCGCTCGGATCGCATCGGCCTCCTTGTCCGGGGTGCTGTCCCGAAGCTCGCTGATGGTCATCCCCGGCAGGCGTTTGAGGTAGAGGTCGATACCGTTCTGAATCCAGTCGCGACGGACTTTTCCCACCGCAAGGATCCGGCAACGGGCCGGGTTCAAACGTCGTCCCCTTCGTCGTCCTCGAGGAAGAGCTGCCCGAAGGCCACGTAGAGGCTCTCCTCCTCGCTGCCAGGGGCAACGTTCGGTCGTTTCGGCTGTGTGTTTTTGCCCGGTCCAGGCTTGCTGCGCATTGGCGCAGCAACGTTGGGCATGTCATTGCTGCTGTTCAACGGCGACGGTTGTCCCGTTGATTGGCGTTGGCTCTCCAACTGTTTGAGGCGGGCCATGAGGTGCTCAGGAACCGTGCCGTCCTGGCTGGCCTTCATCAGTTCCCGGAAAAGCTCATCCGGATTCTTCTCGGTTTCAACGCGGTGCCGCACCTGGCTGGCTTTGGGAGCTACAGGTTTTTTGGGTTCAGGTAAGCGTTCTGGCAGTTGGCGACCCAACTCGCGCAGACGATCCAAACTGCGGGAATCAAAGCTCATGATTCAGCCGCAACCGAGACTCTCGCGGGTGCTGCGGCCCGTGACGGAATTCGTCCCATCGGCAACGGCACAGAGGCTTTTGAGTTGGTCACCGCGCATGGGGACATCGGTGAAGTCAGCTCCCGTGATCACCACGTCCTTGAAGCGCGTGTTGAAGGCAAAAGCTCCCTCCAGAACGGCATCCGAGAGGTTGGTGCCCGTCATCACGGCGGAGTCCAGCGTTGCTTCGCGCAGATCGGTGCCGCTGAGGTCGGCGTCCTGCAGCTTCGCGCCGTACAGGCTTGCCCCGCGGAGATCTGATCCAGACAGGTCGGCTTCCCGGAGGTTGCTCAGATTGAAGGTGGCCCCACGCAGGTCCTTGTCGGCATAGTCAGCACCGATCAAGACCTGTTTGGCGACATCCATGGCGGCGTGGGCCGGAGTTGCCACCAGCCATTGACATGTCAGAACCAAAAAGGAGACCAGAAGGGCCGCGAAGCGTCTGCGCATGAGCGGAACAATCACCGCTGAACCCTAGAGCCGTTTCTGGGGGGAATGGTTTGAACAAGAAAGTGATGGTTCATGCCGGTGGAGTCTCAATGCAGCGGACGCTGGGCGGAGCAGCAGGCCTTGCAACAGCTTGAAGCGAAGGGATGGCGGTTGCTCGATCGCAACTGGCGCTGCCGCTGGGGGGAACTGGATCTGGTGCTGGAGCAGCATCAGCAGCTGTTGGTGGTGGAGGTGAAAGGGCGTCGCATCGGTCACTGGGACCGTCGTGGCCTGGACGCGTTTCATTCCGCCAAACGGCGCCGCATGGCGCGTGCGATCAGCTGTTGGAGAGCCGCGCATCCAACGTCCGCCGAGAAGCTGCTGCGGATCAAGCTCGCCCTTGTGCCGTTGATGCCATCCCACGGAACGATTCGCTGGATGGATGTGGAGCGGCTGTGCTGATGCACAGTTGATCCATGGGTTTCTCCGGACATCACGCCCGCAAACGCTTCGGCCAGCACTGGTTGCGCGATGACTCCGTGCTGCAGCGGATTGTTGAGGCTGCCGATCTTGAGCCGACCGACCGTGTGCTGGAGGTGGGACCCGGCCGCGGTGCCTTGACCGAGCGTCTTCTGGCTGCGGATGTTGGGGCGGTGCATGCGATTGAGCTTGATCGCGATCTGGTGGCCGGTTTGCAGGACCGTTTCGCTGATCAGCCCGCGTTCAGCCTGCACCAGGGAGATGTGCTCGAGGCGCCCCTCGAATTGAATGATGGCCACATCGCCGACAAGGTGGTGGCCAACATCCCTTACAACATCACAGGCCCTCTGCTTGAGCGGCTGGTGGGGCGGTTGGATCGCCCTGTGGATCCGCCATACCAACGGCTTGTCTTGCTGGTGCAGAAGGAAGTGGCGGAGCGGATCCGGGCCCGGCCCGGCCACAGCAGTTTCAGCGCCCTGAGTGTGCGCATGCAGTTGCTGGCCCGCTGCCGTTCGGTCTGTCCGGTGCCGCCGCGTTGTTTTCAACCCCCACCGAAGGTCCAGTCGGAAGTGATCTGCCTGGAGCCTTTGTCGCCGTCCGAGCGGGTGGAGCCGGCCTTGGCGTCCCAGGTGGAATCCCTGCTGAAGCAGGCCTTCCTGGCCCGGCGAAAAATGCTGCGCAACACCCTGGCGGGCGTGGCCGATCCCGACCGCTTGCAGGCTTTGGCTGCCTCCGCTGGCTTCAGCCTTCAGCAGCGTCCCCAGGAACTGGCACCGCACACTTGGGTTGCCCTGGCCAGGGGTTTGAATCGGGGCGACTGAACGACCACCATGATCACGGTGACGGCCCCGGCCAAAGTCAATCTTCACCTGGAGGTCCTGGGGCTGCGGTCGGACGGTTTCCATGAGCTGGCCATGGTGATGCAGAGCATCGAATTGGCGGATCGTCTGAGCTTTGAGAACACCGCTGATGCGCGGATCAGCCTCAGTTGCGATGAGGCCAGCCTCAGTGTTGGCGACGACAACCTGATCCTGCGTGCAGCTCAGCTGCTGCGGGACCGTTCTGGTTTCAGCGAATTGGGCGCGTTGATTCATCTGGAGAAACGCATTCCCATTGGTGCTGGCCTGGCTGGAGGCTCCAGCGATGGCGCTGCAGCCTTGGTGGGTCTGAATGCCCTGTGGGGGTTGGGCCATAGCCCCAGTGATTTGGAGCGCATGGCCGCCGAGCTCGGCTCGGATATGCCCTTCTGTGTGACCGGAGGGTGTCAGCTCTGTTTCGGGCGTGGGGAGCGGCTGGAAGCGGTGCCGCCGACCAACGACCCCCTGGCGGTGTTGTTGGTCAAAGACCCCAGGGTGAGTGTTTCAACGCCATGGGCTTACAAACGTTGCCGTGAGCTGAACCAATCCCACTACCTCGCTGATGAGGCTGCCTTTGAACGACGCCGGCAGGCCTTGCGGAGCGATGCTTGGCTCAACCCATTGCGCAGTGACCTTCCCCCTCCCTTGCGCAACGATCTGCAGAAGGTGGTGGCGCCCGAAACAGCTGCTGTGCGGTCGGCGCTTCAATTGTTGAAGAGCGTTCCCCACAGCCTGGCGGTGGCGATGAGCGGTTCAGGTCCCAGTTGCTTTGCACTGTTCCGCGATCTGGAGTCATGCCGACAGGCCCAGGGCGAACTCGCTCCCCAGCTGGAACGTGCCGGATTGAAGGCGTGGTCTTGCGCCCTCCGCCGCGATGGCGTGAGGATTGAGTCATGACTGATGCCAACACCCCAGAGAGTCCCGAGCCAAGGGATCCCCGCAAAGGTCCGCTGAGTTTTCTTTCTGGGGCGCTGACAGCTGGATTCTTGGCTTGGCTGGCTCTGGGCTGGAGCCGGCGGATGGTGGTGTACTTCGCTGTTCACCCACCCCACTACAGCTCGCCGATCGCCCAAAACATTGCCGTCACCCTGAAGACCTTGCTGGTGGGCTTGTCCTTTCTGGCCACTTTCAGCACTGGGTTTGTGGCTCTCGGTCTGACCCTGGTGTTTCTTCGCAGTCTCTTTACGGCTCGCGATCAGAACCCTGCCTAGCGTCGGCTCAATGTCAGGGTTTGGATGACGCCCCACGACCTCGGTCAGCTGGCGCTGCTGCTGTCTCCGGCCATGTTGCTCTCGGTTTTGTTGCTGTTCACCTTTGCGGCCGGAGGTTGACGCTGCGCTGACTGAGATAGCTTGGCCTCACCACCCGGATTGGCCGGGATCAAAGGGACGCCGTGGCAGGAACACTTCTCTTCAACGCTCTGCGGGAAGCCATCGACGAGGAGATGGGTAGAGATCCCCACGTCTGTGTGATGGGGGAGGACGTCGGCCATTACGGCGGCAGCTACAAGGTCACCAAGGATCTGGCGGAGAAATACGGCGACCTCAGGGTGCTGGACACGCCGATTGCCGAGAACGGTTTCACCGGTATGGCGGTGGGTGCTGCGATGACCGGTCTCCGCCCGATCGTTGAAGGAATGAACATGGGCTTCCTGCTCCTGGCCTTCAACCAGATTTCCAACAACATGGGGATGCTCCGCTACACCAGTGGCGGCAACTTCACCATTCCCACGGTGGTACGCGGCCCCGGTGGCGTGGGTCGTCAGCTTGGCGCTGAGCACAGCCAGCGGCTTGAGGCCTACTTCCATGCGGTGCCAGGCATCAAGATCGTGGCCTGCAGCACGCCCACCAATGCCAAGGGCCTGATGAAGGCCGCAATTCGGGACAACAATCCCGTGCTCTTCTTCGAGCATGTCCTTCTTTACAACCTCACCGAGGAGCTCCCCGAAGGCGAGTACACCTGTGCTCTTGATCAGGCTGATTTGGTGCAGCAAGGCACCGATGTGACGATCCTTACTTATTCCCGAATGCGCCACCACTGCCTGAAAGCAGTGGAGCAATTGGAGGCCGATGGCGTCAGCGTTGAACTGATCGATCTGATCAGCCTCAAGCCCTTTGACATGGAGACGATCAGTCGCTCCATCCGCAAGACCCACAAGGTGATTGTGGTGGAGGAATGCATGAAGACAGGCGGTATCGGTGCTGAGCTGATCGCATTGATCACGGAGCAGTGCTTCGACGATCTGGATGCCCGTCCGATGCGTTTGTCCAGTCAGGACATTCCAACCCCCTACAACGGATCCTTGGAGAACCTCACGATCATTCAGCCGCATCAGATCGTTGAAGCGGCACAGGCGTTGGTCAACAAGGACATCTGACGTTGATGGCGCGTTATCAGGGTTGGTTTGCCCTTGTTCTTGCCCTGGCCATTGCCGCCGGGATGTTTTTGGTTCGTACTCCGCTGGAACTGGGCCTCGATCTGCGAGGCGGCAGTCAGCTCACTGTTGAGGTGAAGCCGGCCGGGGAGATCACCCGTGTCGGCTCTGAGGAAATGGAAGCGGTGAAAGCCGTGCTCGATCGCCGGGTTAACGGCCTCGGTGTAGCCGAGTCGACCCTGCAGACCGTGGGTGAGTCGCAGCTGGTGTTGCAGCTCCCCGGCGAACAGGATCCCACCGCTGCTGCGAGAGTTCTTGGCGACACGGCTCTGCTCGAGTTCCGTGCTCAGAAGCCCAACACTGAAGCTGAATTCCGTGGTCTGAGGCAGCTCCGCTCCCAGGTGGAAGCCATTCTCAAGCTCCGTGAGGATCAGATCCGACGCGGTGAAACGCCAGAGCCGCTGGATTTGGATCAGCTCCAGACAACCCGTGATGCCCTGGGGCTTGAGGGCCAGGCCACCTCGGAGGAAGAACAGCTGCGCGACCTGCTCGCGAAGGTCGACGCCGATCTGCTCACAATGCTTGAACCGGCCTCGCTGACGGGTAAGCAGCTTGTGACGGCCGGTCGCCAACCGCTGCAGAACAACCCGAACAGCTGGGAAGTGACGCTCAACTTCGACGGGGAGGGGGCAGAGGCTTTCGCTGATCTCACCAAGTCGATTGCAGGCACTGATCGATTGCTGGCGATCATCTTGGATGACCAGCTGATCAGTGCCGCCAGTGTTGGTCCCCAGTTCCAAAGCGCTGGAATCTCAGGTGGTGCAGCCACCATCAGCGGCAATTTCAGTGCGGAAACGGCCCGCGAACTGGAGGTGAAGCTGCGCGGCGGCTCTTTGCCTCTCCCCGTTGAGGTAATCGAGGTCCGCACCATTGGCCCCACACTTGGGGCTGAAAACATCCGTCGCAGCCTGGTGGCTGCCCTCTCTGGCCTGGCCTTGGTGGCCGTGTTCATGGTGGTGGCCTACCGCCTGCCTGGAGCTGTTGCTGTGATGGCTCTCAGCCTGTATGCCCTGTTCAACCTGGCGGTGTATGCCCTGATCCCCGTCACCCTCACCCTGCCGGGAATCGCTGGATTCATCCTTTCGATTGGCATGGCTGTGGACGCCAACGTTCTGATCTTTGAGCGGATCAAAGATGAGCTGCGGCGAGGTAACACCCTGATCCGCTCGATTGATACCGGTTTCTCCGAGGCGTTTTCATCGATCGTTGACGGTCACCTGACCACGTTGATCAGCTGCGCCGCGCTCTTTTTTCTTGGCACTGGCCTGGTCAAGGGCTTCGCGGCGACCCTGGGCATCGGTGTGTTGCTCAGCCTGTTCACCGCCCTCACCTGCACCCGAACCCTGCTGCGTTTCCTGATGGGATATTCCGGTCTTCGTCGTCCCAGCAATTTCCTGCCCGCTCGGCAGCTTCCTTCTTCCTCCGCTTGAACCATGACTGAAGCGTCGTCATCGGCAACAGCGGCAGAGGTCCGTAACTTGCGCTGGTCACTTAGCAGCATGCGCCGAAGGGTGTGGCTGATCTCTGGCTTTGTCGTCGCGGTCAGTCTGCTGGGCTTGCTGCTCAGCTGGTTGGATCCCTCGATTCGGGCACCCCTGCGTCCGGGCTTGGATTTCACCGGTGGAACTCAGATTCAGCTTGAGCGCAGTTGTGATGGGTCGTGCGGAGAGCTCAAGGCGATTGCCGTATCCGATGTGATTCGCACGATGGAGCTGCCGCTCGAGGAGGGCCAAGCTCTTCCCAACCTCGGGGCGCCCCGGGTTCAGCTGTTGGATGGTGGTCAGTCGCTGCTGTTGCGCCTGCCAACGCTGTCGGCTGCCCAGGGCCAAGCGGTGATTCAGGTGGTCGAACCGATTGCAGGACCGTTCCTCGCCGGTGGTCAATCGGTCGACACCATTGGCCCCAGCTTGGGCCGTCAACTGCTCCGCAGCAGTCTGATTTCGCTGCTGGTGGCCTTCAGCGGTATCGCTGCTTACATCAGCTTCCGTTACGACCGTCGCTATGCCTTTCTTGCACTGGTGGCGCTGGCTCATGACGTGGCCATCGTTTGTGGGGTGTTTGCCTGGCTTGGGGTTGTGCTCCAACTGGAGGTCGACAGTCTCTTTGCCGTCTCCCTGCTGACGATTGCCGGGTACTCGGTGAACGACACGGTCGTGGTGTTCGATCGCATCCGGGAACGCAGCAACGATGCGGCCGATCTTCCGTTGTCGTTGCAAGTGGATCAAGCGGTGTCGGCCACGTTGACCCGCACCCTTTACACCAGCGGAACCACGTTGCTCCCCCTGCTGGCCCTGGTGTTCTTCGGTGGGGCAACGCTCTATTGGTTTGCCATCGCCCTGGCCCTGGGGGTCGTGGTCGGCTCCTGGTCAAGCATCGCCCTGGCACCGTCGCTGCTCACTCTCTGGGACCGCTCCCGTGACTAATCACAGCGGCGACTCTCAACGGCGTCGCCATCCGGCACGTTGGTTTCCGATTCTGTTGATCCTGCTGGCCCTGGGTGATCTGCGCACCGAAGTGCAGCTGCTCAGCGATCAGTTCACAGTCACAGGATTGGGGTATGCGATTCGGCATCACCAGTTGGCTGTGGTGGTGCTGCTGGGTTCGCCGTCCCTGTGGCGTCGCTTCGGCTAGCCGGAGCCATTCCCGAATTCGCGCCAGATTGAATCCCAGGTGCGTTGTTTCACATCGGCGTTCCAACGCCCCTGGCTGTGGGTGGAGGTCCACCACGACTCGAACAGATCGTGGGCTTCCTCGTGAAGCAACTCCGGATCGAGGTTCTCGCGAACCAGCTGCATCACGGCCTGCCTCAGTTCCTCATAACGGGAGAAATTGAAGATGACGTCCAAGCCTGTTCGTCTCAAGACCTGTTGGACACATTATTGGATTGAAGGCCTTGAGATGGGTGCTGTCGGTATCACTCTGAACGTCATTGCCTGTTGAGCCTGAGCTACGACTCAACTGGTTGCTCAGGTTCCATGGAGTTGAATCCTGGTCTAAGCGAAGTTGTGATTGGGCTGCGTGCGGAGGTTGAGGCGCTGAAGGCTCGGCTGCACAAAATTGAACGGGGTCAGGAGGTCGCTGTCTCTGCGGCCTATTGGCAGGCGGTTGAACGAGAGCGTGATTCGAGCGAGAAAAAGAAGCGTCAGCTGCTGTAAGGGGTTGCTCAGCCTTGCCCTGATGCGCTTGCCGTTGTCTTGGGGCAAAAAAATTGGGACCCTCTCCAAAGAGTCCCAAGGCTCGACGCGTCGCTCTCACGACCCAGTAAAAGTACTTAGTCAGACCTGGTCTTAGGTGTGACCCTTGCTACTGGATGTTCGAGCCGATACAGGGGAGGAGTCTGTGTTCAGGCCCAGCGATCCATGATCTGCTGCACCACCACCCGCTGCATCAGCACCTGAAGCACCACCACCAGGGGTAGGGCAAGCAGCACTCCCGGAAGCCCCAGCAGTGCACCAAGGCTGAGCTGGGCCGTCAGGGCCACGGTGGGCAGCAGATTCACGGTTTTGCGCAGCAGCAACGGCGTGAGCAGAAAGGCCTCCAGGTTCTGCAGCACCAGTCGAAACACCAGCACCGACACCATCAATTGCGGCGATTGCAGCAGTGCTAATCCCGTCGGCAAAAGGGTTGCCGCCGTTGGTCCGATGGTCGGCACGAAGGTGAGCAGACCGCAGACCAGAGCGCTCAACAGGGCCAGGGGTGCTTTGAGCAGCAACAGTCCGCCCCAGGTGAGCAGAAACACGGTGGTGGCGGAGAGGGTCATGCCGCTGAGCCACCCCCCCAGTGCCTGCCGGCATTCATCCAGCAATTGCTCCATGCGCTTACGGGCAGGGCGCGGCGTCACGGCGACCACCATGCGCCGATGGGCACTGGGATCCAGGGCCAGCAAGATGGCGAGTAGTGCCATCAGGAAGACCTGAATCAGCGAATTCGCTGCACCTCCTGCAAAGCCCAGCAACGGCTGTAGCCCTTTCAGATTGAGGCCCTGCCCCACTGCTTCATTCAGCTGAGCCAGACGCGGCTCGCTGCTCAGCAGCTCCGACACCTTGCTGAACAATTGCGGCAGATCTCGCCCCAATTGCTGGAACTGGCTAATCAGTTCCGGTACCAACAGCTGTCCCAGCAAGCCTCCGGCTAACAGCAAAATCCCCAGCACAGCAGCCAAGGCTTGGGGGCGGTCCAGCCGGGTTTTTTTCTGAAGCTGAACAATCAGCACATCCAGAGCCACTGCCACCACCACGGCGCCAAACAGCACAAGGAGCACCCAGCGCAGGTGCCAGAGCAGCAGCACCAGCACCACAAGGGTGAGGGCAACGAGAAACGTGCCGGCTGTCATCGTGCCGGCTCCAGACGTTTCCAGCGGTCCAGCACATCGTGGATCAGCACCTCACGGATGATCACCTGCAGCACCACCGCCAGCGGCAGCGCCATCAACAGGCCGAGAGGTCCGAACAGCAACGTGAATAGAAATTGCGCTGCCAGGGTCAACCCGGGCAGCAGCCTCACCTGGTGATGCATCACCGACGGGGTGATCACGTAACTCTCAATGTTCTGGATCACCACGTAGGCCCCCAGCACCGCTGCTGCCTTCCATGGGGCATCCAGGAGAGCCACGGCCATCGGAAAAATCGTGCTCATCGTTGGCCCCACATTGGGGATCACGTTCAACAGGCCTGCGAGCAAAGCATTGGCCAGAACAAGTTTCACGCCCAACAGCGTCAGAGCGATGCTGCAGAGCACAAACACCGCCAGGGAGCTGATCAGCACACCCACCATCCAACTGCTCAGGGCAGCACCGCATTGATCCAGGATGCGTCGCCCACGGCGTCGATAGAAGGAGGGGATCAGCTGAAGCCCCACGTTGCGATAGGCCTGGGGCTGGATGCTGATCATCAGAGCAACCGCCAACACAAACAACAGGCGCAGAAGGCCATTGCCGAGATTTCCTGCCAAACCGAGCAGACCCAGCAAGCCGCTGCCTACGCCTGCTGCCAGTGATGAACCATCGGGCACGAGCTGTCGAGGCCCGTTGAGCTCAAGTTCATCGATGTCGGGAAATGCGTCAGTGCCATAGATGGCCTCACTGATGGTGTCGATCCAGTCGACCCCCATGCGTACAAGGGTTTGTCCAGCTTCAGGCAGCTTTTGCAGCAGCAGTGAAAATTCCTCGAGGAAGGGCGGCACCACAACTCCCGCTGCCCCTGCCACGAGCAGGAGCAGCCCGGCGATGCATAGAACCAAAGCCAGAGGCCGTTGCATCGGCCTCCTTTCTCGAAGGATGCCCACAAGGGTGCAAAGGGCCATGGCCAGAACGACTGCTGCGAACAGCAGAAGTAAGAGCTCGCGCAATGACCACAACAAAATGATTGCTGCAATCAAGGCCGTTAATGACAGCCAGTGGGGCAGTCTCAAGCTTGTTGGTCGTCTGCGGCGTCAGTCTGATCGGAATCCTGATTTTGTGAATAACCCATGCCATTGGCATCGGCGTAGCGCTGGGCAAAGCGCATGAACCGTTCGAAATCCTCTTCAGATTTCCACGAGTAAACGGCTTCAAGAGCACTCGCTTTGCCATTCACGAACTTGCCGTTGACTTCCCTTGTGACCATCTCTCCTTCTTCATCAACCATCCACATGCCAGTGATGTCACCCATCGTCTCTGGCGCAATCGCAGCAGGCTGTTCAAAACGGAATGTTGCTTGCCCGGTGCGTCCATCGCGGCTGCGGGTCAGGCGAATATCGGGCACCACCGGCTCGTTGACTCCCCGAAAGAACTGAATCGCTGCTTTGCTCACGTCGTCCTGGCACCGTCGGCAGGGGTGATCTTAATCGGGGATTTCGACGAACCTGCGCTCAATCAGGGTCTGTGTGGCCTCAGCAGCACTGAGTCCTGATAAATCGATGTTGTTGCGCTTGGGCGAACGTTCCAGTTCATGGTCGTAACAGCGGTCGTAGTAGTCGAGCGTGGCGCGGCAGGCGTTGGCCCAGTCTTCCCTGGCAATGGCCTCGAGGGCTTCCTTGGTGCGTTGGGGGCCCAGGCGTCGACTGATCCGCTGGGTTGCCTCAGCGAGAGCAGCTCCCCCCTGATGGCCGTAAACCTGCACCAATTGGTCCACCCGTTCGTTCAGGTCGCGCTGAATCTCCAGAACGGGGGCCTGTTGCATTTGATCGAACAAGGCTTTGGGAATACGGCAGCGGCCCACCTGGATGCTTTCTGCCTCCACCCAGATTGCTGTTGCCCGGTTGCGTTGGTGCTGATCAAGCGCTTCGGCCAATTTGTTTTCGTAGTGCTCAGTGCTGGGTTGGTCCGGCAGGCCCAGGCCGCCGAACGTGCTGCCGCGGTGGTTGGCCAGTCCTTCCAAATCAACAACAGCTGCACCGCGGGCCGCCATCGCCAACAGCACATCTGTTTTTCCAGTCCCGGTTCGACCGCCCATGATGCGGAGGGGCCATGCCTGCTCAAACCGGTTCTGGGTCCAGCGCCGGTAGCTCTTGTACCCCCCTTGCAGAAGCCTGGGTGTGAGATCGATCTGCTGAGCGAGCCAAGCGATACTGGCCGAGCGCATTCCCCCACGCCAGCAGTAGATCCGAGGATCGCCCAGTTGGCGAAGGGGCTCCAGCTGCTGGGCCAGGCTGCTGAGCTTGGGCCCGGTGAGTTCAAGGCCCAGGTGAATCGCTGGTAGTCGCCCTTGCTGCTTGTAGGCGGTGCCGACTTCGGCTCGCTCCTCATCGTTGAACAAAGGCAGGTTGATAGCCCCGGGCCAGTGCCCCTTCGCAAATTCGCTGGGGCTGCGCACATCCACCAGCGGACCTTTCAGCTCGCGAAGCTGCTGGATCTCGATTGAACGTGTCTCGCCCATGCCTGACATAGTGGCCAACACCGAGCCATTTGGGGCCGGTTGCGACTCATGCTCTCCGGTTCCACACCCGCCACCAAACTCAGCGTTGACCAGCTGCTTGATCGTTTCGCGAAGGGAACACCTCGCCAACGTCGCCCTCTGATCAAGCAGATCGCAGCACGAGCTGAAGAGCTGGCTTCCTTCGGGCCAGATCTCCTTTCGGGCTTCGATCCTGCCGGTGATGACTGGGCTGCGGGATGGATTCTGCAGGTGCTTCAACAGCACCAGCCTCAGGCCCTTGCCGGACTGATCACATCCTCTGATGAAGGCTGGCTGAAGGTTGAATCCGCGGTTGGCCTGAATTACGGGCCGTTGCAACAGGAGCTGCTCAACCAAAATTTTGAGGAGGCGGATCGCATCACAAGCCAGTGTCTGCGCGATTTGGCCGGGGATGCTGCTGTGAAGCGGGGCTACGTCTACTTCACCGAAGTGGCTGCGATGCCAGGAATTGATCTGGTGAGTCTCGATCGGCTCTGGACGGTTTTTTCCCAGGGCCGCTTTGGATTTACAGCCCAATCCCAGCTCTTGTCTGCCCTGGATGGCCGTTATGAACGCCTTTGGCCCCGGATCGGTTGGAAATGTGATGGCGTTTGGACCAGGTATCCAGGTTCATTCACCTGGTCGATCGAGGCACCAGAGGGGCACATGCCGTTGATCAATCAACTGCGGGGGGTTCGTCTGATGGATTCTGTGCTTAAACATCCAGCACTTGTTGCCCGCAGATCCTGACGCGGCTTCCCAACAACGGTAAGTTCGAAAGATCGACGTCAACGGGCCCAACTGTGCCGTCCAAGAGGTTTCGCTGGGCTGAGTTCACCTTGCCGTCCACACTGCAGCTTGCCCCTTTGCTGGAGCTGCTCACTTAGCCTGTTGGTTGTGTCCTCACGACTCAACGCGTTGAGCTGGGGTTGCACGAGGCCCTGGTGAATGCAGTCCGCCATGGCAATGCTGAGAATCCAGCCAAGAAGCTTCGCGTTCGGCGGATCCTGACCCCCAACTGGTTGGTTTGGCAGGTTCAGGATGAAGGCTGCGGCCTTCCTCGGCAGTCCCGTTCTGCGTCCCTCCCGACGGCCCTTGATGCCCCCAGTGGCCGGGGGCTGTTTCTGATTCATCAATGCTTCGACGATGTGCGCTGGAGCCGGAGAGGCAACCGCCTGCAATTGGCCTGCCGGCGTCCGGTCAGTGCCGGGGACAGCCAGGATCCCTTAGCTCTCCTTTGATCCAGCCAAGTGCCTGCTGGGTCAGCTCCTCGACATCCTTATTGTCTCCTTGGCGGAGCAGTTGCACCAACGCTGCCGCCAGTAATTCAGCTCCACGCCGCTGGCGGTTGCTCTTCAGTTGATGCCAGTCGCGATCGCCAATGCGGAGCAACTGATGCAGCTCTTCCGCCTTGGCTTTGGCGGAGTCTGGCCATGGTGTCGTGGGTGGTGTCATCCCTTGATCGGCAGATCGATCTAGTTTCGGAGCACGTTGGTGAAAAGGCGTGGAACAGCGCAAAGGCAAACAATGCGGCAGTGAACTGCGTTGGCTGCACCATGCCTCACGTCTCTTGTTGCAAGGGCAATGTCAGGCCCATGTCGGGTCGGGAGTTGCGGGGCGGCGCTGGATTCAGCGCCGCAAACTTGCCGCCAATCTGATCAGCCAGTCACCTGCAGGCTGGGATCTGACACCCCTGTCTGGGGAGCGCTTCTGGAGGGCATTGCGCTTTGGTGGAGCGGGCTTCACCCTGGCTTGGCTGTTGTCGCTGCTCTAACCCGATTAAGCAACCCGCTGGCGATGGGCTTGTTCAACGACCACCAGTGAATTGGAAGCAGGAGCTTCATCCTTGCTGGATCGAACCTCTGAAGGTTGTGCCATGTCCTGACCACGAAGCCAGGCATTGTGCAGAGCCCGACGCCGGCGATCTTCAGAGAGAACAAGACGATCTGCTGCGGCTTGTGGGGTTT
The DNA here is from genome assembly GCF_014279755.1 of Synechococcus sp. PROS-U-1. NCBI lineage: Bacteria > Bacillati > Cyanobacteriota > Cyanophyceae > Synechococcales > Synechococcaceae > Synechococcus > Synechococcus sp. PROS-U-1. Next base: position 1,155,562 of record NZ_CP047951.1, read on the forward strand.
CCCCCGGCAACACAGCTGTGCGCAAGCAGATGCCAAACCCAAGGGCTTCCACCTGCACATGACCTTCCATCAGCACCACCTGAAACGTCCAGCCCTGAAGCCAGCGCAACCGAAAGGGATTTGTCATGAAGTTCCCTTTGGAATCGATCTCACCCTATGGCTGGTAGCCGTTCGTGCAAGGGACGCTGTCAGGGAATCCCCTCAGGTGGCCTCAGCGCTGGGCTTGCGTGCCGACCAAACCCTGGTCATGAAGTGGGATTCGGCTGTGATTCCCTCGAAACCAGCATCCACTAAGCGTGCGTCGATGTCGTCACCGATGTAGTCGCGGTAGTAGGGCTCATGGAAGACTCGCCGGAAGTTCTCCATCACTGCGGCGAATTTGGCTGAATCGGCCATCTGCACAGAGTCGGCAAGAACGAAAACGCCGCCAGGTTCGAGTACCCTCCAGGCCTCGTTCAGCACGTTCTGGCGGGCCTGTGCTGGTAATTCATGCAGCAAGAACACGCAGGTCACGGCTTGAACAGACTGATCCGCCAGGGGGAGGGATTCTCCGTTGGCCCGAATCAGTTGAACCAACGACGCGTCCCCTGCATTGAGCCAGCGGTTGGCTTGACGCAGGTACGACTCAGAGAGATCGGTTCCGATCAGCTGTGCGTGGGGGACCGCAGCTCGAATTTGATGCAGTGTCCGGCCTGTTCCGGTGGCCACATCGAGAATTTTCAGGGATCCCGGAGCCCGGTCAGCGAAATGCTTCAAACCGCGTTTGAGCGGTGCCAGAACCCGTCTCCGCATGGCATCTGCCGTGCCGTTGAACAGGATCTCGACCTGCAGGTCATAAAGACCGGCGGAATGATCGCTCAGATAACCATCGGTTTGATGGTGGAAATTCTGGAGGTAATAATCGGGATACAGCGCCGTGTCGGTGTCTCGGGGAAGATCGCGAACGTTGCGCTCACGGCGACGATCCCACGTGGAGGGGAGATCCATCCACACCTGTGGATAACGGCTGACCCAGTCGAGCCAGGGCGCATCGAACAGCAACTGTTCGGGATAAATCCCTTCCTCAGCCTCCTGCCAGTCCTGTTCCTGGAGTTTGTTCATGTCCAGCCGCAATTCCCCAAGCACTTCGGCTGGAACGGATTCCGTCTTGGGAACGGCATCGGGTGCCACCCACTCCATCAACTTGGTGCTCAGCTCTTTATGAGCCAGGCCCGCGATGCTTTTGCCTTGCTGAAGCGTTTGGTACGCAAGCTTGCTCAGGGGCGTTGACGCCATCGCGGATTCAGACAACAGCTCTATTTCAGCGAATGTGACGCCCAACCGTGTGCCAAGCGGTCCACAAAAAAACCCGCCTCCAGGGAGGCGGGTCGTGGATCGAAACGATCGCTGATCAGGCGTCGTAGTACATGGTGAATTCGTGGGGGTGAGGACGCTGACGCAGCTGCTGAACCTCTTCGTATTTGAGGTCAATCCAGTTGTCGATGAAGTCATCGCTGAACACACCGCCAGCAGTGAGGAAGCCACGATCGGCGTTCAGAGCTTCCAAGGCACCATTAAGGGAAGCCGGGACCGTTGCGATCTTCGAAAGTTCTTCCTCTGGGAGTTCGAACAGGTCACGGTCTTCGCCGTCGCCGGGATCGATCTGATTCTTGATGCCGTCGAGCCCGGCCATCATCATGGCGCTGAAGGCCAGATAGGGGTTCGCCAGGGCATCACCGGAGCGGAATTCGAGGCGCTTGGCCTTGGGGCTCGGACCGGTGAGCGGAATCCGCACGGCGGCGGAGCGGTTGCCCTCCGAGTACACCAGGTTCACCGGAGCTTCAAAGCCCGGCACCAAACGCTTGTAGCTGTTGGTGGTGGGGTTGGTGAAGGCCAGGAAGGCGGGGGCGTGCTTGAGGATGCCGCCGATGTACCAGCGGGCGGTCTGCGACAGATTCGCGTAGCTGCCTTCGCCAAAGAACAGGGGCTGGCCGCCTTTCCAGAGGCTTTGGTGCACGTGCATCCCGGTGCCGTTGTCGTTGAACACCGGCTTGGGCATGAAGGTGGCTGTCTTGCCGTACTTCTTGGCCACGTTGCGCACGACGTATTTGTACGTCATTACGTTGTCGGCGGCCTGGATTAGCTCAGCGAATTTCATGCCGAGCTCGTGCTGGCCGGCGCCGGCCACTTCGTGGTGGTGCTTCTCAGTGGGGATGCCCAGTTGCCCCATCAACAGAAGCATCTCGGAGCGGATGTCCTGTGCTGTGTCATTGGGAGCAACGGGGAAGTACCCCTCTTTCACCTGAATTTTGTAGGCAAGGTTGCCGCCTTCCTCAATACGACCTGTGTTCCAACCCGCCTCGATCGTGTCGACGCTGTAGAAGGAGCCACCTTCGGCCGAGTTGTAGCGGACGTCGTCGAAGAGGAAGAATTCAGGCTCAGGACCGAAGAAGGCCATGTCGGCCAGCCCGGTGCTGGCGAGGTGATTCAAGGCACGTTGGGCCAGTGCGCGCGGGCAGCGCTCATAGGGCTGGCCAGTGCGCGGTTCCTGAATCGAGCAGATCATGCTCAGGGTTTTGTGCCGATAGAACGGATCCACCCAGGCTGTGTTGGCGTCGGGCACCATGGCCATGTCAGAGGCTTGGATGCCTTTCCATCCACGGATGGATGATCCGTCAAAAGCAAGGCCTTCAGTGAAGGACTCTTCCTCCAGCAGATCGGTGCAAATCGTCAGGTGCTGCCATTTGCCGTGCAGATCAGTGAATTTGAGGTCGATCAGTTCGATGCCTTCGTCCTTGATCTGGCGCAGGACGTCCTGGGGGGATTTCGACATAAGAAAGGACTGCTCGACTGAATTGTGCAGTGATGTGACCGTAAACAGCCACAAGTCTCCATTTTGTATCAAGGGGTACGTTCCATCAGCCTGGAGTTGACTGCGTAACCGTTTCTGTCAACTTGGCTGAAATGCAGGCCTGCCAAAGGGTTTGCCCGCTTCAACGGTGTTAGCGTCCGCGGGGGATCCTCTGGAGATTCAGGTAAATGCGCGATGCAATCAGCGGTCTGATCGGTCGCTATGACCAGCTGGGTCGTTATTTCGATCGTTCAGCGATCGACAGCATCAATGCGTATCTGGATGAATCCACGATGCGGATTCAGGCCGTTGAGCTGATCAACGGTTCAGCCACCGAGATCGTGCGTGAGGCCAGTCAGCGCCTGTTCCGGGACGAACCCGATCTTCTGCTGCCTGGAGGCAACGCTTACACCACCCGTCGGCTCGCCGCCTGCCTGCGGGACATGGATTACTTCCTCCGCTACGCCAGCTACGCCCTGGTCGCAGGGGACAGCACGATCCTCAATGAGCGTGTTCTCAACGGCCTCGACGACACTTACAAGAGTCTCGGGGTTCCTACCGGCCCCACGGTCCGCAGCATCGTCTTGCTGGGTGAAGTCGTTGCCGAGATGCTTCTCGCCAACGGTGCGGCATCCGAGCAGCTCTCCACCGTTCTTCAGCCGTTCGATCACCTGGCCAAGGGTCTGGGAGAAACCAACGTGCGCCAACGCTGAGCGCAGACGTTCCGCGCAAGATTTGAACAGATTGCAATCGTGCCGCTCTCAACCCTTTCGAGGGGGCCGACTGCGTAGGCTCACCACCACGAACCAATGATCAGGGCTTTGGCGACGACGAACTCTCTTCTTCCTGTTGACGATCGTCACCGCAAAGCTTTTGCACCGATCGGAACACCTGATCGACTTCTTCTCGGACCAGGCCCGTCGAACGCGCACCCAACAGTTCTGAAGGCTCTGTCGCGAACCCCAATCGGTCACCTCGATCCGCTTTACGTGGAGCTGATGGGTGAGGTGCAGGAACTGCTGCGCTACGCCTGGCAAACGGATAATCGCCTCACGCTGCCGATGAGTGGCACCGGAAGTGCCGCCATGGAGGCAACCCTGGCCAACACGGTTGAGCCTGGAGACACCGTTCTGGTAGCGGTGAAGGGATACTTCGGCATGAGGCTGGCCGATATGGCGGGCCGTTACCGCGCTGAGGTCAAAACCATTGAGAAGCCATGGGGAGAGTGGTTTTCTCTTGATGAACTCGAGGCGGCCCTGATCAAGCACAAGCCCGCCATCCTGGCGATGGTTCATGCAGAAACATCCACGGGTGTTTGCCAACCGATGGACGGCATCGGTGACCTCTGCCGCAAGCATGATTGCCTGCTGCTGCTCGACACCGTCACCTCCCTGGGGGGGGTTCCTCTGTATATCGATGAGTGGAAGGTTGACCTCGCTTACAGCTGCAGCCAGAAGGGGCTGAGCTGCCCTCCGGGCCTTGGACCGTTCACGATGGGTCCTCGTGCTGAAGCCAAGATGACGGCCCGTCAGGGCAAGGTTCCGAACTGGTACCTCGATGTCTCTCTTCTGAATCAGTACTGGGGCAGTGATCGGGTGTATCACCACACGGCCCCTGTGAACATGAACTTCGGCATGCGCGAGGCATTGCGCCTGTTGGCAGAGGAAGGGCTGGATCAGGCCTGGGCGCGTCACCGCAGCAATGCGGAATTGCTCTGGAGCGGTCTGGAAAGTCTGGGGCTGTCGATGCATGTGCCGGCCGACCGTCGACTGCCGACCCTCACCACGGTTCGTATTCCTGAAGGTGTGGATGGCAAGGCCTTCAGTCAGCACCTGCTGAACAACCACGGAATCGAGGTTGGTGGTGGTCTCGGCACGCTTGCCGGAAAAATCTGGCGAATCGGGCTGATGGGTTACAACTCCACTCCAGAGAATGTGAATCGTCTGCTCAACCTGTTCGAAACAGAGCTGCCTCGCTTCAGCGGTTCCGTCGCCGCCGCTGCCTGAACCAGCGTTCCAGCTGCCCTCTAGCCTCCGGTTCTCGCACACCGCGAATCACCTTCATCTGGTGGTGGGCACTGGCATGGGTTGAGAGGTCAAGGCTCCCCCCCAGGCCACCGCGCTTAGGGTCCATCGCGCCATAGACCACCGTTCCCATCCGGGCCTGCACCAAGGCCCCCGCACACATGGGGCAGGGTTCGAGGGTGACGATCAGGGTGCAGTGATTGAATCTCCAATCGCCCTGCACCAGAGCTGCCTGTCGCAACGCCACCAGTTCGGCATGTCCGAGGGGGTCCATATGGGTCTGGCGTCGGTTGCGTCCATGTCCAATGGCTCTCCTCTGCCCATCAAGAATCACCGCGGCGACCGGCACTTCTCCTTCCGCTCCAGTTGCCTCGGCCCGCTGGAGCAGAACGTCCATCCAGCGAGTGAAGTCATCCCGCTGATCCACCGCCGTTACACGCTGTTCTTTGAGCACCATCCCACGAGACGCGAAGATCACTGCAGTTCACGGGTCTCCATTGCAAGCCTGCTCCGAGTCTCAGCACCCATCGGATCGGCTTGCTCCGTTCGCCATCCCTTCGGCTGCAGACCCAGTGCTGAGGGACTTCTTGCACCGCAGTTCGGATCTGCTCTGCCGTTGGATCGGCTCCGCTGAACGAACCGGCCCGCTGCCCCTGATGCGCCCCTTGCCTGACGTGGCCCCCGGCCTCGAGGGAGCTGGTGTCGAGTCACTTCTCAATGATCTGCAGCAAGTGATGGATGGGGCTTATCAGCCGTCTCATCCCGGTGCTCTGGCCCATCTTGATCCTCCCCCTCTTACCGCCTCCATCGCGGCGGAGTTGGTTTGCGCAGGGTTAAACAACAACCTCTTGGCAGAGGAACTGTCTCCTGGGCTGACTGGCCTGGAACATGACCTGTGCCGTTGGTTTTGCCACAGGATCGGCTTGCCGGAGGGATCTGGCGGCGTTCTGGCCAGTGGTGGAACCCTGAGCAATCTCATGGCACTGGTCGCAGCAAGGGCGGCCTTGGGTTCGATGCAGCGGGACCCCGTGCTCCTCTGCAGCCAAGACGCCCACGTCTCGATCAACAAGGCGGCCAGGGTGATGGGTCTGTCGAAAGACGCTCTTCAGGCGCTTCCCGTGGCCCCAGGCGGTGGCCTTTGCCTCGAGGCTTTGGCTGAGCGTTTGACAACACTGCAAGCTCAAGGGCGTTCCTGTCTGGCGGTGGTCGCCACCGCTGGAACAACGGTGCGCGGTGCTATCGATCCCATGCCGGATCTGGCATCACTCTGTCGTGATGCACGTGTTTGGTTCCATGTGGACGCAGCTATTGGCGGTGTATTCGCGCTGAGTGCCAGTCATGCACCCCTCATGAGGGGCATTGAACTGGCGGATTCCATCACGCTGAATCCGCAGAAACTGCTGGGTATCACCAAGGCTTCATCGCTGCTTTTGTTGCGGGATCGCACCCACCTCCGTAAGGCCTTCTCAACAGGATTGCCCTACATGCAGGCGCCCACTGCATTGGACCACGGCGGGGAGATCGGCCTCCAGGGCACCCGACCTGCTGAGATTCTGAAGCTGTGGCTGGGTTTGCGCCAGTTGGGAGAGGCTGGTATCGAGGCCACGCTCAGCGGAGCATTGCAACGGCGAGCGACCTTCGCCGCTCAGTTGGATCCAGACAAATTCACGCTGTTGTCGGGTGATCTTCACCTGCTGGCGTTCCAGGCCAAGCAGGGGGGCATTGACGCCGCGGATCGTTGGAGTGAGGAGACCCTCCAGATGCTGCTTTCCAACGGGTACATGTTGTCGAGACCGTTTTACAGCGACCGTTTCTGTCTCAAGGCTGTCTTTGGTAATCCGCACACCAGGGCTCAGCACCTCAGCGACTTGTCCGATCGACTGAATGCATCGCTGGTGTAGAGCCTGATCGTTCACAATCGCCTTCGATAGAGGATCTCCTTTGCCTGAACAGCAGAAAGGTTCACAATGGGTTGCGATCGTCACCGGAGCAATCTCAGTGGCGATTGGAGTGCTTTATCTGCTGCTGATTACGGTTCTGGATGCCCGTGGGCCGATGCTTCCCCCTCCTGCTGAGGCACTGGGCGGGGGGGAAGTCGCCCCGCTGACGACTGCTGAAGCGGCTCAACCACTTGCCGCATTGCACTGGTTAAAAATCGCTGAAGTGACAGTTCCCGCCGGTTGAGTTCAAAGGCCTGTTGCACGACGGTCTGCATCCCTCCGTCGCCCCAGTCTTGGTCCTGCTCGAAGTACCGCATGAAGCTGCTGCCAGCGATTCGGGTCAGCCACGCGGTCACCACACCCTGGAGCACCTGACCAAGCACCAATGTGGGCAAGCTCAGGCTCAGGCTGGTGCCCAGAAGGCTCATCGCTCCTTTAACGATGCCCAGCTTTCCCAGGGTTTGCCCTAAGGACATCGCCAAGTCCTTGGCGCGATCCCGGGACATCTCGACCCCATAGATCTTCGCCATTTCGAGAATCATCTGGGCATTCACCGCCGCAGTACTCAACAGATCCACCCCTGGCAGTGGGTTGGCTGCCACGATCCCAGCGCCCATCCAGCTGTAGCGGTCAATGCAGCGTTTGGCTTCCCGAGAACGCTGGTCGTTCAACAGATCGCGCCCGCGGCTGTCGAGGGAACGACACTGGAGAAGAATGTTGTCAGCAATGAGTTCCTCGCCCTCAGCGTGAAGCACACCGGCGAGGCGCTGCAACAGGTCACTGACGTCAGGCATCGGCTGTAGGGGTTGACGCCCGGGTCGAGGAATGGATTGAGGAGATGCACTGCAGGCCACTACATCGGCAGCGGTGAGACGACCCTGGCAACGCGAACGCAGCACCTGCAGGAGACGTTTTTCCTCCTCAACTCCCCGCAAATCCCGCTTGTTCAACACCAACAGAAGCCGCTTGCCGAGGCCGGCCAGGGATTGCACAACCGCGAATTCCGAGGCTCTTAGATCCCCGTCAACCACAACGATCAACAGGTCGGCGCGAACCGCCCGGCGCCGCGCCGTTTCCTCCCGGCTTAGGCCTTCCTCTCCCGCTTCAAGAATTCCCGGGGTGTCCACGAGCTGCAGACCACGCTCCAAACCTTTCAGGCGCAAGCGGTAGACGCGGCTGGTTTTGGTGACGCCCATCGGTGCACCCACTTCGCCAACCATCTCCTTGAGAAGAGCACGGATGAGTGATGTCTTGCCGCTGGAACCGGTGCCAAAAACAACAACCACCAGATCCCCTCGCTTCAGTTCATCCGCGACGCGATCGCGTTCGCCCTGCAAGCTCTGGCGGCTGATGTCGTCCTGGATGCGTTCGATCAAACGATCCACGTGGCCCAGGCTGGTGGTTGCGGCGTCCCGGCGGTTTTGGGGAGCGGAGCTTGGCTGATTCTGGCGCTGGGGTGGGTGTGACCTCCAGCGTTTCCAAATCGGCCAGCCAACTTGCACCACCACGGTGGACACCAGCACCAGTCCCAAGAGCAGAACCGGCGTGAGCAGCCAGGGAGGCAGGAAGTAACTCAGATCCCACAGCAGGCTGCGGATGGTCTGAACGGCAACACCGATCAGCACCAAGGCCACAAAGGCAACCCCGAGACCAATCAGCAATTTGGTTTGGCGTTTCATGGCTGCTTCACACCGGCCTCAGGGCAACGTTGGGTTAGCCATGGCTGGTGTCACCTCGGCGGGTCCACAGATCGATGGCGAAGCAGAGCACAGCGCAATTGATGGCGATATCCGCCCCGTTGAAGATCGGGAAGTCGATCGGTTCGAGCGCCAGAAAATCGACCACATAACCCAGGCGCCAGCGATCGAGACCGTTGCCCAAGGTCCCGCCAAGGAGCGCCGCTGAGGCGAGCGCCTGCCAGAACGGCAGGACCCGTTGACGCCAGATCCACAGGATCAGAGCGATGCCGACCCCCAAGCTGAGCAGACCAAGCAGAGCTGTGGAGTTCTGAAGGACGCTGAAGGCGGCTCCGGTGTTGTGGACCAACTGCAGGGAGAGCAGGTGCGGCAGAAAGGCAACGTTGTGGCCACCCTTCAAAGCGCTGGACGCCAATGCCTTACTGACCTGATCCACCACGACGATGACCAGAGCAATCAGCAGGGTGGATCGACGCGGCAGCTTCCTGTTCATGGCTCGATGATCAACAGCCGACGCAAGGCAACCGAGAGCACTCCTGCACCGATGCAGAGCAGCATCTGAGCTGGCAGCGGGCCGATGGAAAACTGCATCAGGAGCTCCAAGAATCCAATCGACCATCGCCCCAGGACGGCTCCAATGGCGAGATTGAGAAGACCGCAGACCTGAAGAACAAGGAGTCCCGCAAGGGCAGACAGCGACTGTCTGGGGAGGTCATCCATGCCGGCCTGCTGTGCCAGGCGTCCGGTGAGCCAGGCGGCTGGAACAAACCCCGCCAGGTAGCCGAATCCCGGTTCCAGTACATAGCTCAGTCCGCCACCGCCATGGAACACCGGCAGGCTGAACAGTCCCAGGGTCAGATAGCCCACGGCAGCCATGACACCGGCGCGCGGGCCGCTGACCATGGCGCAGAGGAAAAGGGCCGGCACCTGCCAGGTCACGGGCAGGGGTAGAACAATCGGTTCGGGTGCGGGCAGAAACAACGCGGCCGGCACCAGACCACCGATAAGGATGGCCAACAGACCCACCAGGGCACCACACCAGGAGGCGAGAGCCCTCACATCGACACCTCAACTCGACCCATCCTGCTCGACAATGCAGATCCTGCCCAGTTCAGATGACGGTATCGATTGGCGACCGGCTGCGCCTGAAGCAGCAACTTCCCTACCTCAAGTCGGCCGATCCGATGCCGATGTTGCGGCCGCCGGATCTGGTGGCTGCCGGCGAAGTGGGTGAGGTGGTTGCCCTCCACCCGATGGACACAGTCGCCGTTCGGTTCCGTCGGGGAACGTTTTTGATCGCGCTCGATCGGCTGGACCTGATTGATGCCGAAGATGCCGAGGATTCGGACTAACCAGCTGCCCGGCGATTCCAGCGCCGTTCGAGCTGCTTCAGTGCTCCGGAGGTTCCGCACAGGCTGAGCCGTGGGTTGCTGAGCCAGCGCGCTGCTGCCTCGCGGACATCGGACGGTGTCACTCCCGCGAGGGCGTCAACACATCTCTGGTCATGATCATCGGGAAGCCCCTGCGCCTTCAGTTGAACGCGCCGTTCAGCCCGTTGGGAACAGGTCTGCAGCCCCTGGGCGAGTTGGCCGATGTACTTGGCTCGTGCGAGCTCAAGCGCTGTCTCACTGAGGTGTTGCTCCCGTAGCTCGTCCCAGATCGTCAGCAGCAAGTCCAGGGCGAGCTCCGCCCGTTCCTCGACGCTGGAGGCCATCAGAACAAACGGAGCGGGACCTGCCAGGGCAGGGAAGTGTGCTGCCACGTCGTAGGCCACGCCATGGTCCTCACGCAAACGCTGGAACAGCAGGCTCGACATCCCGACTCCCAGATGGCACTGCAACAGCCGTAAGGCCAGTTCATCCGGATGGCCATGCCCCAGCGTCGCCTGACCCAGCATCAGAACCACTTGTTCCGTGTCCATCGGTTCAAGCTGAATTGTTTCGCTGCCGACTCCTTTGGCGTAAGGGAAACGGCTTGCGGGATCTCTGGCTTTGCCCCTCGGCCAGTCGCGGAAGTCTTCAAGCGAACGGAACTTGTCGATGATTTGTGGCGGGATGCTGCCTGCCAGGGCGAGAACACTTGATGCTTCTGGCAGCCGCTGGGCCAGTGGAAGCAGCGCCGTTCGATCCAGCTCGACAAGCTCTTCAGCGATGCCCATGGGGTCATGGCCATAGCCACCGCTGCCGTATGTCAGCTGCCTCCAGCCTGTGGTGGCGCAATGGAACGGGTCTTCCCGCTGCCGCTGCAGGGCCTGAATCGTGAGCGAACGTTCTAGGGCCACCTGATCCGGTTCAAGGTGGGGTGCTCGCACCATCTGCGCCAGCAGTGGCAAGAGATGCTCGGCGTCTTCAACCGTGCAGCGCAGGCTCAGGATCACGGCGTCCTCCTGGGCATCACAGCGCAGACCCGCGCCGCATCCCTCCACAAGGTCAGCCAGCTCCAGATTGTTGAGTCGTCCGCAGCCCCGGCTGAGCAGGGACGCCAGCAGGTCATGGCCCCCCCGGGCTCCGACAGGGTCGTCTGCGCTGCCGACTGGAAGCAGCAGTTTCGCGGCCAGAATCCCTGGAGTTGAGACCGGTTCGACGAGCAGTTCGGGGTTGCTCATTCGTTTTCCGTCTTGGCTTGGGCGGTCAGCACGCAAGCTTGTTCGGGTTGAAGCTTTGAAAACAGGTCCGAGCGCAGCCGCTCTGCCGTCCATGGCGAGAGGAACGCCAGGGGTTGCAACAGATCCTGCTGACGGTCCCAGAGGCTCTGGCTGGCACAGAGTCCTGACACCTGACCCGTCGATTCCAAGGCATAGCGAAGCCCATTGCTCACCAGTTGCTGCCCCCGCTTCAGTTCCTGATCGGTGACGAGCTCCTGCGTCATGGTGCGCAGTTGCCGGTTGACCTCGTGTTCAACAGCCTCGAGGTGCTCGTCTGGGCAGATCACTTCCAGGGTGATCAGGCTGCCCTGTTCCAGAACTGAGAGGTCCATCGACACACTTTCAACAATCTGAAGGTCCTCCCTCAGGTGGTTGACGAGGCGACTGCGTCGGCCCTCCCCCAGCAGGGTTGTGGCGAGATCAGCCGCCATCACCCCGCCCTGATCATGGGCCTGGGGCGCCTCCCAGAGCATCAGCAGTCGGGCTGATTCAAGGCGATCCACCGCAACGCGGTGGCGACCGGGGCGCACGCTCAGGGAGGGCGGCGGTGATGACGGATCCGGGGCATCCACGAGTCCGGCCAGAGCTGAGGAGCCCACAGCGGTGCGCAGCTCAGCGGATGCGGGTCCGGCCACCGCTAGGCAGCAGTTGGAACCGCGGTATTGCCGTCTGTGAAACGCCTGCATGGCAGCGGGAGTCATGGCCTCCAGGCTGCGGGGCGTTCCAAGAATGGGTCGGCCGTACGGGTGTTGCTCACAGCCTTTGCTGAGCAGCAGTTGCAGCACTTGCTCGTTTGGTTGATCGGCGTATTGCGCGATCTCCTCCAGCACCACACCCCGTTCTGTGCTGAACCCGCCTGGATCAAGGCTTGGCTGCAGCACAAGTTCCAGCAACAGGTCCAACGCTTCGCGGGCTCGATCCGGTGGTGTCAGCACATGGAAGTGGACGTCATCAAATCCAGTGGCTGCATTGCTGCTGCCACCAAGAGCCTCGATCGCTTCATCGAAGGCCCCTGCGGCCAGCCGCTCACTTCCCTTGAACACCATGTGCTCAAGGAAATGGGCCATTCCCTCTTCCCCTGTCTGCTCACTGGCACTGCCTGCGCGGCACCAGAGATCGAGACAGGTCAGGGGTGCATCCGGCATGTCTGCCGTCACGCAGCGCACTCCGTTGGGGAGGGTCCAATGGTCCAGAGGGGGACCGGAGAACGGAAGGTTCAGAACTGCGTGGCAAAGTTCCATTCTGTGCCTGCTTCTCCGATGCAGCCCAAGCCGCTGGCGCAACCGCCAGGACAGCATCCCCTTGTGCATGCCTTGGCAGCGTCGATTCGTAGTGCCTGGAAGGGATTGCCAGGATTGGAAGCCCTCCCATGCGATGACGATCTGCGGTTGGTCACGGGGCAGCTTGATGGGGAAGGGCTAACGATCGGCAACGAGCTTTTTCGCTGCGTCGGCCTTCGCAAACTGCATTTGGAAGTCGCACGGCTCGGCAACGGACTTCAAATCCTTCACAGTGTCTGGTTCCCGGATCCCCGGTATGAGCTGCCAATTTTCGGGGCAGATGTTGTGGCCGGCCCGGCTGGCATCTCAGCCGCGATTGTTGATCTCTCACCAACCTCTGATGTCTTGCCAGAGCGGCTGCTGAATCGGCTTGAGGAGAAGCCATGGCCTTCGTTCCGTCAGGTCCGGGATTTACCGGCCTGGGGATCAGCCATCTTCTCCAGCAAGGTCTGCTTCATTCGACCGGATGGTGTGGAAGAGGAGTCGGCCTTTCAGGACCTGGTGAGCCACTACCTGCAGGTGATGGCGACAAGCGTGATCGAAGCGACTCCCGAAGCGTCGACTGCACTCACTACAGTTCGCCGATATGAAGGTCAGCTGAACTATTGCCTTCAGCAAAAACGCAACGACAAGACCCGGCGCGTCCTCGAGAAGGCCTTCGATTCGGCTTGGGCCGATCGCTACATCGATTTGCTGCTCTTCGACAATCCACCCGAACCGTGATGAGTCCCAAGCGCTGGTCTGTTGTGGCTGGAAGTTTGGTCATCGCTGCAGTGGGCGGCTGGTTTCTTCGACCAACGCCGGCACCAACACCTGTTGCCCCCCCTGCTGAACGATCGGTTCGTCCACAAGCCGTTGCTGCTTTGGGGCAACTTGAGCCTGCGGGGGACATCCGCAATCTCGCGGCTCCAACTGCAGGAATGGCGGGGACCCCGAGGGTTGCCTCACTTCAGGTGAACGAGGGAGATGCGATCAAGCGCGGCCAGGTGTTGGCGGTGTTTGATCACCGTGTTGGCCTCCTGGCAGACCTAGAGCGTGTTGACGCTGAGCTGAGAAGCCTGGACCAGGAGATCCGTCTTCAGGCCATTGAGGTTGAGCGTTTCACTCAAGCCGCGGACTGGGGAGCTGCTGAGTTGTCTTTGGTGGACAACAAGCGGGAGGAGCTGGTGCGCCTCCAGGGACAGCGGGATCAGGCCCTGGCTGAACGCAAAGGGTTCATGGCCGATCTCGAGCTGAGCCAGCTGATCTCTCCCATTGATGGTGTCGTCTTCAAGTTGCACGCCCGTGAAGGCGAGCGCCCTGGCGTGGAGGGAGTGATGGACGTGGGTGCGAACCAGGCCATGCAGGCCAGCATCGAGGTCTATGAATCCGATATCGCTCGGATTCGCCCCGACCAGTCCGTTCGCCTCACCAGTGAGAACGGTGGCTTCCGCGGTGAACTTGTCGGGCGCGTGCTGCGCATCAGTCCCCAGGTGGAACAACGGTCTGTTCTCTCCACCGATCCCACCGGCGATGCCGACGCCCGCGTTGTGGTGGTTGATGTGGTGCTCAACCCTGAAGATGCAGCCAAAGTCAGCCGTTTGGCTGGCTTGAAGGTGATTGCCCGCTTCGATCCATGAACCGGTTCTGGCGGGGGCGTCGGATTCCTCTCTCCTGGCTGTTGCTGACGCGCCAGCCCGTTCGCTTGCTGGTGGCACTTGCCGGCATCAGTTTTGCGGGAATTCTGATGTTCATGCAGCTCGGATTCCGTGATGGCCTCTTTGACGCCAGCGTCACGGCGCACCGGCTGTTCGATGCCGATGTCGTCCTGATTAGTCCCCGCTCCGCCAGCTCCGTGAGTATGGAGGCCTTTCCCAGGCGGCGGCTGGTTCAGACCCTGGCTGATCCCGATGTCGAGGGGGTGACCCCGGTGCACTGGGGGCTGATGCTCTGGCGCAACCCCGAAACGCGGCGCAACCGGTCGATCCTGGCCTTGGGCTTCAATCCCGATGACCCCTTCTTCGTCGACCCCTCCCTTGCTGAGAAAACTGACGCTCTCAAGCAGAAAGGGCGGATCCTGTTTGATCAGCTGTCACGCCCCGAATTCGGACCCATTGCCGATTGGTATCGCGATGGCCGGGTGGTGGAAACCGAGATCGCTGGCAACCGCGTCCGGGTGGCGGGTCTGGTGAGCCTGGGCACCAGCTTCGGTGCCGACGGCAATCTGCTTACGAGCACCGAGACGTTTCTGGATCTGATGCCTCAGAAGCCGCCTGGGGCGATCGAAGTGGGTCTGGTGCGCTTGAAGCCAGGAGCGGACCCTGAGCAGGTGGTGTCCCGATTAAGCCAGCGACTGCCCAAGGATGTTTCGGTGTTAACCAAGCAAGGCTTCATCGATTTCGAGCAGAACTACTGGAAGAGCAGCACCTCCATCGGTTTCATCTTCACCCTCGGCGCTGCCATGGGGTTCGTTGTTGGCTGCGTGATCGTGTACCAGGTGTTGTACACCGATGTCAGTGACCACCTGCCGGAGTACGCCACCCTGATGGCGATGGGCTACCGGCTCAGTCACCTGCTTGGTGTGGTGGTTCGTGAGGGGTTTTATCTGGCCGCTCTCGGCTACGTCCCCGCCTATCTGGCCGGGCAGGGTTTGTACTGGTTCGTTCGTGACGCGACCAAACTGCCCGTCGGCATGGATCTCTCGCGGGCGCTCACCGTTTTGGTGATGATCCTGGTGATGTGCATGCTGTCGTCGCTTTTGGCCATGCGTCGCCTCATCGATGCGGATCCGGCGGAGATCTTCTGATGACCGCAGTTGTTGTGGATCAGCTGTCCCATGCTTTCGGCCAGGGGGCGATGCGCCGTGAAGTTCTTCAGAACATCAGTCTCAGGATTGAGCCGGGCGAAGTGGTGCTGCTGACCGGTCCCTCCGGCTGTGGCAAGACAACGCTGTTGACCTTGATCGGCGCTCTACGCACGGTGCAGCACGGTCAGGTGTCTGTGCTCGGTGAGCCCTTGCATGGGGCCGGCCGACGTCGACGCCAGCAGGTGCGCCGGCGCATTGGAATGATTTTTCAGGGGCACAACCTGTTGCGCTGCCTCACCGCAGAACAGAACGTGCAGATGGGATCTGATCTTCTGCCAGATCTCAGCTACAGAGCCCGCCGGGATGAAGCCCGTCAGTGGCTGCGTGCCGTCGGATTGGACGACCACATGGGCAAAGTTCCACAGGATTTGTCCGGAGGACAGAAGCAGCGGGTCGCCATTGCCCGTGCCCTTGCGGCTAATCCCAGGCTGCTCCTGGCGGACGAGCCCACAGCAGCCCTTGACAGCCGCACGGGCCGTGAGGTGGTGGAGCTGCTGCGCCGACTTGCACGCGAACAGTCCTGTGCGGTGCTGATGGTGACCCATGATCCACGCATCGTTGATGTCGCCGATCGCGTGCTCCAGATGGAGGATGGGCGTCTGCTGAATGCCGTTGAGTAGACTCAGCGTTGATTCAAGAGCCCGCAGTTCCGCATGGCCAAGCGCAGAAACCTGAAGAAAGAGAAGCAGGAGCGGAACCGCGCCTACGCCCGCAAGTTCAAGAAGCGCAAGATGCGGAACGATGGCCGTGGTGAAGGCGCTGGCAATGGCGTGACCGGAACCGCCAACAATGGTGGCGCGGCGGACTGATCTGCCAAGCAATGTTCAGAAAAAAGGGGCCTGCGGGCCCCTTTTTGTTGTTCGTAGGGTGGGTTCCCTTCTGCATCGGCCGTCGCGATGTTCGTCAGTGTCGTTATTCCGACCTACAACCGACGCCCGATTCTCGAGAAATGCCTCGCGGCACTGGAAGATCAGCAGCTCGCCGGAGCTCTTCAGGACTACGAAGTTGTTGTGGTCGACGACGGTTCCACCGATGGAACGCCGTCGTGGCTGCGGGAGCAGTCCCATCGTTTCCCCCATGTGCGCCTGATTGAGCAGGAGCACGGTGGTCCGGCAGAAGGGCGGAACCGCGGTGTTGATCATGCCCGTGGCGATGTGATCGTGTTCATCGACAGTGACCTTGTGGTCACAGAGACCTTCCTGGCGACCCATGCCATGGCCCTTCAGCAATGCTGGGAGAGGCGGGGTGATCGTCTCTGTTTTACGTACGGCGCTGTCATCAACACCGCCAACTTCGAGGCGCCCAGCTCTGAACGTCACAAGCTGAGGGACTTGTCCTGGGCTTATTTCGCCACGGGGAACGTGGCCATTGATCGAGAGGTGCTGGAGCGCTCAGGCCTGTTCGACACCGGTTTTCGCCTCTACGGCTGGGAGGACCTGGAACTTGGTGAGCGCCTGCGGCGGATGGGAGTTGAGTTGGTGAAGTGTCCGGCTGCTGTCGGCTATCACTGGCACCCTGCTCTGAGCCTCGATCAGATCCCCCGCCTTGTGGAGGTGGAGCGAGAGCGGGCCCGCATGGGGCTTGTGTTTTACCGCAAACACCCAACGCGACGGGTGCGCTTAATCATCCAGTTCACCTGGTTCCATCGGATTCTCTGGGAGCTTCTCACCGTCGGGGGGCTGATCAATCCATCGAGCCTTCGCCCCTTGCTTCGCTGGTTGATCCGTCATGGCTATTCGGGGACTGCGATGGAGTTGCTTCGTCTGCCCCTCAACCGCATCGGCGTGCGTGCCTTGTTCCGCGAGGCCCGAGCGGCGGGACTGCGCTGATCAACGTTTTGATACCTTCTATAGGTCCTTTCACTCCGCACACCTGCCCGTTTCGGGTGCACCGTGAGACCGGCATCTGCTGGTTGTTCAGGTCCCTGGCAGGTGGAGGCGAACCCGAAACCCTCAAGCTATGGCTGTCGTCACCCTCGCCGAGATGATGGAGGCTGGTGCCCACTTCGGACACCAGACCCGTCGTTGGAACCCCAAGATGTCGCGCTACATCTATTGCGCGCGCAATGGTGTTCACATCATTGACCTTGTGCAGACCGCCGTCTGCATGAACAACGCTTACAAGTGGACTCGTTCTGCTGCCCGCAGCGGCAAGCGCTTCCTCTTCGTCGGCACCAAGAAGCAAGCCTCTGAAGTGGTGGCTCTCGAAGCTGCACGCTGTGGAGCCTCCTATGTGAACCAGCGCTGGTTGGGCGGCATGCTCACCAACTGGACCACCATGAAGGCCCGGATCGATCGTCTCAAGGATCTGGAGCGGATGGAATCCAGTGGAGCCATCGCCATGCGCCCCAAGAAGGAGGGTGCGGTGCTGCGTCGTGAACTCGAGCGTCTCCAGAAGTACCTGGGCGGTCTGAAGAACATGCGCCGTCTGCCCGACGTCGTGATTCTGGTGGACCAACGCCGTGAGTCCAATGCTGTGCTTGAAGCTCGCAAGCTCGACATCCCCCTGGTGTCCATGCTTGATACCAACTGCGATCCGGACCTCTGCGAGGTTCCGATTCCCTGCAACGACGATGCAGTGCGTTCCGTGCAACTGATCCTGGGTCGTTTGGCCGATGCGATCAATGAAGGTCGCCACGGTTCCAATGATCAGCGCGGCGGCGACGCCGACGCCTGATCACCTTTTCCTTCCTCGACACTGCCGTCCTCCGAAAAAGGAGGACGGCCCTTCCACCCTTCTCTTCCTTTCCGACCGATGCCTGCCGTATCCGCCAAGCTTGTCAAAGAACTCCGCGACAAGACCGGCGCGGGAATGATGGACTGCAAAAAGGCACTTGCCGCTACGGATGGCGATGCCAACAAAGCCATTGAGTGGCTTCGTCAGAAAGGCATTGCCAGCGCTGAAAAGAAATCCGGACGCACCGCTGCTGAAGGTTCCATTGGCAGCTACATCCACACCGGTGCACGGGTCGGCGTTCTGGTTGAAGTGAACTGCGAGACCGATTTCGTCGCTCGTGGAGACATGTTCCAAGCGCTTCTCCGCGACGTTTCCATGCAGGTGGCTGCATGCCCGAACGTCGAATACGTCACCACCGATGAGATCCCTGACGAGATCCGTGAGCGAGAGAAGGCCATCGAAATGGGCCGTGACGACCTCGATGGCAAGCCTGAGCAGATGAAGGTCAAGATCGTTGAGGGCCGCATCGGCAAGCGCCTCAAGGAACTGGCCTTGATGGAGCAGCCTTTCATCAAGGACAGCTCGATCACCGTGGCTGATTTGGTCAAGCAGACCGCCGGCAAGATCGGTGAGAACGTCAAGGTGCGCCGCTTTACCCGTTACACCTTGGGTGAGGGCATCGAGGTGGAAGAGAACGACTTCGCCGCTGAAGTGGCGTCCATGCAGAACGCCGGCTGATTCCCTTGTCCGACCCGGACGTCAGGCCTGCTTACGACCCGTCAGAACAGCTGGCACGCCTCCAACGGCTGTGCCGGCTGCGGGCGATTGCTCTGTACAGGGAGCAGGCTCTCTATCTTCAAGTCTTGCGTGAGCTGCTGTCAGGAGCCACACGCCAGGCACTGTTCAATCTTCTCGGCGAGGTCGACCCCTCCCGTTTCAGCCGGCTTCCGAAGTCGACCCGTCAGAATTTTCATGCGTCGGTCGATGATCTGATCAGTCGCTGCAGCGTCCTTCTCACGGTGGAGCAGCTGATGCCTCTGGTGCAGCAGATGCAGCAGGAGCAGCGGCGGCAGCAGGCCCATGCCGGCCGAACCATGCTTCAGAACCTCAGCCGGCAGACGCTGAATAAGGATCCTGAGCCCGAGTTGTCCACGTCTCCGCCGCAGCCCGAGGAACCCAGTGGTTCCATTCAGTTGAGCCTGGCCTCTCCCCTCGATTCACCACCGGCGGCCACCGCTTCAGGTCCAGGCGCCGAACCTGGTCCTGAGCACCCTGATGCGAAACCAACAGGGGATCTCGATGTGCTCCGCTCGCTGTTCGAGTTGGCCGGCGATGCGATGCAGCAGGCCCAACAACCCGTCGAGGCCAATGGAGCTTTGGATCAGTCCATTGCAGGTGACGACCACTTCCTCCCCAATGAGCCGGATGCCCTGTTGCACTGGATCTACGCCATGGATCAGGCGCTGGAGCGACGGTTGCGCAACTTGTCCCATGCTGTGAATGTGCAGATGCTGCGGTCAGGGTTGGCCCAGACGCTCCTGCCCATAAGCCTTCTTGACGCCGTGTTGAAAGGACAGGTGGAGACGCAGCCGACCGCCACAAATGTGTTGCGGTTGCGTCTCCCTTTGGCCGTCGGCGATCTCGATCAAGGCATGGATGTTCTTTGTGTGCTCCTGCGCAGCAACGATCTGGAGTTCGACAGCCCACGCTTGCGTCAGTGCCGCAAGCGATTGCGCACTCACCACCATGCTCTGCTCACAATGGTTCGGCAGCAACGCCACTGGCAGCGTCGCTCCCTGGATCGTGAGGCCCGAACCCATTGGCAGACCCCATCCGATTCAACGCAGCAGCTGAGCGGGGACTGACCAGCGATCAACTGTCGCTGTTCCTGGCGTGGATGCTTCCAATTCAGCGTTCGCTGGGATTGGAGGCGGACCGCGGTTTTCAAAATTTGCAGGGTCGCCAACAGCGTTTTCATGACTTTCTGCAGCAACAGCTCGGAGCGCCACCGGCATTGCCTTTCCCCCAGGGGGTGACTGAACGGATGACGAGGCTCAGTGCGGGGTTCGCCGATTATCCAGAGCTGGCCGATCCTGCCCGCCGGCGTCTTGTTGCCGATGCGCGTCAGTGGTTGCACGAGCTGCGCCATCGCCTGGAGCCCTCTGCGCCCATGGCACCGCCACGCCTGAAGGTTCAGGCGTCCTCCAAAACTGGAGAGGGCGCTCAACGCCCAACGTCACCGTTGCAGCTCGATAGCCCGATCACGCAGATCCGAGGTGTGGGGCCGAAATTCGCCGCTCGCCTGGCGTCGATCGGACTGCTTCTGGTGCGCGACCTGCTGCGCTATTACCCCCGCGACCATGTCGATTATTCGGCGATGCGCCGTATTGAGGCGCTGGTGTCGGGGGAGACCGCCACGATCGTGGCCACGATTCGCCGCTGCAACGGCTTTGTCAGCCCGAGGAACACCAACCTCGCCATCATCGAGCTCCAACTGCAGGATCCGACGGGTCGCCTGAAGGTGAGCCGTTTCCTGGCCGGTAAACGCTTCAGTTCCCCGGCCTACCTCAAAGGTCAGCAGCGTCTCTACCCCGTTGGTGCCACGGTGGCCGTCAGTGGTCTTGTCAAAGACGGCCCCTACGGCATCACGTTCCAGGATCCCTTGATCGAGGTGCTGGACAGCCCCTCGTCTCCGGTGAAGTCCCCCAGTATCGGTCGGCTTCTGCCGGTGTATCCCCTCACGGAAGGGGTCGGGGCCGACCGTTTTCGCAGCTTGATCGATCAGGTCTTGCCCCTTGCTGCCACCTGGCCCGATCCCCTGCCCGCTGCGCTTCAGCAGGACTTTGAGTTGCCAACGCTGGCAGATGCCCTGCAAGCGCTGCATGCGCCCAAGGATCGTGAAAGCCTTGATCGGGGGCGACGCCGGCTGGTGTTCGATGAGTTTCTGCTCCTGCAGTTGGGGCTGTTGCGCCGGCGTCAGGTGCTGCGATCTCGGACGGGGCCTGATCTGGATCTTCAGACCAGTGCTGATGGGCTCGTGGGGGAGTTCATGGATCTGCTGCCCTTCCGCTTCACCGCAGCCCAGCAACGGGTCTTTCAGGAGATTGAAGCCGATCTCGGTCGCACCGAACCCATGGCCCGACTGGTGCAGGGGGATGTCGGCTCGGGAAAGACGGTGGTTGCCATTGCAGCGTTGCTCAGCACCATTACCTCGGGTTGGCAGGGGGCCTTGATGGCTCCAACGGAGGTGTTGGCCGAGCAGCATTACCGCAACCTCTGCCAGTGGCTGCCTCAGCTTCACGTCAGCGTCGCCTTGTTGACGGGATCCACTCCACGACCCCGCCGCCGTCAGCTGTTGGATGACCTGGCCAACGGTTCCCTCAAGGTGCTGGTGGGCACCCACGCCCTGCTTGAGGATCCTGTGGTTTTCAATCGCCTGGGTCTTGTGGTGGTGGATGAACAACACCGCTTTGGCGTTCACCAACGCGATCGTCTGCTCAACAAGGGCTTGCAGCCGCATCTGCTCACCATGACGGCAACACCGATCCCACGGACCCTGGCGCTCTCGATGCATGGGGATCTGGATGTCAGCCAGATCGATGAATTGCCTCCAGGTCGCACACCGATTCGCACCCGCATGCTCACGGCTGGTCAACGAGAGAAGGCCTATGAGCTGATCCGTGAGGAGGTGCAGCTTGGCCAGAGGGCCTATGTGGTTCTGCCTCTGGTGGATGAGTCAGAGAAACTCGAGCTTCGTTCGGCCGTTGAAGTGCATGCCGAGTTGGCCTCGGAGGTCTTCCCTGATCTGGCGGTCGGGCTGCTGCATGGGCGTCTCTCCAGTGTCGACAAGCAGACGGTGTTGACAGAGTTCGCTTCCGGCAAGACCCAGGTGCTGGTGTCGACCACGGTGGTGGAAGTGGGGGTGGATGTGCCCGAGGCCAGCGTGATGGTGATCGACCATGCCGAGCGCTTTGGACTGGCGCAATTGCATCAGTTGCGGGGGCGCGTCGGTCGTGGCGCCGCCGCCTCCCACTGCCTGTTGATCAATGGCAGTTCCAATCCCCTGGCACGCCAGCGCCTGGATGTGCTGTTGCGCTCCACCGATGGTTTTGAGATCGCTGAGATGGATCTGCGTCTGCGTGGTCCTGGACAGGTGTTGGGGACCCGTCAGTCGGGCCTGCCCGATCTGGCCTTGGCCAGCCTTGCCGATGATGGTGCCGTTCTGGAGGATGCGCGAACCGCTGCCCAGGACCTGCTGAACCACGACCCCAAGCTTGAGCACCTGCCATTGCTACGCGAGACCTTGGACGCACAACAGCGTCGCCTCAGCGGCGCCACTCCCTTGAACTGACCCACCCTGTTTCTGCGATTTGATGCGCCCCTGGAGCCCGATCCCGATCAAGGAATGCGGCGAGTGCCTGCAACCACTGCCAGGGGAGTTGCTGCGGATGGAACCGCATCCGTACATGGCGCTTGGTGCTCCCTATGGGCCATCAGGACAACCCTTCCAACTTCGCCAGGGGGTGGTTCGGCGGCTACTGGAGGCGCAGCAGCGTCTCCTCAATCACGACCCCAGCCTTCGCCTGAGCATTTTTGATGCGTGGCGTCCGATCGCGGTGCAGGCCTTCATGGTGGAGCACAGCATTGCGGAGCTCTGCCGTGAGCGTGGAGTTGAACGGCGGTCGGGTGATGCCTTCGATCGCGTGGTTGCCGATGTGGGCCGGTTCTGGGCTGCCCCCAGCCGCGATCCTGCGACGCCTCCACCCCACAGCACCGGTGCTGCTGTTGATCTCACCCTGAGCAACGGTGCAGGAATACCGCTGGCGATGGGTGGAGAGATTGATGCCATCGGCGCACTATCAGAGCCCCAGCATTACGCCGGACGGGAGGATCCGGAGGCGCGATGCTGGCATCAACGCCGACAGCTTCTGGCCGATGTCATGGATGCTTCCGGCTTCGCCCAGCATCCGAACGAGTGGTGGCATTACTCGTTCGGAGATCAACTCTGGGCCTGGCGCAAGGGTGCTGCCGCTGCGATCTATGCCGAAGCTGTCAACAGCGCGCTCACTTCCTGATCACCCAGCTTCTCAATGTGGTCCCCGAAGCTGCGTCGACCACCGGCAGCCTTCCAGCTCAGCAGCAACGGTTCGAGGGTCTTTTCCAGATCGTCGAGTGGCAATTTCTCCATGTAGGGACGCGCCAGACGTTGGAGATTGGGGGTGCCCCCGAGCCAGAGTTGGTACTGGTTGACTCCGTTGCCGACCAAACCAAGTTCCGCCATGTAGGGCCGAGCACACCCATTGGGGCAGCCGGTCATGCGCACGAGCAGTGACTTCTCGATCTCGAGCCGACGCAGCTGAGCATCCAGGCGATCCAGAACATCCGGCAGGATGCGCTCCGATTCGGTGATCGCCAGGCCGCAGGTGGGCAAGGCCGGGCAGGCGATGGCATGTCTGGCCAGGCGGGCTGGAGCTTCAGGCACCTCAAAACCAAGCGCCTCAAGCTGCGTTCGGATGCTGGCGCGCTGGGAGGTGCCGATGTTGCAGAGCAGCAGGTCTTGATTGGCGGTGAGACGAATCTCCAGCTGGTAGGTCTCAACGAGCTGGCGCAGTCCTGCTTTCAGATCACCGTTCAAGCGTCCGCACAGCAGGGGCAGGCCAACGAACCACATCCCCGCCTTCTGCCGATGCCAGCCGAGGTAGTCGAGCAGTTTGGCTTTCGGCTCATTGCGCAGCCCTTTGAGGGTTCCCTTGAAGTAAGTCGCGCAAAGGGTGTCGCGGAACCACTGAATACCCTTGTCATGCAGCAGGTATTTCATGCGGGCGTGCTTGCGCACTTCCCTGTCGCCGTGGTCCCGTTGCAGCGCCAGGATCGCCTGGACTACATCGAGAACGTTCGCGGCGTCGACATAGCCCAGGGGGTCCGCCGTGCGGGCGAAGGTCTCGTCCTTGTTGTGGGTGCGGCCCATGCCACCGCCGACGTAGACGTTGCAACCACGCAGTTCGCCGGAGGGATCGGTGAAGGCCACCAGGCCGATGTCCTGGGTCAGCAGGTCCACGGAGTTGTCCCCGGGCACGGTGACTGCGACCTTGAACTTTCTTGGGAGGTAGGTGTCCCCGTAAAGAGGTTCATCCGCGCTACCTGAAAACAAACCGTCTTCGCTCTGGCGCTTCCTGGCCTTCTGTACGGCGCGGCTGGGCTTGAAGCGATAACTAAGGTCACCATCCACCCAGAGATCGAGGTAAGCCCCTTCGGCAGCCTCAGGGCTCAGCAGATCGGCGATTTCATCCGCCAGGCGGCGCGCCACGGGATAGCCACCCTTCTCGAAGGGAGCCGGAGGAGCCATCACATTGCGGTTGATGTCTCCGCAGGCCGCCAAGGTCGAACCCAGGTTGCGAACGATGGTGCCGATCACCTCCTTCAGATCAGCCTTGGCGATGCCATGCATCTGGAAGGCCTGGCGCGTGGTGGCCCGCAGCGTTCCATCACCCAGACGGTTGGAGAGGTCATCCAGGGCGAGAAAAAGCCTGGCGGGGATGCGTCCGCCCGGACTGCGCAGCCGCAGCATCATTTGCCAGCTACGGACCTTATCGGTTTTGCGCAGTTCGCGGTGGTGCTGCTGGTAGCTGCCGTGGAACTTCAGCAGCTGAACGGCATCTTCCGTAAAGCGAACCTCATCGTTGCCGAGCTCGCTCAGCAGTGGATCGCGCAGATGGTCGCTATCCAACTTGCGCTGCTCCGCCTTGGACAGCGATTGAGATCCGGTTTCCGCCACTGCCAAGGAGCTTTCCCCCACCCCGAAAAGGATTTCTTGATTTGAACGTAGCGAAACGGCTTCCAATACAGTCGCTTTCGGCTCTGACCTTGGCGTGACGGCAACCTTTCTTCTGGAAATCGGTACCGAGGAGCTTCCCGCCGATTTCGTCAAGCAAGCGCTTGACCAGCTTGAGCAGCGTGTGAGTCGCGATTTGCTTGAGGCAAGGCTCGGCCATGGGGTGGTGTCGGTGTTCGGCACCCCTCGGCGCCTGGTGGTCTCCGTTGCTGATCTGGAAGACCAGCAACCCGACCTTCAGGAAGACCGCAAAGGCCCCCCCGTGGCCCAGGCTTTCAAGGACGGCCTCCCCGGGCCTGCGGCGATTGGCTTCGCCAAGCGTTGCGGTGTTGATCCCTCAGCGCTGGAGCAGCGAGAGACCCCAAAGGGCCCCTGCGTCTTCGCAACGGTGTTGACCCCTGGCCAAGCCAGTGCTGATCTGCTCCAGGGTCTGATCCCCCAGTGGATCGATGCCCTTCAGGGGCGGCGGTTCATGCGCTGGGGGACTGGGGCGCAGCGCTTCAGTCGTCCCATCCGTTGGTTGCTTGCCCTCAAGGGGGCCGAGGTCATTCCCGTGGAGCTGGATGGTGCGGACCCCAAGGTTCGCAGCGATCGGTACAGCCGTGCGCACCGGCTCCATGGTGACCAGCCGCTCTCCATCACAACGGCGGATGAGTTCGGTGAGACCCTCGCCGCCGCAGGCGTTGT
Source organism: Synechococcus sp. PROS-U-1 (assembly GCF_014279755.1). Taxonomy (NCBI): domain Bacteria; kingdom Bacillati; phylum Cyanobacteriota; class Cyanophyceae; order Synechococcales; family Synechococcaceae; genus Synechococcus; species Synechococcus sp. PROS-U-1. The sequence goes on from NZ_CP047951.1 coordinate 1,181,017, forward strand.
TGTCGATCGTGCGGAGCGGGCCAAACGGATTCGTACCAGCCTTGACCAGTCGGCGAAGGCCGCCAACGGAACACCCGACTGTCCGGAGTCTCTATTCGAGGAACTGGTGGACCTTGTCGAGGATCCCAGGATCCTTGAGGGGACCATTGCTGAGCGCTTCCTGCAGCTTCCCCCGGAGGTGATCAGCACCGTCATGCAGGCCCATCAGCGTTATGTGCCACTGCAGGTGCCTGGCCTGGAGGCTGACCCGCTCCGACTCACTGCTGAGGCTGTGCTTCGGCCCCAGTTCCTTTTGGTGGGCAATGGCCTGGCCCCGGCGTCTTCGCTAATCGTTCGTGGCAATGAACGCGTGCTTGGAGCGCGCCTGGCGGATGCCGAATTTTTCCTGGACGTTGACCGACGTCAGTCCAGCGCATCTCGGCGTGAAGCCCTTGATCGAGTCACCTTCGCTGAAGGGCTGGGCAGTCTTCTCGACCGCTCCGAGCGGATCGAGCGGCTGACGGGGCTGCTGTTGAAGCAACTCGGTCTTGATCCGAGCGTGGCGGATGCGGCCCAGCGTGCCGCTCATTTCTGCAAGAACGATCTGGTCAGCCAGATGGTGGGCGAGTTCCCTGAACTTCAGGGCCTGATGGGGGGCAAATACCTTCTGGAGGAGGGAGAGCCCCGCGATGTCGCTCTCGCTGTGGTGGAGCACTATCTGCCCCGGGGAGCCGGTGATGCCCTGCCCGCAACCCTCGCGGGAGCAGTTGTGGCCTTGGCGGAACGGCTCGAGCTGCTGCTCAGCATCTTTGCCAAGGGAGAGCGGCCGACAGGATCCTCCGACCCCTATGCCCTTCGGCGGGCTGGCAATGGTGTTGTGCAGATTCTCTGGGGCATGGCTTGGCGCCTTGACCTCATGGCTTTCCTGAACAATGCCGTGGCGGAGTGGGCTGCCCTGTTCCCTGCCTTTGGGGTGGACTCCAGCCAATTGCACAACGACCTCTGTCAGCTGATGCGGCAGCGGATCGTGTCTCAACTGGAAGACGACGGCTTTGCTCCCGATCTGGTGCAGGCTGTTGCTGGTGATGCCGTCTCCAGCCAGCGTCTGCTCAGTGATCCCCTGGATGTGAAACAACGGATTCAGCTGTTGCGTGACCTTCGGGACAGCGGTCAGCTGGATGCCGTCCAGGCGGTGGTGCAACGGGCAGCCAAGCTTGCTGAAAAAGGTGATCTGGCGCGGGATCAGCTTGTGGCCGGCGATGTGGTTCAGCCCGATCGATTCGAGTCAGCCAGTGAGAAGGATCTGTTCGCAGCTCTGGAGCAGCTGCAGCCACTGGCTCAGCAGCGGTCGTATCAATCCCTCGCCGATGCGCTTGTCGCGGCAACCCCGGCTCTTCAGGCCTTCTTTGACGGTGACACCAGTGTGATGGTGATGGTCGAAAACCCCGACTTGCGGCTCAATCGCCTCAATCTGTTGGCCGTTCTGCGGAATCAGGCTTCGGTGTTGGCTGAATTTGAATCGATTCAATCCAAATGAATGGCAGCTCCAGCCCCAGCGGCTAAGCAGGAGCTAGTCCATTCCTTTGGAATGCCTGATCAAGAGACCAACACCACCCAGCAGCCTGTCGTGATTCGCCAGGGAGGCAACGGCCTGGGCACCGTCATCGCGGCCGTCATCATCGCGGCCGCAGCCATCTACGCCGTCAACGTTTGGTCGACCACCAAAAAGGAAACCTCCCCGGCCAAGAACATCGAGCAGGGGATTGAGCGGATCAAGGACGCCGCGGGCAAAGCGATCGAATCGCGCAACTAACCCACGGCATCAAGGTTGTTTTGGGCCGGCCTCCTTCAGGAGACGCCGGCCTTTTCCTTCGACTCGGTCTCCTTCGAATTGGATCCTTTCGGATCGGTGGCTTGAGCCTTGATCTGCTGTGCAGCTTCCTCGGCGAGGAAATCACCGTCCGAACGACCAACGGCAGAAGGCACAGGGTCGTATTTGGACGGAGCCAGGGCCTCTCCGCGAATCAGGCTGCCCAGGGTGCGAAGGGTGAGCTTGATCTGCTGCCAGGGGTTCATCATCACCACCCGTTTGTACAAATAGCTATCGAAGGTCAGCTTTTGTACGTCCTTGTCGTCGCACATCTCGACGAAGGCTTCCCGGGCGGCATCGTTGCGGTAGAAGATCCGCTGCAGGATGTCGAGCACCGCGTAGGTGGCGCCGTACTTGCGGTCCCAGCGCTTGATGTAGGTCGACTTGATCTGCTTTTCCGTTGGGATGGATGCACCGCTGTTGGAGATTTCCACGATCGCCTCGGCACACATCCGGCCGCTCTTGGCAGCGAAATAAATCCCTTCCCCTGAACTCTTGGTGACGTAGCCCGCTGCGTCGCCCACCAGGGCCATGCGGCCTACAACCCGTCGCGGGCGGGGATGCTCAGGAATGGGGTGGGCTTCCACCTTGATCACCTCTCCCTGGAACAGACGCTTGTTGGCCCGCTCGCGGATGCCCTTTTGCAGACCCTTGATCAGGCTTTGGTTCTGCTGCATGGTTCCGGTGCCTACGGCCACATGGTCGTATTTGGGAAACACCCAGGCATAGAAATCAGGGGACACATCGGTCCCGACATACATCTCCGCGAGATCCTCGTAGTAGGTCATCTCTTCGGCGGGGAGCTTGATCCGCTCCTGGAAGGCGATGGCAACGTTGTAATCACCGGCATCCATGGCTTTCGCCACCCGGGAATTGGCGCCATCGGCACCAATGATCAGATCAACCGCGAGGGTCTTCTGCTCGCCGGTGGGGCCACCACCGCTGTAATCGGCGTAATGGATGGTGTAGGGCCCCTGACGGTTGGTGCCGGTGTCGATTTTCTGAACAAGACCATTAATCAGGGTGGTGCCCAGATCAGCAGCTCTGTTGCGAAGGAAGGCGTCGAAGACCTCGCGACGGCACATGCCGATGTAGGCGTTCTCGTCGTAGCCGAGGGGATCGAGCTTGATGTCCACCTCCCTGTTGGAAGGGGAGATCATCTTCATGTTGCGAACCTTGCGGTCAATAATCTCGTCTGGCAGGTCGAATTCTTCGACCATGCAGAGCGGTATAGCCCCACCGCAGGGTTTGGCGTTATCGAGTTTGCGCTCGAACAGCCAAGTCTGAATTCCTGCCTTGGCAAGGATCTCCGCAGCACAGGAGCCACTGGGGCCACCGCCGATCACCGCAACTCGCAACATCTCAGCCCGTCTCCGCTGGATTGTTTTTTGAAGCTATCACTGTCACAACAACCATTGTGGGTCGAACTGGCCACTGCCTTTACGATCGAAACAACACGCATCAGCGCCTTGGCTCGGGCCTCCTCTGCGCGACGCACCGAGCGGGAGGATATTCCGGTCGCCCGTCGGACACGACCGCCGCGGCAACGGAAGGGAAATGGCACTGCTGGTCTGCTGTTCGGACTTGTTCTTGTCTGCGCTGGAACCCTTGTGGTGTTGCTGGTTGCTCCCACCCTGTTCTCGCGTCGCCAACCCACGCAGACATTGGAGATTTCAGGCTTTCGTGAACGTCCTGATGCGGATGGCCGGCTTCTGGGTCACTTCCCCTACAGCGAAGCGCAAGCCGATCAACTCATCGTGTTCCAACCGGGAATTGAGCTGAATCTGGAGGCAGCCGATGCTCTCGACACGATGATGCGATCCGCCTCGGCTGATGGTGTTGATCTCCGATTGCTCAGCGGGTTTCGCTCCCTGGACCTTCAGGAATCCATTTTCTTCGATGTGGCTTCGGAACGGAACCAGACAGCTGAGGAACGCGCCCAAGTGTCGGCTCCACCGGGCTATTCCGAACACAGCACTGGCTATGCCGTTGATCTTGGCGATGGCCGCGCTCCTGAAACCAACCTCTCCCAGAGCTTTCAAGACACCGACGCCTTTCGCTGGCTGCAAGACCATGCCGCTCGTTATCACTTTGTTCTGTCTTTTCCGGAGGGAAACCAGCAGGGTGTGATGTACGAACCCTGGCACTGGCGCTATGAGGGAAATGCAGATGCACTGCGCCTCTTCGAGGCGGCCCGTCGGTTTTCCAGGCGCGATCCTTGAACGTCCCTGAGCTGCTGTCTCCCGCCGGTGACTGGGCTTCGATGCGGGCGGCCGTCGCCTCCGGTGCCGATGCGGTGTACTTCGGCGTTGATGCCTTTAACGCGCGGCAGCGGGCGGAAAATTTCAGGCTCAATGATCTGCCTGAGGTCGTCCAGTGGTTGCATCAGCGCGATGTGAAGGGTTTCCTCACCTTCAACGTGTTGGTCTTTAGCGATGAACTGGAAGCGGCCGCGCAGTTGCTGATCGCTGCAGACGAGGCGGGTGTGGATGCGGTCATCGTCCAGGACGTGGGGCTCTGTCGTTTAGCCCAGCGGCTGGTGCCCCATCTCTGTGTGCATGGCTCCACCCAGATGTCGATCACGAGTGCAGCCGGCGTTGCCCAGGCTGCGGCGCTTGGTTGTCAGCGGGTGGTGCTGGCGCGTGAGCTGGCCCTCCACGACCTTGAGCGTCTGACGAAGCAACTGGGTCAGCGGAACCTTGTGATGCCGTTGGAGGTTTTCGTTCATGGAGCTCTTTGCGTCGCCTATTCCGGCCAGTGTTTGACCAGTGAATCCCTCGGCCAACGCAGTGCAAATCGAGGTGAATGTGCCCAGGCCTGTCGCCTCCCTTACGAAATGGTGGTCGATGGTGAACCTCACGCTCTTGAGGATCAGCGTTATCTGCTCTCTCCCCAGGATCTTGCGGCCTGGGAGCTGCTGCCGGAGTTGCAGCGGATCGGCGTGGCCAGCTTGAAAATTGAGGGTCGTCTCAAGGACGCGGCCTATGTGGCTGCGGTCACCGACGCCTATCGACAACGCCTAGATCAGACTCCCGCTTCGTCGTCGCAGGTTCAGCCGCAGATTCAGCGGCAGCTCGAGCTGGCCTTCTCGCGTGGTTTGTCCACCGGATGGCTGGAGGGGGTCAACCATCGCCGCCTGGTGCATGGCCGCTGGAGCAAAAAGCGGGGACCACTGCTGGGGCAGCTGTTGCGGGTTGAGCGGGGTGGTTGGTTGCATCTGCGCAGCCGAGAGCAGCTGCATCCCGGTCAGGGCCTGGTGCTGGAAGAGCTCTCGTCCGATCCTCTGCAGCCACCACGGGAAATCGGTGGCCGGATCATGGTGTGTGAACGGATGGGTGCCGAGCGTTGGAAGCTGCGGCTGGGTCCGGATCGCGTGGATGTGGCTGGTTTGAGCTCGGGAGCTTCTGTCTGGCTCACCAGTGATCCCGATTGGCAGTCCCGTTGGCAGCGTGCTGCCCGCCGAACCGTCGAGGCGCGGCCCCGGGATCTGGCGCTGCGGGTGTCCGGTCGGTTGGATGCACCGCTGCAGCTGCACGTGCTGGCGCCGCAGGGCGTGGATCTGAAGCTCACCAGCACCATGCCGTTGCAGACAGCTGCCCAGCGCCCTCTCGACCGTGGACGCCTCCAGGAGCAACTGGGACGGCTTGGGGGAACCGGATGGTCGCTTCAGCGTCTGGAGATTCAGTTGCAGGGAGATCTTTTTCTGCCTGTGGCGGAGCTGAACCGCATGCGCAGGGCCTTGCTTGAGCTCTTGGAGGCTTCGCTGGACACCACAACAGAGTCTGGCCTCGTACCAGCTGCTTTCGAACGGGCGGATGCCCAAGAGCTGCTGGCCCGAATGTGCCCCCAACCTCCCGACCCGCACAGCGAAACGGCTCCGGGTCTGGTTGTTCTGGTGCGCAGTCTTGAGCAGTTGCAGACACTGGTGAATCTCTCTGATGAGGGTCTGCCGGTTCAATCGGTGGTTGCGGACCTTGAACAGCCCCGCGAGCTGCGGGAAGCGGTGGCGATGGGGCGAGGCTGCTGGCCGGATGGGCTCTGGTTGGCCGGTGCACGGATCACACGGCCCGACGAACGCTGGAGCCTTGAGCCTCTGGTTCGCGCACGGCCTGACGGGTTTTTGGTGCGGAATGCCGATCAACTGGAGGTGTTGACCCCCCTGGCCCCCTGCATTGGCGATTTTTCCCTGAATACCGCCAATCCCCTGAGTTTTCATTGGTACCGAGACCACTGGAAGCTGCAGCGGCTCACAGCCAGTTACGACCTCAACCTTCAGCAACTTTTGGATCTAGCGGCTGCTGTTGATCCAGCTCTGCTGGAGGTCACCTTGCATCAGCACATGCCCCTGTTTCACATGGAGCATTGCCTGTTCTGTGCGTTTCTGTCCGACGGAAAGGACCACACCGACTGCGGTCGTCCCTGTGAGACCCACCACGTGACCCTGAAGGATCGCAGCGGAGTGGAACATCCCCTCCGTGCCGATCTGGGCTGTCGCAACACGCTTTTCAATGGCACGGCGCAATCCGGCGTGGAGGCGCTGCCGTCTCTGCTGCGGGCAGGTGTGCGCAGGATTCGGCTTGAGCTTCTCGACGAGGATGCCAATGCCACGCGCCGACGTGTAGGCCTCTACGCCGAGGCCCTGGCGGGTCGGATGGCCACCCAGGACGTCTGGTCCCAGGAGCGGATCCACCATCAGCTCGGCGTCACCCGCGGCAGCCTGCGGATCAAGGGTCCTGAGCGCACCAGTCGAATCTCACGTTGAGATAACCTGTCGCACTGCGCCTTTGGCGTTCTTCACAATTTCTTACGGTTAGCCCGCATGAGCGCCAACAGCAAGGCGATCCGCAACATCGCGATCATCGCCCACGTTGACCACGGCAAGACGACTCTGGTCGACTCGCTGTTGGCGCAGTCAGGGATTTTCCGCGACAACGAAGCGGTGCCCACCTGTGTGATGGACTCCAACGATCTGGAGCGTGAGCGAGGTATCACGATCCTGTCGAAAAACACCGCGGTCACCTACAACGAGACCCGGATCAACATCGTTGACACCCCAGGCCACGCTGACTTCGGCGGCGAGGTGGAGCGGGTGCTTGGGATGGTGGACGGTTGTCTGTTGATCGTCGACGCCAACGAGGGGCCCATGCCCCAGACCCGCTTTGTGCTGAAGAAGGCCCTCGAGCAAGGGCTTCGTCCGATTGTGTTCGTCAACAAGATCGACCGTGCACGGGTGGATCCAGAGACCGCCGTCGACAAGGTGCTCGATCTGTTCATCGAACTGGGCGCTGACGACGATCAATGCGATTTCCCCTATTTGTTCGGCAGTGGTCTCGGAGGCTTCGCGAAGCCGGACATGAAGACCGACAGCGACAACATGCGCCCGCTGTTCGACGCCATCCTGCGCCACGTTCCGCCTCCGGTTGGTGACCCCGAGAAGCCTCTCCAGCTGCAAATCACCACGCTTGATTATTCCGACTTTCTCGGCCGGATCATCATTGGTCGGGTTCACAACGGAAAAATCAAACAAGGTCAGAGCGCTGCTCTGATCAAGGACGACGGCTCCGTGAAGAAGGGCCGTATCAGCAAGCTGCTGGGCTTCGAAGGCCTCCAGCGTGTCGAGATTGAAGAGGCCTCCGCCGGAGACCTGGTGGCCGTGGCTGGTTTTGACGACGTCAATATCGGCGAAACGATCGCCTGCCCGGATGAACCCACGGCTCTGCCGCTGATCAAGGTGGATGAGCCCACCTTGCAGATGACCTTCGTCGTCAACGATTCCCCGTTTGCAGGCAAGGAAGGCAAGTTCGTCACCAGCCGTCAGGTGCGTGACCGCTTGCAGCGTGAGTTGCTCACCAATGTGGCCCTGCGTGTCGAAGACACCGATTCACCGGACCGTTTCTCCGTGAGTGGTCGCGGCGAGCTCCACCTCGGCATCCTGATCGAGACCATGCGTCGTGAGGGCTATGAGTTCCAGGTGTCTCAGCCTCAGGTGATTTACCGCACCATCGATGGCACCCCCTGTGAGCCGGTGGAAACCCTGGTGATGGATGTTCCTGAACCCGCGGTTGGAAGCTGCATCGAAAAACTGGGCACCCGCAAGGGCGAAATGCAGAACATGGAAACCAGCGCCGATGGCCGCACCCAGCTGGAATTCATCGTTCCCTCCCGTGGTCTGATTGGTTTCCGTGGTGAATTCATTCGGGCCACCCGTGGCGAAGGAATCATGAGCCATTCCTTCTACGAATACCGCCCGATGATGGGTGAATTCGACACCCGTCGGAACGGTGTTTTGATTGCTTTTGAAGAGGGCACAGCCACCTTCTATGCCTTGAAGAACGCCGAGGATCGTGGCCAGTTCTTCATCAGCCCCGGCACAAAGGTCTACAAGGGAATGATCATCGGTGAATACAACCGACCTCAGGATCTTGAGATCAACGTCTGCAAGACCAAGCAGCTCACCAACATGCGCTCTGCCGGTGCTGAGGAACTGGACACGCTGCAAGCGCCGGTTCAGATGACCCTGGAACGGGCTCTGGAATACATCGGACCCGATGAGATGCTCGAAGTGACACCTGAATCGATTCGTCTGCGCAAGCTTCCCGGCAAGAAGCCTGCGAAGGCCAAGCGCTGATGCCCCAGTCGGATCCCCGCTTTCAGCAGGGCATCGAGCTCTTCAATGCCGGTGAGTGGTATGCCGCCCACGATCTGTTTGAGGAGCTCTGGCATGAAACGGCTGACCCGGAGCGGCGCAGCCTGCAGGGGATCCTGCAGGTCGCTGTGGCGCAGTTGCATCTGCAGCGAGGCAACCGGCGCGGCGCAACCATCCTTTTCGGTGAAGCCCTAGGTCGTCTGAAACGACCGGGAACGCCTGACCTGGGCCTGAACCTTGAGGCGTTGTGCCGTGCGACGCGACAACGTCTTGAAGCGCTTCAGCAGGATGGGGATCCCGAGTCATGCACTGTCCCTGTTCTGCAGTTGCAGCGCTGAAGCGCCGGTAATCTCAACGAACTGTGGATTGATTGCGTGGCAGCCAAGGCGATGCTCCGTTCAGGGGGCCTTCTTCTGTTTCTGCCTCTTCTGGCCGCATTTTGCTCACTGTTCCCTGCACAGGCCCAGCAAGCTGCCGAAGCAGGTGTGATCACGATCGAATCTGATCTTCAATCCGCCGATAACAACACGGGTGTGATCACCGCCAGCGGCAATGTTCGCTTGGTGCATGCCGATCGCGGCCTGGTGGCCACGAGTCGTCAGGCCCAGTACTTCACGGAAGAAGATCGGATTGTGCTGAGTGGTGATGTGGATGTGATCCAGGCCGACGGCAACCTGCTCCGTGCTGATCGCTTTACCTATCTGCTGGAGGATGGACGGGCCATCGCCCGTCCCCTCCCCGGCCAGCAGGTGTTCAGTCAATGGTCGCTTCAACCCAGCCAGCCAGTGCTGGATGAAGCTCCAGAGACAACCCCGGTGGTCCCATGACCCTGGAACTATCGAATGTTTCCATCACGCTGGGTGGGCGTCAGCTGGTGAAGGGCTTGGATCTGGAGCTCTCCCCAGGCGAGGTCGTGGGGCTGCTCGGACCGAATGGAGCCGGTAAAACCACCACCTTCAATCTGGTGATCGGTCTACTTTCGCCTGATCAGGGCGACGTCATCGTTAACGGACAGCGGGTCACCGACCTTCCCATGCCGGAGAGGGCCCGTCTTGGTGTGGGGTATCTCCCGCAGGAGGCCAGTGTTTTTCGCCATCTCACGGTGCGTGAAAATCTGGACATCGCCCTTGAACAAACCGATCTCAGTGCGGAACAACGCCGGGATCGGCGCCAGCAGCTGATTGAAGACTTTCACCTCACCGCGTTCATGAACCGCCGTGGCTTCCAACTCTCCGGGGGTGAACGTCGCCGTTGTGAGGTGGCCCGGGCGCTTGCTTCTGGTGCGAATGGTCCGACATATCTGCTTTTGGATGAACCCTTTGCCGGCGTCGATCCCCTGGCGGTGGCGGATCTTCAGTTGTTGATTGAGGGCCTTCGTTCACGGGGAATGGGCATCCTGATTACCGATCACAACGTGCGCGAAACGTTGGCCACCACAGATCGCGCTTACATCCTCAACGATGGTGCGGTGTTGGCTGCCGGATGCTCCGATGAGGTCGCGGCTGATCCCCAGGTACGTCGTTACTACCTCGGGGAGGGATTCCAGCTGTGATTTTGGATCGTCTGAAACGGGCCACCTGGATGCGGCTGGATCTCCTGGATCGCTGGTTGCTGAAGGAGCTTCTGGGTCCGCTGCTGTTCTTTATTGCCCTGTTCACATTGCTGCTGCTTACGGGCGGCGTCATGTTTGAGCTGGTGCGGCAGATGGTCGACAAGAACCTGCCGATCACGATCGCCGTTCAGGTTCTGTTGTTCAGCATTCCGCGTTGGCTGGCCTTCTCTGTTCCGATCGGAACCCTGATGGCGTCGCTGTTTGTGTTCACCCGCCTTTCAGCGAACAGTGAACTCACCGCCCTGCGCAGCCTTGGCATCACCACGGTGCGAATGATCAGTGCGGCCCTCGCCCTCTCGATGGTGATGACGCTGTTCACGTTCGTTCTCAACGACGTGGTGGTGCCTCGTACGCAACGCTATGCAGAGGTCACCCTGAAGCGGGCTCTGGGTCGATCCCTCGCCAGTGAGACAGGACGCGACATTATTTATCCCCGATTCGGGACCCGCTTCGATTCTGAAGGTGAAGAGGATGGGAAGGGCCTGAATCAACTCTTCTATTCGAGGAAGTTCCAGGACGGTGAAATGGTGGATGTGACTGTCCTGGATTTCACCCGATCAGGTTTCACCCAGATGTTGCGGGCCGATCGGGCTATCTGGAATGAAGCTCAAGCCAGCTGGGACTTTTTGGACGGCCAAATTCTCACCTTGGCCGCCAATGGCAGCTCAACGAAGGCCGATTTCGATCGTTACGTTTATCCCCTTGGCTCAGGTCCGGTGCGCCTAGCGGGGATTGAGAAGGATGCCGTCAACATGACCGTTGGCGAGGCTTTGCAGGCTCAGCAGCTCTATGAGGAAGCCGGCAGCATCAAGGAAGCCCGCAAGATCCGTGTGCGGATCCAGGAGAAATTCACGGTTCCGATGGCCTGCCTGGTGTTTGGTCTGTTTGGAGCCACCCTCGGCGCGCAGCCCAGTTACCGAAGCAGCAGAAGCTTCTCGTTTGTGCTGACCCTTGGGATCATCGCTGTCTACTACGTGATCGGCTTCAGCTTCAGTTCGCTGGGGGTCAAGGGCACACTGCCTCCTGTGATGGCGGCATGGCTGCCTGTGGTGTTGTTTTTGGGGGCGGGTGGTCTGTTGCTGAAACAGGCCAGTCGCTGATCTTCCAAGGCAGAATCGCCATGTCTTTGTGAAATGCTGGGTTGAACACGCCTTTTGAGCTGGTCACCAGCCTCGGTTTTGCTGGCTTTGTGTTGCTGCTAGTGGCCATGCCTCTGGCCTTCTGGGCAGTGTCGAGCCAGTCCCGTGGAGGATTGGTGCGCCTGTTGGTTGCCGTCGCCAACCTGCTGTTCACCGCACAGTTGGTCCTGCGCTGGTGGCAATCCGGGCACTTCCCGATCAGCAATCTCTACGAATCGCTCTGCTTCTTGGCCTGGGCCTGCACGCTTACCCAGCTGTTGGTGGAGCGGGCCTGGCCTTCACCGATCGTGGCGGCAGCGGCTACACCGATGGGGCTCGGTTGTATCGCCTTCGCCAGCTTTGCTTTGCCAGACCAGTTGCAGTCTGCGGCTCCCTTGGTGCCTGCTCTGCGTTCCAGCTGGCTGGTGATGCACGTGAGCGTGATCATGGTCAGTTATGCGGCCTTGCTTGTGGGATCTCTTCTCTCACTGGCGGTGTTGGTTACGGATCGCGGCCAGGCTCTGGAGCTGCGCAGCAGTTCCATCGGCAGTGGTGGATTTCGGCAGGCTGCCTCTGTAACGAATGGTGGTTCTGTTGCCCTGCAATCGGTGCAGCTGAGCACCACGGAACAAATCGACAGCCTGAGCTATCGCACGATCACGGTTGGTTTTCTGATGCTCACCGTCGGCATCGTGAGTGGTGCGGTTTGGGCCAATGAAGCCTGGGGAAGTTACTGGAGTTGGGATCCCAAGGAAACCTGGGCTTTGATCTGCTGGTTGGTTTACGCGGCCTATCTGCACACCCGCCTGAGTCGCGGCTGGCAGGGACGTCGCCCTGCGCTTGTTGCCGTTGTTGGGCTTGTGGTGATCGCTGTTTGTTACATCGGCGTCAACCTGCTGGGCATCGGCTTGCACAGTTATGGGTGGTTCTTCTAGTCGCTTGGTATGACTGGATTAACCGGTTTCTATATCCCTTGACTTCGACCTAGCGGTGGCAACACCGTATGCCCATGCTCCATTTAGACCATGGGGTACTTCATGGGCAATTGTGGTTGCTGCGAGAAGTGACGCTTTCATAGAACTCTCACCAGACTCTCTCCTATTAGTGATGTACAGCGGACGAGAGGCAATGAGGATTGGCATATCCACAAATCAATGGGCATGTCTTTTGTTCAGTCCATGCGATTCACCAAGAAATGGATCGCGAAGAACAATCTTGACATCCTTAACGAGGATCACACTCGGAGGCGAATCCAGTACTTGGTTCAAGACCCCATCGACGGTCAAACGACGCTTGTCACTTCCAATCTCGACCGTCAAGCCAAGATTAACAAGGTTGAGTATTTCGCAATTGGAAGGGATTCCGTGCTGGTCAATGTCAACGCTAGGAATACCCAGGTCAGTAACTTGACAAGTGGTGAGAACACTTCTGATACCCTCTACATCCAGGTAGATACCAGCAACGCAAAGCGGTTCCTCAGAGCAACCTGGGGTGACGTTGCAACAACAGTCATTGCACCTGGGAACATCCAACAGGTTGCAAACCAACTAGACGACTTACCTGGAGTGGCACCAGGTCAGTTATCGACTTACATCAGTATAAATGGGGACTTTCATGCCTTTGCTTAGGCGCTGACCACAGGGGGCGTCTTTCTTCATGCCTGCCGATAAGTCCGATTGGGGGTCCCCTCCCGCTTCCACACCTATGCCTAATATCTGAGGAGACCAAAGGAACCGTTTCTATACCTGCTTCTATAGACCTCAAATCGCAGTAATAGTAAGGGCTCCTGGTTATGGATGGTTCTTTGGTGGGTGGTTATACAAAAGTTTTTCGTGTTTGATTTGTTTGGTTGTACTGCTAACGGAAGTTAGATAAAAGGGATCATCGTTACTGGAGGGTTCCCGGTTAGGGAGCCCTATTTTAATGTCTGGATCTGCCGGACATAAGAAGACCCCCCTGGAGGTCTTCCAGAGGGGTTTGTCTTTATGGGGAGTCGATCACTCCTGTTGTTCCCATGTGCGTGGAGAATGACCTAATCGTTTTCTAGATCTGCCAACTCTAAATGCCAAGTATGTGTGAAATATAATCGTGGTCACAAGATTACCGACATACCACCAAAAAGACATGTCCTCGCATATGTCTTAGCTCTCCTTGCACGACCAACCTATCCACATCCCTCCGAACAAGACAATGTAAAGACTGAACAGCTGATAAGCGACAAGAACTGAGAGCTTGAGGAAGGTTTTGAATCTCATGGATCATTGGTGCCTGATGTGAACTTCATTTAACACTGATTCGTCACCCATTCAGCAGCTTTTTTAAATCCTAAATCTGCTGATTTTCTCCAATCCTGACATGCACCCTCAAGATCATTTGCTAATTCCTTTGAAGCGCCGCGATTGCGGTAGGCCTCAGAATCCTGCGGATTAATATCTATCACCTTGCTCCAATCATCAATAGACCCGTGAAGATCTTCTAAGTTAACCTTTGCATAGCCACGAAGATTGTAGGCAATAGAATCCTTCGGGTCAATCTCTATTGCGTTGTTTAAATCAGAAATTGCTCCTTCATAATCTTCTAATCCCTTCAGTTTCAGCTCACCACGATTTCTGTAGGCACGAGCTTGTTTAGGATCAATCTCTATTATCTTCGTGTAATCAGAAATTGCTCCTTGATAATCTGCTAGGTGATACTTTGCAGTCGCACGATTGTAATAGGCATTAGTAGACTTAGGGTTTATTTCTAGTGCCTTCGTGTAATCATGAATAGAACCTTGGTAATCCTTTAATGCGCCCTTGGTAACGCCACGATTGTCGTAGGCAAGGGCTTGTTTGGGATCAATCTCTATTGCCTTCGTGTAATCAGCAATTGCTCCTTGATAATCTTCTAAATCATACTTAGTAATGCCACGATTATAGTAGGAATCAGCATCCTGAGGGTTGATCTCTATTGCCTTCGTGTAATCCTCGATTGCTCCTTGGTAATTGTCAGCCTTGTATTTCTCTACTCCTTGATTGAAATACTGAATTCCCAATGGGTTCGTACAACCAGTAATCAACGGAGACCCAAATGCAAGCACAGACAATGCTGCAGCAATGGCAGTAGTCCGGCGAGACATTGGTTTGGTGTTCTGCTTCAACCAGTGTAAGAAGGATCCTGAGTGAGGCATCAAAAAGGCTCCCCCTTAAGGAGTGCCTGCGGTTGAGTTGAGGTCGAGACTCACTCCTCTTCTTCAGCACCCCCGACAGGAACCAAACGGATCTGCTTCTTGCCCAACTTGATCGTATTCGTCACCGGGGTTGAGTTCCAGCATGGCGGTGTATGCCTTGCCGATCAGAAGGTTGCCGTTTCCTTGGACAACTGCTTTGTAGGACAGCTTGCGATCACCTTTGCCGATCCATGAGGAACCGCATGTAGAGAAGGTTAGACCTTTGGCTTCAAGAAGCTTGGAGGTAAAAGTTTAGACAAATTAGGACATATTTTCCACTATGTCGATGCGCTCATCTCAAGAACCTTTGCTTTTGCGTGAACAAACCAACCGATGAGTCGAAGCACCGGTTGCATTTGTAGCGAGGAGATACATAATTGAAATTGTACGGTCGCAGAGAACCGTGCGCTGGAGGGCAAGGGTGGTGCCTTGCCCCTTTTTTTGGTCATATCTTGGTGTGCCTTGTGCTCTCTGCATTAATCAAGAGCAAACACGATCAATAAATCCTTGGTGCGCTAGCTCTCTTTGGCGAAATCTGATGTGTTCTCTCAATTTCGCCATGGCATCCGACGTTATGGAGAGTTGCCTAGGAGTCACTCAAGAGCTGAGGCCACACGCGAGCCCGAAGCTGTTGAACGAAGATGCTGGCATTGAATGTGAATCCCTTCACTGTGCTCGGCTCGGATCCACATGCGCGAAATGAATATCGGCTGTTTAGAGAGTGTCGCCCTGTCCGTTGGGTGGATTCTTCCCTCCGATCTCGACATCCATGGCGACGCAAGAACAGAGCTCAGCACTGCGATGTATATCACTGTTTGCTTTGACTCCTCTGTCCTCATAATATTGCTTGATCCTGCAGGGTCTTCCAGGAATAAGGCCGAGCATTGTTCGTGGCATCAATCGGATAGATGGAGCTAAAGATTGAAATAGAACAATATTTTTCCA
Organism: Synechococcus sp. PROS-U-1; assembly: GCF_014279755.1. NCBI lineage: Bacteria > Bacillati > Cyanobacteriota > Cyanophyceae > Synechococcales > Synechococcaceae > Synechococcus > Synechococcus sp. PROS-U-1. Next base: position 1,196,395 of record NZ_CP047951.1, read on the forward strand.
ATCACTTGTTCAACATTGCTCAAGTTTCACGTTCATTCAATGCATGTGATGCGTCCGACTTTTTCCTGGCAATCCATCATTTCCCTTCTCAGCAGATCACATCTCTGGAACGGGTGATCAAACTCTGACGACGCCTCCCCCAACTTATGAATCTCACCCCGCTTGCTTCAGCCTGGTTGGCCCTCAAGGCCAGCCCCGCTAACCCACTCAGGCAGATTTGATCGTAGGAAGTGAACTTGTCGAGTTCCGACCGTCTGACAAAAAGGAAGGCCACCCCTGCCAGAGGGATGGCCTAAACCTTGTTGGCGTTCTTTGAAGCTGAACGAAGCGTCTGGCTGTTGGCTTGTCAGGCCAGTCAGGCAGCTTCTAGTGCCTGCTGAGTTGGACCGTCGTCACACATTGGACGCCTCCGACTTCGACCCTTTCACCATCCCTCAGGTGGGTTCATTTCATCATCCGTATTTCGACTCAAGCGTGCCGACCAGGGAGCCACGTCGGATGGCCGTCTTCTTGATGACACATCCAGCGACGCCGCAAATCACTTGATACTCCGTCTCTTGCCCTTGCGGCAGGTCTGTATTGCCTGGTAATCCCAGGCTTTTGCCGATCCTGCGTGCAGCTTTGAGCCACTGGTAGGTCATCTGTGCGACAGGCGAAGGACGGACAGGGAGTGACCTTGTGATCTGCCCGCTTCCACTCTGAGCCTTCTTCAAGTTCTAAACATCAGCTCATCGGCCCATTGCCATCGGGCGCCCTGAACAGATTGGATTTGCATTTGTGCTTGAGAAGCGCCGACGGCCCTTGCGTTCTCTGGGGTCCATCACCTCGATGCTGAAGGATCCTGCTCGTTCGCTTGTGGGAGGGACTGGAATTTTGATTCGAAACGGTGTTATCAACGGAAAGGCAGTGGTGGGCCACTGCCTTTCTTCTCTTTCATCGATTGAATCTGTTGGCTAGGGGTGACACGGCTACTTCGTTAATGGTCTGTTGACTCTGAAGTCGATGGCTGAAGGGTTAGCCGTATTGCTGATCATCTCGAGCTTGGTAGGCAGCATCGAGCTGGGTTCATTGACTCAAATGTTGAATAACGGCGCCAAGGTTCATTCCACCCTTGGAATACCCAGCAATGGCTAACGCGATCACACCAGCATTGAGGGTGAGAAATGCTGCAACCAGCTTGACTTCATGATTCATGCGGCAATTATCGCCACTGCGTTTGCAGCAGCGTGGCCATGAATTCTTTGAAGATCATGAAACTGCTCCATGGTTGCACGGATGCGTGGTGCTCTGTTGACCTTCTCTCTCTGAATGATGGTGAAAATTGTGTGGCCTAATGGCTCCGCTTCAGATTAACGATTGTGCGTTCTATCAGTCCATCCGTTTGATTGTTCTCGTGATTCGAGGCCTAAAGCGTTCGCATCATGCTCTTTGCCGCGATTGCTGTGGTTCCACTGTTGCGTTATTCGCCAGTGATCCCTATTGATTGTGATGCTTTCGAGTGCGCTTGATTGACGTTGAATTCGATGCCAGCCTGTTGCCATGGCTCAATAGTGCTTTTCACATCAAAATACCCAGCAGGCCAATTCTGTTGATTTGCCCAAGTGTGATTCCGAGTTGCACCACGGCTGCAATGGAACTCTGATCAGGATGACGATTTCTTGGAAAGGCTTTGCTCCCTTTAGAAATTTCCTTGTGTCATGAAGTGGTGGCCAGTTGTCTCTAGTTCCAGTGTCTTCATCGTTGGTTCTTGTCGTGATCAAAAGAACCTACAAAAAAGCCCGGCTTCAATGCCGGGCTTCGTTCATTCGTGCAAACTGATTGAAAATCAGGCAAGTACAGCTTCTTTGCTGCTGCTGTTCCTGATGCCTTTGATGGCTTCAGCGTAATCAGGTTGGTTGAACACCCCTGAGCCGGAAACAATTGCGTTGGCCCCTGCCTCGATCACTTTCCAGGCATTGGCACCCTTGATGCCACCATCCACTTCGATCCAGGGATCAAGACCTTTTTCGTCGCACATGCGGCGCAGGTCGCGAATTTTTTGTACCTGGCTTTCGATGAAGCTTTGGCCGCCGAAACCGGGGTTGACACTCATGATCAACACCAGATCGCAAAGCTCAAGGCAGTACTCGAGGGTGTCGAGGGAAGTCGAGGGATTGAGCACCGCGCCTGCTTTTTTGCCCAGGTCTTTGATCTGAGCGAGGTTGCGATGCAGGTGTGGGCAAGCCTCAACCTGCACCGAAATGATGTCTGCACCGGCCTTGGCGAAGTCGGGGACGTACTTCTCCGGTTCAACAATCATCAGGTGAACGTCCAGGGGTTTCTGGGTCACCGGACGCAGCGCTTCAACAATCAGGGGCCCAATGGTGATGTTGGGAACAAAGCGCCCGTCCATCACATCCACATGGATCCAATCCGCCCCTGCTTCGTCCACGGCTTTCACCTCTTCGCCGAGGCGTGCGAAGTCAGCCGAAAGGATCGACGGCGAGATCACCAGGGGCTTGGTGCTCATGGAAGTGGAGCGCGAAATGCCGAGTGATTTTAGGGACTCCTGCAACCACTGATACAGTGAGCCGCGCTCAGACGTCGAGATCCACTGCGGCGGCGGCAAACTGCCCGTCCAGGAGATCTCGCCAACCCGTCCCACCCCATCCGGAGTCCCGTGGATCAGACCCTCATTCAGGAAATTCTCGAGATCGTCGAGCAAGCCGCCATCGCTTCCGCCACGCTCTCCGGCAAAGGTCTGAAGGATGAAGCGGATGCATTGGCTGTTGATGCCATGCGCAAGCGCATGAATCAAATTCAAATGCAAGGTCGCATCGTCATCGGTGAGGGCGAACGCGACGAGGCTCCCATGCTCTACATCGGAGAAGAGGTCGGTACTGGCAATGGTCCTGGCGTGGATTTTGCTGTTGACCCTTGCGAAGGCACCAACCTTTGCGCCTTCAACCAGCGCGGCTCGATGGCTGTTCTTGCCGCTTCCGATCGCGGTGGTCTGTTCAACGCCCCCGACTTCTACATGAAGAAGCTGGCTGCTCCTCCGGCTGCCAAGGGCAAGGTGGACATCCGCAAATCGGCCACTGAAAACATCAAGATCCTCAGCGAGTGCCTGGGTCTCCCCGTCGACGAGCTGAACATCGTGGTAATGGATCGGGCCCGTCATAAGGATCTGATCGCTGAGATCCGTGCCACCGGTGCGCGCATCCAACCCATCTCTGATGGTGATGTTCAAGCCGCCATCGCCTGCGGTTTCGCTGGCACCGGAACTCACTGCCTGATGGGCATTGGTGCTGCCCCTGAAGGTGTCATCTCCGCCGCTGCCATGCGCGCTCTTGGTGGTCACTTCCAGGGTCAACTGGTGTACGACCCGGCTGTGGCTCAGACCTCCGAATGGGCTGACATGACCAAAGAGGGCAACCTGGCGCGTCTCTCTGAGATGGGCATCAGCGATCCCGACAAGGTCTACGAAGCAGAGGAGCTGGCCTGTGGCGAGCATGTTTGTTTCGCTGGAAGCGGCATCACTGATGGTCTGCTCTTCAATGGCGTTAAGTTCGAAAAGGACTGCACCCGCACTAGCAGCCTGGTGATTAGCAACTTGGACAACACCTGCCGCTTCACCAACACCGTGCACATCAAAGACGGCGCCCAGAGCATCGCTCTGAGCTGATCGTCACTAACTGGTTGAGAGGAACGTCTTCATGCATATCTCCGTCGTCGGCCTCAGTCATCGCACGGCACCGGTGGAGATCCGGGAACGGCTCAGCATTCCTGAGCAGACCATGGAGACGTCCCTTCAATCCCTCCGCGGCAATGAGCAGGTGCTCGAGGCATCGATCCTCAGCACCTGCAATCGCCTTGAGATTTACACCCTGGTTCGGAACCCCGACCTCGGCGTATCTGCTGTCAGCGACTTTCTCAGCAGCCATTCCGGCCTTGAGACCGGTGAACTGACCCCTCACCTGTTCAGCTTTCACCACGAAGACGCTGTCGACCACCTGATGCGGGTGGCAGCAGGCCTCGACAGCCTCGTGTTGGGAGAAGGTCAGATCCTCTCCCAGGTCAAAAAAATGATGCGGCTCGGGCAGGAGCACAAATCCCTTGGCCCGATTCTGAATCGCCTGCTAACCCAGGCTGTCACCACTGGCAAACGGGTCCGCAGTGAGACCAACCTTGGAACGGGAGCCGTTTCCATCAGTTCAGCGGCCGTTGAGCTTGCCCAGCTCAAGCTGGGTCAATCCCGCGGTCTGGATCAACTGGTCACCCTGGAAAGTGAGCAGATCGCTGTGGTTGGTGCAGGGCGCATGAGCCGTCTGCTGCTGCAGCACTTGCAGGCCAAAGGTGCTTCAGGGGTGGTGCTGCTGAATCGCACCGTCGAGCGTGCCGAACAGCTTTCAGCAGATTTTCCTGATCTTCCTGTTCAGTGCAGGCCCCTCTCCGATCTGGATCAGTACCTGAGCACTTGTTCCCTGGTGTTTACCAGTACCGCTGCGGATGACCCGATCATTGATGCGTCCCGGCTGGCTCCACTGAACCGTCGCAGCAAGCTTCGCCTGATTGATATTGGGGTGCCACGCAACATCGCTGCCGATGCGGCCGATGTTGATGGGGTTGAATCCCACGATGTGGATGATCTTCAGGAGGTCGTCGCCCGCAATCAGGAAGCTCGCCAAGCCATCGCGCGAGAGGCTGAGCAGTTGCTTCAGCAGGAAGCGCAGCAGTTCCTGGAATGGTGGGACAGCCTCGAGGCAGTGCCGACGATCAACCATCTGCGTTCGTCGATGGAATCGATCCGCTCGGAGGAACTGCAGAAGGCCCTTAGCAGGATGGGGCCTGATTTTTCAGCCCGAGAGCGCAAGGTGGTTGAGGCCTTGAGCAAGGGGATCATCAACAAGATCCTCCACACGCCAGTCACTCAGCTGCGGGCTCCGCAGACACGGCAGGATCGTCAGCAGGCGCTTCGGATCGTGGAACGACTGTTCGATTTGGGGGCCTCTTGAGCTGCTGAGCCGTTCAGTCGCGAACTGAATCCCAGTAATCTCTACTGATTCTTCTCGAAGACGGTTCTGAAGCCAAAAACTCCGGTAAGTTCTTGCGGCAACGCCGATTTGGGATAACGGCATGAAGCGGGTTTTGGCCATCATTCTGGGCGGAGGTGCTGGTACGCGCCTGTATCCGCTCACCAAAATGCGCGCTAAGCCGGCTGTCCCTTTGGCTGGCAAATACCGTCTGATTGATATCCCGATCAGCAACTGCATCAATTCCGACATCAACAAGATGTACGTGATGACGCAGTTCAATAGTGCGTCTCTCAATCGTCATCTGAGCCAGACCTACAACCTCAGTAATACCTTTGGTGGAGGTTTCGTTGAGGTGCTCGCGGCCCAGCAGACACCGGACAGCCCCTCTTGGTTTGGGGGCACCGCCGATGCTGTACGCAAATACCAATGGCTCTTTCAGGAGTGGGATGTTGATGAATATCTGATCCTCTCCGGTGACCAGCTCTACCGGATGGATTACAGCCGCTTCATTGAGCATCACCGCCGCACAGGCGCGGACCTCACTGTTGCCGCTCTTCCTGTTGATGCCAAGCAGGCGGAAGCCTTTGGCCTGATGCGCACGGATGAAAACGGCACCATCAAGGAGTTCCGTGAGAAGCCAAAAGGGGATTCACTCGTCGAGATGGCTGTTGACACCTCACGCTTCGGTCTGAGTGCTGACTCCGCGAAGGAGAGGCCCTATCTGGCATCGATGGGCATTTACGTCTTCAGCCGTCAAACCCTGTTTGACTTGCTCGATAAGCATCCCGGCCACAAGGATTTCGGCAAGGAAGTCATTCCTGAGGCTCTCGCGAGGGGCGACAATCTTCAGAGTTATGTGTTTGACGATTACTGGGAAGATATCGGCACCATCGGTGCCTTCTATGAAGCGAATCTGGCGCTAACGCAACAACCGAAGCCTCCCTTCAGCTTTTACGACGAGAAGTTCCCCATCTACACCCGTCCCCGTTATTTGCCCCCCAGCAAACTTGTGGACGCTCAAATCACAAATTCGATCGTCGGAGAGGGCTCCATTTTGAAGTCCTGCAGCATCCACCACTGTGTTCTTGGTGTGCGCAGTCGCATCGAAAGTGATGTCGTCCTTCAGGACACGCTGGTGATGGGCTCTGATTTCTTTGAATCGAGTGAAGAGCGTGCTGTGCTTCAAGAGCGCGGAGGTATCCCCCTTGGTGTGGGTAAGGGCACCACTGTGAAACGCGCCATCCTCGACAAGAACACCCGCATCGGTTCCGGTGTTTCCATCATTAATAAGGACAACGTCGAAGAAGCTGATCGTTCGGATCGGGGCTTCTACATCCGCAACGGCATTGTGGTTGTTCAGAAAAACGCCACCATTCCCGATGGCACAGTGATCTGATCGTTGATTTGAACCCTTGTCAGGAAGGCCATCTGCCCCGAAATCTGATGGCCCATTCCTGACATAACTTGGGTGATTTGCGGTCGAAGCGGTCCGGCCTCAACACACTGAGCACAGTTGTCAGTGGTCCTCCAGACCATGTCCAAGTCTCACTTCGGCCTCATCGGTCTCGGCGTGATGGGGGAAAACCTCGTCCTCAATGCGGAGCGCAATGGCTTCTCCAGCGTTGTCTACAACCGCACCTATGCGAAGACTGAAGACTTCCTCAATGGTCGCGGCAGGGAGAAGAACATCCAGGGCGCCACGGATCTTGAAGACTTCGTCGGCAAACTTGAACGCCCCCGCCGGATTTTGATGATGGTGAAGGCGGGCCCTGCAGTTGATGCTGTGGTGGATCAGCTTTCTCCCTATCTGGAAGAAGGAGATCTGCTGATTGATGGTGGTAACTCTGATTATCACGACACCGAACGCCGGGTGAAGCAGCTCGAAAGTAAGAGTTTTGGCTTCATCGGCATGGGTGTCTCCGGTGGTGCAAAAGGCGCCTTGGAGGGGCCAAGCATGATGCCCGGGGGGACGAAAGCCTCCTATGAGGCCATCGAGAGCCTCGTGAACAAGATGGCGGCACAGGTCGAGGATGGCCCCTGTGTCACCTATATCGGCCCCGGTGGATCAGGTCATCTGGTCAAGACGGTCCACAACGGCATCGAGTACGGCATCGAGCAGATCCTTGCCGAGGGCTACGACCTGATGAAGCGGGTCAAGGGAATGACCGGTGTGCAGATGGCTGATGTTCTCGGTCAATGGAATGCCACTGAGGAGTTGTCGTCCTACCTGGTGGAGATCACGGAGGTGTGTCTGCGCACCAAGGATCCTGAAGATGGAACCGATCTGGTCGAGAAAATCACGGATCAGGCTGGCCAGAAGGGGACGGGCCTCTGGACTGTGGTGACTGCACTGCAGATGGGTGCCTCGGTTCCCACCATCTATGCATCGCTCAATGCGCGTGTGATGAGCTCCATGAGGCCCCAACGGATGGCGGCTGAATCCATCCTCAAGGGCCCAGCAATCAAGGACTTTGATCTGGGGACGCCTGACGATGCCATGTCTCCGTTGATGGATGCCACGGTGCTGAGCTGCATCGCCAGTTATGCCCAGGGCATGGAACTGCTCCGCATTGCGTCCCAGGATCTCGACTATGAGCTCCATATGCCTTCCATCGCTCAGATCTGGAAAGGCGGCTGCATCATTCGCGCGCGCCTGCTCAAGCGGATTCAGGATGCCTTTGACGCTGATCCCCAACTGCCCAACCTGATGGTGGATCCTTGGTTCGCCGAGCAGATCAACCGCCGTCTCCCCGGCCTGGCCAAGGTGGTTGCCGGTGCTGCCGAAGCTGGCATTCCGGTTCCCTGCTTCAGCAGCACCCTCGACTACATCAACAGCTACCGCTCAGGTCGCCTTCCCCAGAACCTGGTTCAGGCGATGCGCGACTGTTTCGGGTCCCACACCTATCAACGGGTCGACAAGGAGGGAACGTTCCACACCGAATGGCTCAGCTGAGCGGTCAGCTATGACGAACTACCGCGTCGAGCGGGCGAGGGATCCTCAGGACCTTGCCCGCCGGGCTGCCGAAACAATCGCTGCCCAGATCGATCTTGCTCTGGATCAACGGGATCGCTGCCAGATTGCACTCTCTGGTGGCAGTACCCCTGCCAGTGCCTATTCACTGCTTGGTCAGGAGAGGCTGCCCTGGGATCGGGTGGATGTGGTGCTCGGTGACGAGCGTTGGGTTGCTGCCGAAGATGAATCCAGTAATGCGGGCATGCTTCGGCGCACCCTGCTTGCCCCTGGGCCTGGATCTTCTGCTGCCTTTCACCCGGTGCCCACGGTGGAACTTGAGAGCCCGGAGGCCAGTGCGCTTGCCTTTGCTGAACAGGTTTCCCAGCTTTGCTCGGGGGTTCCTCCCGTGTTCGATGTGATGTTGCTTGGGCTTGGCGACGATGGTCACACCGCATCCCTTTTTCCCGGTACGGAAGCTCCAGCGGTGGTGGATCGCTGGACAACCATTGGTCGAGGAAAGGGGTTGGATCGCATCACCTTGACGGCTCCTGTGCTCAGTGCCGCCCGACAAGTGATTTTTCTGGTGAGTGGGGCCGGCAAGCAGGAAGCCCTGCGGCGACTGCTGGATCCTTCAGAGTCCGCCGATCGCACTCCCGCACGGCTGGTTCAGCCTGCTAGTGATGTGCTGGTCCTTGCTGATCAGGATGCAGCCGCCGGCCTCTGAACAGATTCTTTTCCAGGGCAGCGATTTCGCTGACTGGGCCAGCTTGAATGACACCATCATGGGCGGCCGATCCCGCGCCGGATGTCATGTCTCCCCGGAGGGACTTTTGCTCGAGGGGGATTTGGTGGAAACCGGTGGCGGTTTTGTCAGCTGTCGATCGCCCCGCCTGCAGCCCCCGCTCGACCTGTCTCCTTTCTCCGCTTTGCAGCTGGATGTTGAGGGAGAGGGCCGAACCCTGAAGATTGCCATCGGTTGCCGGGATGGGGCGATGGGGCTTACCGAGTTGATTCCTGGTGGTCTGCGCTGGGTCGTTGATGCTGCAACTGATCCAAATGGGGTGACCCGCTTGGTCGTGCCCTTCACCGATCTCAGGCCCACGGTGCGTGCCAAGCCAGTTGGTTTGCCGCTGCGCTTCGATCCCAGTGGCATCACGCGCATTCAGGTACTGCATTCCAAGTTCGGCGGTGCGGGCGATCTCAATCCAGGCTTCCGCCCCGGCTCCATACGAATGCTGATTCGATCCATCCGCGCCTTGCCCTAAACCGATGGACCTTCTGGTGTTGATCGCCAAGGCGGCCGATGTTTGTCTCAAGCCCTGGAGCCATGCGGTGGTCTTGATTGACCCCTCCGCTCCTGAGCAACTCGATGACCTTCATGTGCGGATTGAAAGCCGGGATGGCGATGGCCAGCGCCATCCCGATCACGATCTTGAGCTGGAGATTTATCGGAGTGGTGATGAAATCAATCTGATGCTCAGCTGGTGGGATCAACCCGAACGCCCAATGCTCTGGCACGGGCGACATCCGGTCTGGATGGATGGCGCCTCGGGCCAACGTTGCTCGGCGCCGCAGGATGCCACTCCTTTGGAGGCGCTGGGTCGACGCTTAAGGGCTTTGGTGCAACCTGCCGTTTGACTCAGTCGTCGTGATCGGTTGTGGCGCCTCGACTCGAGCTGGAGACGAGCCGTGCGTATTTGCCGAGAATTCCGTTCCGATAGCGCGGTTGCGGTTTGGTCCAACCCGCACGACGACGCTCCAGTTCGGCCTCATCCACGTTCAGTTGAAGCAGCAGTTGGTCGGCATCGACGGTGATGCTGTCGCCTTCCTGAACCAGACCGATGGTTCCTCCGACGGCGGCCTCCGGAGCAACGTGGCCCACAACGAGGCCGTAGGTGCCACCGCTGAAGCGCCCATCGGTGATCAGAGCGACCTTGTCCCCAAGGCCTTGTCCCACGATCGCTGAGGTGGGAGCCAGCATTTCCCGCATGCCAGGTCCACCGACGGGCCCCTCGTAGCGGACGACGACCACGTCACCGGCCTTGATCTGCTTGTCGAGGATGGCAGCCAGGCAGTCTTCCTCGCTTTCGAACACCCGTGCTGGTCCAGTGAGCACAGGCGTTTTCACACCGCTGATCTTGGCCACGCTGCCTTCTGTCGCCAGGTTGCCCTTGAGGATCGCCAGGTGTCCCTTGGCGTACATGGGGTTGCTCAGCGGCCGGATCACGTCCTGGCCTGAGGAGGGCTGTGAAGGAACGTCCGCCAAAAGCTCCTTCAAGCTTTTTCCTTCCACCGTGCGGCAGTCCCCATGCAGCAGTCCGGCATCGAGCAACAGCTTCATCACCTGGGGGATACCGCCGGCATTGTGCAGATCGACGGTCACGTAGCGACCGCTTGGCTTGAGGTCGCAGATCACCGGCACGCGCTGACGGATTCGTTCGAAGTCGTCAATGCTCAGGTCAACGCCTGCCGTGCGGGCAATGGCCAGCAGGTGGAGCACGGCATTGGTGGAGCCACCCACAGCCATGATCACGCTGATGGCGTTTTCAAAGGCCTCTTTGGTGAGCAGATCGAGGGGGCGGATGTTTGCTTTTACCGCGTCCACCAGCACTTCAGCGGAGCGAGCGGCACTGTCGGCTTTTTCCTCGTCCTCCGCTGCCATCGTTGAGCTGTAGGGGAGGCTGAGTCCCATCGTTTCGATGGCGGCGCTCATGGTGTTGGCGGTGAACATGCCGCCGCAACTGCCAGCACCTGGGCAGGCATTTTTTTCAACTGCGGTGAGCTGCGCTTCATCGATCTTGCCGCTGGTCAGCTGGCCGACGGCTTCAAAAGCGCTCACGACGGTGAGATCACAACCGCCAAGCTTGCCCGGCTTGATCGTGCCGCCGTAGACGAACACCGAAGGAATGTTCATCCGTGCCATGGCCAGCATCGCGCCTGGCATGTTTTTGTCGCAGCCACCAACAGCCAGCACGCCATCCATGCTCTGCCCGTTGCAGGCCGTTTCGATGGCGTCGGCAATCACCTCCCGACTCACCAGGGAGTACTTCATCCCTTCGGTGCCCATGGAAATGCCATCACTCACGGTGATGGTTCCAAACATCTGAGGCATGCCTCCGGCCTTCCGGGCTGCTTCTTCAGCCCGTTTGGACAGGTCATTCAGCCCCACATTGCAGGGGGTGATGGTGCTGTAGCCGTTGGCAATGCCCAGGATCGGCTTGCCAAAATCACTGTCTCCAAATCCAACGGCCCGAAGCATGGCCCGGTTGGGAGACCGCTGAATCCCCTTGGTGACGGCGTCGGAGCGAAGCATGGAACGGAGCGGACCAGTGGCGATCAAGCCAACCTACCGAGCGCTCATCCTTCGCTACCGAGACCCTCGAGTTGGGCGCGAACGCGGGCGATTTCAGCGTTCAGTTTTTCAACCCGTTCCTCGAGGTGACCGTTGGGTGAGCTGTTGAGAACCTCTGAGCCGTCCTGCATCCTCGGCGCATGCAACATCGATTTCTGAACGCCGTAGTGCCTGCGCCTGTCGGCTTCATTCAAGAGCCACCAGGCCAGACCAGCTGCACCGAGCACTGCTCCGGTGACCAGCGTTACCAGAGTGCCGGAGCCCGTGTCGTGCTGGTGGGCCATGGGTGCGATCAACCTTCCCGAAGGTTAGTCACGCTCTCAATGTCTGAGGTTGAGCCTTCGCACAGGGTCACCGATGCCCGGACGAATCTCGCCTTGTTCCCCAAGACCTTCGTCGATGCAAGCGGTGTGCAGCGTGAGGTCGGGAATCGTTTCTCCCAGCAGCTTCAGCCCCGGACTGGCACACAACGCGGTGATCAAACGCAGCCGCCGGCCCTCAACACCCTTGTCTTGCAACCCCTGCAGGAGCTTGAGCGTGGCCTGGCCATCGCGGATCTGATCAACAAAGAGAATCACCCCCGCGTTGGCCTCAATCTCCTGCGGGCATGTCCCCAAACAAAGAGATGCATCTGGAAGCACCGATCGTCCTCCTTGCCACAGCTCAAGGCCGCCCGGAAGAACCGGGATCGCGATCAGCGGCACAGAAGCCTCAACGATGGTTCCCTCGGTGTCTCCCTCCATTCCGGGCACCGTGTCGCGACGATGGGGCAACCAGTCCCGCAGGGCTTCGTAGGTGAGCCAACGGCCCAGTTCCTGCAGTGCAGTGGCATAGAGGGCCGGTGGGGTTTCCCGGTGCCGCAGCATCGTCAGCCAATGACCGATCAGGGGATGGGGTGGAACCACCACCCGCAGGCTCATGGCCATATCGACTCGCTCCGTTGGTGATTGCCATAACGTGATTGCTCAAATTACCGGTTTCATGGGCGCCTTTCGACGTATGGCCTCGCTGCTGGCGGTGATCCTTCTGGGATTGATCACTGTTGTCTGGCCTGAATCAGCGCAGGCGATCACGGCTCCGGAACTCCGTGGACAGTTTGCAGTTCAGGAGATCAGCTCCGACATGCACGGCCTCGATCTCAAGGAGAAAGAGTTCCTCAAGGCCGATCTTCGTGACGTGAATCTCAGTGGTACAGATCTGCGGGGAGCTGTGATCAACACCTCTCAACTTCAGGGCGCCGACCTGCGCGATGCCGATCTCTCCGATGTCGTCGGCTTTGCCAGTCACTTCGAGGGCGCCGATCTGCGTGGTGCCAACTTCACCAACGCGATGATGATGCAAAGCCGTTTTACCGACGCGCAGATCGATGGTGCTGATTTCACCAACGCCGTGATTGATCTGCCTCAGCAGCGGGCCCTTTGCGCCAGGGCTGATGGCTCCAATCCGATCAGTGGTGTCTCCACTCGTGAGAGCCTGGGCTGTCGCCCTTAATCGTCATGCCAAAGCGTCTACCGGTGACCGTGATCACTGGGTTTCTTGGGGCCGGTAAGACCACAGTGCTGCGCCATTTGCTCACCCGTGGTGGTCAGCGTCTGGCGGTCATGGTCAATGAATTCGGCAGTGTGGGGCTTGATGGTGATTTGATCCGCAGTTGCGGCTTCTGTCCTGACGAAGATCTGGACGGCCGTCTGGTGGAGCTGAACAACGGCTGCCTCTGTTGCACGGTTCAGGATGACTTCCTGCCGACGATGGAGAAGCTGCTGGAGCGGGCGGATCAGCTGGATGGAATCGTTGTTGAAACCAGCGGTCTGGCCTTGCCACGGCCCCTGCTTCAGGCCTTGGATTGGCCCGCCATCCGCAGCCAAGTCCATGTGAATGGTGTGGTGACGCTGGTGGATGGCGAGGCCCTGGCTCAGGGCAGTCCTGTGGCTGACCCTGATGCTCTGGAGCGGCAGCGTGCAGAGGACCCCAGCTTGGATCACCTCACAGCCATCGACGAATTATTTGAGGATCAACTCCATGCCGCCGATCTGGTTTTGATCAGTCGGGCCGATCGTCTTGAAGCATCGGCGATGGCTGATGTACGGGAGCGAATTAAAGACAAAGTGCGCGCAGGAACCGCACTGCTTCCTGTCTCTCAGGGGCAGGTGGAGACATCCGTTGTACTGGGACTGGACCACCAGGCCCAGCACGATCACGATCACGATCACCACCACGACCACGATCATCACGACCACAGCCATGTCGCGATGGTCGGCAGCAATGTGCGTGTCGAAGGCTCTCTGGATCGCCAGGCCCTTGAGCAGCTTTTGCCCAAGCTTGTGAGGGATCAGCAGGTCGTTCGACTGAAAGGGCGTGTCTGGTTACAGGACAAAACGCTCCCTCTCCAGGTCCAAATGGTTGGCCCTCGCTTGAACAGTTGGTTTGAAGTCGCCCCCAGCCATGCCTGGAGGCCTGAGGCCGGCTGCGGTGCGGATTTGGTCGTGCTGGCGTTGAACAACTCCGCGGCTTCGGCTGTGGAAAGCAGTCTTCAGAGGCTTGTGCAAGCCACACCGGCCAAGGCCAGCACTGCAGCTGCCACGCCAGAGAGCTGAATCGGGTCACCCTCCATTCGGCCCACAAAAAGTGCCATCACCGGCGCCGTCGCCATCAGTGTGACCCCCTCTCCAACGGGCATGGTCTGCAACACGACTTGCTGCAACAGGATGCCTGCGTTGGTGCCAATCACGGTGGCCACCACGAGCCTGAATTGCTCGCGTCGTGTGATGGCCACCCTGCCCCGGATCCCTCTCAAGAGAGGGAGAAGTCCAATCCATCCCCCCAGCAAACGGATGGCTGCCGTCTGCAGTGGGGTCAGGTCAGTGGTGACCAGCACATGACGGGCAAGAAAGGCTCCGCTCAGGCCACAGACCACCGCCGTCAGGGCGAACACGAGGCCAGTGCTCAGTTCGCTGCCCTTGCCTCCCTGCTTCGAGCAGCCTGTTTCGTTGGCCTGCAGTGCGATCAGGACCACCGCGCCCGACACCAGGATCGCCCCGAGCCAGGTCCTCGAGCTCAAGCTGTCCCCCATCACAACGACCCCAGCGATGCTTGCCAGCACTGGTCCGCTGGCTTCAACGGTGAGGGTGCGTCGGGTGCCCAGTCGCCGTAAGGCTCCGAGGTAAAAACTGTCTCCGGCTGCAATGCCGACCAAGCCGCTGATCAACAGCAGCACTACGGCCCATCCGCCGTTGTCCATCGGAAGTGTGAGCAGAACCGGCAGAAACAGCAGGCTCGCCAGGCCGTTTTTCATGGCATTGAGCCGGATCGCCGTCATCCGACCCGTCAATGAACGCCAGAGTGCACTGGCTCCCGTCCAGGCCATGGCCGCTCCGAGGGCCGCCAGAACTCCCGTCATCTCTTGTTGGTGATCGTCGTGAAGTCTGCTGCGCAGTTTCGAACTCTGTGCACAATTCAGAAACGTGAGTCCTGGAGACGCTCAAGGTGCTGGGGCAAGTGTTGGAGACCCTCTCGGGGTATTGGGCGCTCCATCTTGAAAATCGTGTCCCGCGAACTGAGCTCTATGAAGCTCGGATCAAATCGTCCAACCTTCGCTGGTTTTTTTCATCCTTCTGATCAGTTCAGCGGTGATTGACACCCTTGGGTTGATCTCCAACAGCACGGCCGTCGTGATTGGGGCCATGATCGTCGCCCCGCTGATGGACCCCATTCTCAGCTTGGCCTTTGGTTTGGCGGTCAGTGACGGGACATTGATCCGACGTTCTGCCGTCAGGATCAGCTTTGGGGTGATGGCTGTGATCGGAACCGCTTCGCTGATCAGTTGGGGGCTTGGCATCAGCCATGTGCAGTCGGAAATCACCGGACGCACTTCTCCGAACCTGATCGATCTCGGAATTGCCATAGCTGCTGCTGTTGCCGGGTCGTTTTCGATGACCCGCAAACAATTGTCGAACTCCATTGCTGGTGTGGCGATTGCTGTTGCCCTTGTTCCTCCTCTGTGCGTCAGCGGCATTGGCCTCACCCTCGGCTCGGAAATGGTGGCTGTTTTTGGTCGTGGAACGGTGGCAGGCCTGACCAATCAGATCGCGGAGGGCTCGTTTCTGCTCTTTGTGACAAACCTGATCGGCATCACGGTCACCAGCCTTGTGGTGTTTTTGCTGCAGCCGTATGGCTCATTTCGCACGTGTTGGCGCAATCTTCTGGCCTGGCTGGGTTTGCTTGGATTGCTGAGTCTGCCGTTGTCCTCTGCATTGCACGATTTCAGCGTGCGGCAGGAGATGGATGCTGAGTTTGGTCGCTTCAAAGCTGGTCAACTTAAACGCGTTGCGATAGCTCAGAACAACCCGAGATTTTGGTCAAAGGCTCGTTTGATGTATAGCAATGTGAGCGTTGTCGATAACAAGGCAAGACTCGATCTGGTGTTGAATGTGCCCGAAGACTTTTTAGACCAAGCGTTGATAGATTTTGTTTATCAAAGCATGCTCAAACGTGCAAAATCATTTGGATTGGATGATCTGTATGTGAACATTAGTGTAATTCTCAATCGTGTTTATAAATTTGATAGCCAGGGTATGAATTAGTTTTTATGGATGCAGATATTTTGTAGTTGCGAAAAAGTTTCTGTATGCAGAGGCATGATTCCCTGTTGTTTAGGCGTTGAACAGGCGTAGAGTTGATTGATGCAAGAATTTAATTTGAATGATAGCTGTATGTCTTGTATCTGGGTCGTTCTATGGAACTGAATGTCAGCTTGATGTCGAAAGTGATGCTTTGATCAGCTTGGATGACAACGTCCAGAGCGTTGTCGCCTTGTTGCCGTCGGATGCGTCTTGGGACGGTTCAGTTGGGCTGAATTGATGTCGACCAGGACCCAGCAACCCGTTGCTCCAGTAGGTGAATCCAGGCCGGTTGGGCGCTTCGTCGATGAGCTGAACCAAAAGACCTCCGGCCTGTTCAACACGTTCCGTCAACTTCAAAACATCTCTGGCAACAAACCCGAACAGAGCTTGCCCGAGTGGATTGGCTTGGCGACTACTCCTGAAAAAACCGTCTGATGTCCGAGGAATCACCAGCCCAGGACTCCATGCCACGACAGGTAGTCCTGGGCTTTGACGATGAATCTCCTTGGCCAACAGCAGATTGCAGAGCTTGCTGTCCTTGTAGGCCTTATCAGCATTGAAAGGGCTGATGCCGTCCACCATGGCTGCCCCTGCTCCCTGGTGAATGCCCTGCAACGTGCCAAGACCTGCAGGCTGGCCGACCCGTCCACCTCCAGTTGACGGGTTGTGCACCTCAGAGGCGGTGATGACGATGGCTTGGGCTTGATCTCTGAGTCCTTCAACGAGGAACTGGTGGGCCAGATGGTTCACCGCAAAGGTGAGTTCAATCCCCTGTCGACTCCAACGGGGTGAACGATGTCCGGCATATTGCAACCCTGCGTTCAGCACCAAAGCATCGAATGATGTTTGCTCTTGATGGAGCACTTCAATCGCCTTGGCCACGGACGCAAGGTCAGCCAGATCAGCAACGCAGGTCTGAACGGATTCAGATAATGCCGCTCGGGTTTGCTCGGACCGCTCCGCATTGCGGCAAAGAATGGTCAGCTCATCTCCACGAGCCAGCAGAATCTTTGCCGCCTCAAGACCGATCCCGCTGCTGGCACCGGTGATCAAGATCCTGCGCCGTTCAGCTGTCGTCATGGACTTTGTAGACGTAGAGATCGGCATCACGATCGCTCACCACGTACATCCTCTTTCGTTGTGGATCAAAGGCAACACCCTCCGCTTTGCGGATCAGCTTGTCCTTGTTTCCCGTATTGATGGTGAGATCAAGGCGCTGGAGAACAGCATCACGCGTCCAGTCGTATTGGAACAGGCACTGGCCTTTGTCGCTTGCAATCCAGAGGGTGTCGTTTCTGCTGTCGAAACTCAGTCCAGAAAAATCCAGCTTGTCGGCTTTCAGTTTTGGGTGGGTGAAGCCCTGGCTGGCTTGCAGCACCCTTGTTGAAAGGATGGTCGTCAGAGAGGGATCAAGTTCGATGAGCAGACCCGGACGTCGCTCTTTGACCACAAACACGTGGTCGTTGCTGGTGTTCACGGTGATTCCCTCCAATCCGTTGTTGTCAGGAGGGTCTGGGAAATGGTGCGCAATGGTGGCGTAGTTGCCCATGGCTGAGAGGGGCCGTCGAGAGTGTTCACGGCGTGTCTTGAGATCAACCAAGACGACTGAATTGGTTGCCTCCTGGACGACGAGCAGCTCGCTGTCCTCGCGGCGGATGGCAATGCCCTCCAGGTCGTCGAGACCGATGAAGAATGAGTCGGCCACCGATACTCTGCCCTTGAGATCCAGGCGAAAAATCGCCTTGGTGTCATCACTGACGGTGTAGAGCGCGGATCCATCACGATTCAACGTCAGCCCGGAGGGTTCATTCAGGCCGAGCCCTGGGTCACGAAGCCGATGGCGGCTCAGCAGTTCAAGGCGCGTCGAAGTCATCGTTCCATGCAACTCGCGTCTTCAATTCTCGCTCCAGATGGTCGCCAATTGATCCCGATGGGTGCGAAGCCTTCATCTGTTGCTTGCCAATGTTAACTATCTGAATAAATTTGATTTAAGTCATATTGAATCTGATCAATCCTTGCATTCAATTCCGTTACTCTGCTTTTCCACCCCATTTGCTCGAAGTAAGCACATCGGGCACACTCCCATCGCAAGCCGAATTCAAGTCTTTCGATAGGTGAATATTGAATCGCCATTGTTTACTCTTTCTTGGGTCCGCACCTTAGTAGTGAGATCAATGGCTTTGGACCCTTTGTGTTGGTTTGAATTTCGTATTACCCGTACAAGCCCTGCCCCATGGTGTGGGCACTTCCTGGCTCGGCCATGCTTTGCATGCCCTTGGGTGACTTCTCGTTCATCCTTTGATCTTGCATGACTTCTCAAGTGTTGACCTTTTTCAATCTTATTGGATCTTATGTATTCTCCAAATGCAGGGTGCTAAATGAAAGCAAGCACTTGCGCTTATCGGTTTGATATTCCTTTGTAGAGTAGATGATGCAGTTGCATCGCGTATGATGCCATTTGCTTTTAGCAATAGGAAAGAAACCATTGATTGGTTGATGATTATTTCATCCGTTTGATCTATTCCTGAAGGGCTGGTCTTCGTTCTCCCTTTCTGAATTCCTCATGGCGTTGTTCTTTAATTCCTGGATTCTGTTTGGTGTTCTGAAACCATTGGCTGAGGATGGTTTAGATCTTATTCAAGGGACGCTTGTAAGTCGTTGCTTGATACGAACAAGACCCCGAAACTATTTTCCGCAGGTTGCCGCTTCAGCGCCGCGTCGGACGCTATGAGTGAGCTTGTGTTGGGTTGCGCGCCATCCCACAGGGACTCTCCCAAGTCGCTGCTGGTCATGGCCCCTCAGCATTCTCTTGCCCGCTGTACCTTGTTGATTCGACTGAATGCTTGGGTGGTCCTTCAGCCGTGAAGAGCATCGCTGTCTATTGCGGCTCCCGTTGTGGCAATTCCGGCTTGTTCATGGCTGCTGCCCATGAGTTGGGGGCATTGCTCGCGTCTCAGGGAATCTCTCTGATTTATGGCGGCGCTCGGATTGGCTTGATGGGGGCTGTTGCAGATGCTGCTCTTGCTTCTGGTGGTGAGGTGATTGGTGTGATCCCTGATCCATTGGTCCTCGATGAAGTCGTGCACACGGGTTTGACGCGTCTGGATGTCGTTGGCTCGATGCACGAGCGCAAGGCACGGATGTTGGACCTGGCCGATGGGGTCATTGCTATGCCCGGTGGTCTTGGAACACTCGAAGAGTTGTTTGAGGCGCTGACCTGGGCACAGCTTCGCTTTCATGCCAAACCCATCGGCATGCTCAATGTGAACGGCTACTTCGACAGCTTGCTGAGGTTTCTGGATGACAGTGTCTCGTCAGGTTTCATTTCGGAGCTGAATCGCTCTCTCCTGGTGGATGCTTCAACGTCGGAGTCTCTGCTCAATCGACTCGTCAATCAGTCCTGATGCAACGTACGGTTTTGCTTACCGGAGCCAGTCGTGGCATCGGTCGTTCCATTGCGGAGCGACTACTCAATGATGGTCATCGTCTCAGCCTCGGATTGCGAAACCCAGATGCACTCTTGGGTACAGATCTTGATATCGACCGTGTCGCTGTTCACTCTTATGACGCCAAGGATCCGGGGAGCGCTCAGGAATGGGTTGATGCCACTGTCACCCAGTGGGGCCAGATCGACACTCTGATCCACTGTGCTGGGATTTTGCATCGCACACCACTGCTTTTTTCCGATGGAGAAGAGCACGACCTTGATGAACTTTGGTCGGTCAATGTGATGGGCCCCTGGTGGCTGACTCGGGCGACCTGGCCCAGTTTGGTCTCCAGTGGCCGTGGCCGAATTCAGGTTTTGGTGTCGATGAGTGGTAAGCGGGTCAAGGGCAGGATGGCGGGCTATCCCGTCAGCAAATTTGCCTTGATGGGCCTCTGCCAGAGCATCCGCAATGAAGGGTGGGAGGAGGGGATTCGTGTGACCGCAATTTGCCCGAGTTGGGTTAACACCGAGATGGCTGGTGCGGTGACGGCGGTGAAGGCTGCCGAGATGACGCAACCCGACGACCTTGCGACGCTCTCCAGCACTCTGCTGACGCTACCGGCAGCTTCCGTTCCTTTCGAGTTGGCGATGAATTGTTCCCTGGAAACCTGAATCTTCTGGTGGCGACGCTGTCGTGCCGTTGTCACGTCGCTATGGATGTCTCAGCGTCTGTTCACCTTGATGTGTCTCTTGGCGGCGATTGGCCTGCTTGCACCACGCCTCGTTCTGGTCTTGATGTGGTTCGTCAACAGCAGCTTTGTTCTGCAGCCATTTAGCGGCACCAGTGTTCCCAACCCAGTGCTCCCTGTTCTTGGCTTGCTGTTTTTACCCACAACAACCCTGGGCTATTGCTGGGCTGTGGCGTCGTTTGGAGGGGTGTCTTCATTCAGCGGACTTTTGGTTGTCTTGATCGGACTGATCATTGATTTCGGTTTGATTGGCAACGGTCGCGGTGTTGTGCGCCGTTGAGCAACTTGTTTGTGGAAAACTGCGCCATCTGTCGACTGCATGCCGACCCCGTCGCCCGAGAGCGTTTCGAGATTCAACGATCTGGCTTCTGGTTGTTGCGCCACCACCCCGATCCAGCACCCCTCCCCGGCTGGCTTCTGTTGGATTCCCTGCGCCACTGTGCGGGGCCCGTGGATTTTTCTGAGGAAGAAGCCGCCGATTGGGGCCGTGCTGTAAGGGATGCAAGCCATCTCGTGAAGCAGATCACCGGATGTCAGCGCGTCTATGCCATCGCGTTTGGAGAGGGAGCCCAGCACCTTCACCTGCATCTCATCCCGCGACACCTTGACGATGCAGCATCCAAAGCCTGGGCGGTTGCTGATCTGTATCGGGCGATGGATTCAAATGATGACGTTGCGGCCGACCCGGCAGTGGTGGCGTCTGTGGTTCAACGCTGTCGCTCCTGGATCAGCGATCACAGTTGAAGCGTTTGCGCATGTTGGTTGAATTGACGCGTTGTTTCAAGCTCCCAAGCGGCCAGCCAAGGTGTCTGAGGTGACTCAGGGTGTTGGTTGAAGCGCTGAAGCAGTTCTCGCTGTAGCTGCTTTTGATCCCAATTTCCTTGAGGGTGAGTAGCAGCAACCGCTGCTCTCGACGGGTTCCACGACGGCTGGCGAGAACCACAAAATCGCAGTGGCTGAGCTGTTCAGAGATCGCCTCGATGTTGTCGCAATAGCCAAGGTTCAATGTTTGATCAATGGCGCGATAGGCGGTGTAGATCCGTCCTGCGGGATTGTCTTGAAGGGTTTGGACCCTTTCGCTCAGAGCAATAACGGCTTCCATGACTGGCGCCTGGAGAGCTTGTTCCATCTGATCAATCAGCATGATCAAAGCCCCCCCACGGCCAAGCGTTCATCACAGGCGCCTTCGTAAGCACGGATGGCTGCGTTGGGAATGGAGCCATTGCTCTTGAGTTGGCGCACCGAGAGCTCCACGCACTGGAGCACAACGCTGGTGAGTTCTCGGCCCTCGCACAGCGCCCAGCTCCGAAGCAGGACGTGAAGGCTTGGAGGAACGGAGACCGTGAGCTTGACCTGGGTTTCGCGGGTGGAAGTTTTGATCATGTCCCAGGGTATGCCCAAGCGTCTCAAGAGTACCTCATGAGTTGCTGACGAGCAACTTGCGGGTATCTCAGGAGTTGATTTCGAGACGCTTGGTCGCTGTTCGAGCTGTGTTGTGGATCTTTGGAAGCGGCCTGCTCTGCGAGCTTGGTTGAAGCCTGTTTGTTCGGCGAATTGGTTTTCCTTCGATGCAAATTGTTGATGCGCTGCAGTTAACCAAACCGTTTGTTTGTACTTGTGATGGGCTGGCGATCCATCCCTGGTAGCGGTCTGAACCGCATGCGGGGACGTGCTCGCTCAGCGAGTTGGGTCGCCAGGCTCACTAGAAATCAAGGAATGAGTTTTGGTCATGCAACTTGAAGAGGTGTTGACCAGCTGACGTCGTGGTTTTACCAAGCTCCGAAGACCCAAAATCAGCCGAATTCATCTGCCTTCAATGTCGGCCGCCACACGCTTGATCAAAAAATTAGATAATTCTCTGGCCAGTTACGACAGTTTTGGAGACAACCCCAGCGCTCTCACGGAAGAGATCTTGGCCAAGCTTGAAAAGCACTTGGACAAACTGCGGTCCAAGTCGAATCCTGAGCTGATGTCCGAGATCTATGTGGAGCGAGACCGTGCTCTGCTGAAGCAGGAAATCCTGAACCGCGTGATGGCCGGTTGAGTTGTTTGACAAGCAGTCTGAACTTCAGGAGCTGTGGTTTGTCTGGAGTCATCGGTTGGTGAGCTGAAGGATCTTCTTGATGTTCATCTTTCCAAATCGGCCACTTCTTCACTGTGACTTCGATGTGCGGGAGTGCGTTGCCCCACGTACTCCCCAGCGACTGAGGTCGATGGCTCCCAGCAGATGCTTTGAAGGAAGGAGATACAGATCAGGATCAGATGGATCACAAGGCATGTGTACGTCCACAGCCAAAGGAACTGGATCTTGACCAGGCCGACCCATTGGCTCAGCCCATCTGGGGCATGCACGCCGTCTCCACGATCGGTCGGCCGGCCCCAAAAGGCAATGAGCACGACAGCTGATTGCCGGGCGTTCCGTCACTGACGAGAGTGTGTTCATCGAGATCGGAGGAGCCCATGACGGCCGACACTCCACCTGAGCACATCCCAGAAGCAGCCTGACTTTTTTGGCCCCTGCTCCAACTTTTCAACCCAACCGTGAGCACTTCGTCTGTGACGACACTGATGTGCGTCTGATCAGTCGACACTCCTCTGCACCGTGATTAGGTGCCCCGTAGGAGCTCTGCTTCACACCTGGTCCCAATGGCCCCAGGGTTGCCACAAGCCAGACGCTTCGACCTTTTTCTTTCAGTTCACTGTTCTTCGATAAAGCATTTCGCTTCACGGATACAGCTTCACTGATTAGGTCGACCGCAATGCATAAACGAGCGAGCTAGGCCGTCTCTCCACCGGGAGGGGCGGCCTTCCTCTTTGGCAAGGATTTAGGCATTAAGCCTTAGCCATCGGCCAGAGAAAAAACAGCAGACTCATACGACCCACAGAGGCCGCATGAAAGGACTTCACACGAACGTTGCCTATTTCGGTGGCACCGTCGCCATTGCAGTCCTCGTCATGGCTTTCGTCGTCAAAGCAACCGCATAAGAGGGCCTGGCTCAACTCTCCTGCGGTGTTGTGAGATCTTTTGGATTTCGCTCCACTGCTTCGTTGCTGCGCTGGAGCTCTTGCTCACAGTCCCCCTCAGCAGCATCGAGATGCTGGCGACCCTCGTTCATCATCTCGGTGTATGTGAGTGCCCTGGGCATTTTGTCGTCAGCCATCAGCTTTGCACCAAAGCAAGCACGTTCAGCTGGAGGTTGGTCAGCAGCTGGTGGATTGCCAACTCCTTGCACCCCTTGCCCACGCTCACCGACTGAATGAATGGCATGAACGGCTTGCTTGAGGATTCCATTTTCGCCTTGGGGCGTTTGTCCAGCAATCTCATGCCACCCCAAGTTGACCAAAACTCTCAGTGATCCCTCAGAGCAACATCGCAGGCCGCACTTATGACAGAGAGGCGAAAAACACCAAGGCCCAGGCGATCGCTCAACGTCTGGGTTTTTTATTGCGACGCCAACCTCGGGCTATACAGAAACCACTGCAATCGCCATGTTTTTGTGGATGTTGAGAAAGTGCTTGCCAAGGCACGTCAGTTTTGCTCAATCCGTCCCATCATCGAACGGCTGGGTTGCTAAGTGGACCCGGAAGCCGGGCAGAGCGATGCCCGACGAGAGCTGTGATTTGACCTGGGCATCGCATCGGGTCAAGTCCGTTCTTCCTTAAGAAATTCGGTGGTGTTGTCAAAAGAACCTTCGTGTCGATCAAGGTGCGATCGTGGTCGAATCGCTCCGGTGGTGCATCACCGTCGGCCACAAACAATTCACTGTCAGCCCATCTGTTCAGTTCGGATTCTGGGGATGTTGATTGGGCTTTAGATGCAGTAGCACTGTGATGAACCGTGCAAGCGATTGATTGGCTGCAAACGACGTCAGGGCAAACCGATATTCCGCAGCACTGAGACGGGATCACTCAGCACAACAAACCACTGGATCCACAGGACTCTGCTGAATGACCCCAATGGTGCTGTTGCCCATCTGTGGTTCTGCTAACCGGTGTGCGTGGCGTGCTTGTCACGATCTCCCCTCATCGCGAGGTCCGTCTGAGCAGGCGTGATGAGCGAACAATTGGTTTCGCCAGTCTTGGGCCGACTCACCGCTTCCTTTCAGAGGGCCTGGAATGACTTCCAGGCAATAAAAAACCCAGTCAATGACTGGGCTTAGGTACTTTAGGAAGCGGAGAGGGTCGGATTCGAACCGACGGTGGGCTTGCACCCACGCTGGTTTTCAAGACCAGAGCCATAAACCACTCGACCACCTCTCCAGAGGGTGTCAGGCGCCCCTTAGGACACCTGACAACTGTATCGGGACGTGATCGGATGTCAGCTCTCTGGCTTGGCCAGAGGCAGCAGACATTTGTCGGAATCACAGCCGGCGGGGCCTGCCTCAGTCAGCTCACCTTGGTCGTAACGCTGGAGCGCTTCGAAGAAATCACTGCTGACGCGACGCTTCACCACTGCGGCTTGCATGTCTTCATAGGTGGCCAAATCAATGGGCTCGAAGGGAAGACGGGGGAAGGTTGCGTTGGCGTCAAATCTTGCCAGCAGTGCCGCGGAGATGTAGCCCTCACCGTTTTCCATCGCTTGATGGAGAGCATTCGCCAGTGGCTCGATTTCGTGCTCGCGGAATTCGATCGTGGCTGAGGTGTTGTGGGCGGTGTAATGCCGCTGCACCTGCATATAGAAATCGAATTGAGCCATGGCACTGAAGCCGTTGATGTCGACGGCGTCGGCTCCAGGCAGGTTCGCCCAGCTCACCTCGGTGGGGATCTCCACCAACCATTCGGTGCAGCGTGGGTCAAATGGATCATCCAGAAGACGGCCGTCGTCGTCCTTGTCGGACTGGGACGGCACCACGGTGTAGCCGTAGTCCATGCAAGCCATGGCCACTGGATCATTCTTGCGGAACGTGATCCGACGGATGAAGCGCTGAGCTTTCGGGGGATGCCAGCCAGGGGCTGCTCCGGTGAGCAGGCTCTTGGTCCCAGCAGGTTGAACGGTGGTACAGCGGTTGGGGCGTCGCAGCCCCTGACGGTCGCAGTAGTCCCAGACGGTTTGATTGACGATCTCCTTCCAGCGGCTCAGGTATGCGGTTTCCTGCTCCTTGAAACGAAGACCTTCCTCAGTTTCCGGTCGTCCTGCTTCCCACCAACGCAACCATTCAGTTCCGAAGGCATGCACGAAGAAGTCGAACAGACCTGTGAAGCTGACGCCCACGATCGGATCCCACTCGCGGCTCTGGCGATAACGCTCAACCTCAAAGCGATGGTTGAGAAGACAGGCCACGGATAAGGCTGCAGCGCGGAAGGCGTCGGCCTGACCTTCTTCATCGCTTGGGTCAATCTGGTTGAGATGCACCTCGGCGAGGTTGCAGTGGAAGTCGGTACCCAGGATCTCTCCACACGGATTCAGTCCGTAACGACTGAGCCGATGCTCCAGTTCCTTTGTTCCGATGGGGCCGTGGTTGTCGGCCAACCATCGACCAGCTTCCTCACGACCTTGGTCGCAATAAATTTCGATGAATTCGCTGCGCAGCTCTGGGGTGATGAGCAGATCGGCGTTGGAACGCGCGATGGCCTCGGGGGCGAACTGGATGGCGCCTTCACCAGAGTGGAACTGCTTGGTTACAGCAGCGTGCACCACGTCCTTGCTCGGACGGGTGTGATACACGCGGGTGTGGTTGGCCATCCGGAGCGCGTCACGCTCGGGATCAATCCGCCAGTTTCCGTCCTTGTCCTGTTGCCAGAGGTTGTCCTTGGATGAGGCAGCGGCCTGGTCATCGGCGGCGAACTGGCGCATGCCAGCACTCCGACGGATATTTCCGGCAACGATGGTGACAGCGGCTTCGTCAATAAGCAGACAGCACTCAACTGACGTCAGGCGACGGCCCTGGGCCTTGTTCAGCAGTCGGGCGACACGCCCGTAGAGATCCTTCAGCTTCACGGGATTGGCCATGCCGCCGAAGCCCTTCAGGGTTTCACCGACGGGGCGGACATCGTTGAGGTCCACCACAACCTGAACCGGTCCGCCGTTGAAGCGTTCATCGCTGCTGAGCTCAAGCATCAGCTGGTAGCTGTCAACCCAGCCCCGGCGGGTGTCCCCCACCTTGATGGTCACCGTGTTGCCATCGATGCTGTGGGTGCATTCGTCTTGACGCTCGGCCGTCGGAGTGATGCCGATGTCACTAACGCTGAGGACTTCAAGGGTGTTGCGCACCACAGGAAGCCTGTCGATCAAGTGAGGCTCAATGATGGCGCCGGTGCCGCAGCCCATCATCGCCAGGTCCATCATCAGACCGAAGGCCTGCCAGTCCACAAGATTGGTGGAGGTGCAGTTGTAGGAGCCGGAGAAGTTCTCGGATTGTTCAATCCAGCGGGTTCCACCAATCCACAGCCAGCGGCCTGAAGGAAGGGCTTTCTTTTCGGCCTGCATTCGTGCCAGCAGGGCAACTTCTTCGGTGTTGAGGTTGCCCAGCTGACGGAGACCTTCCAGGTTTCTTTGGCCAACCTGGCTCCAGCTTTCACGGCCGTCTGGGGTCTTACGGCTGTAGGTGCGATAAAAAACCGGGTTGGCAGCTGGAGCCGTTGCGGGGAAGTCGCCGAACGCGGCGACGGCTCCAGCAGAGGCCTCCACACGGTTTGGAGTGAGAGTCACGTGCGGTGCTGGGGGGATAGGACAAGTTCCAAAACACTAACGCCACAGATGGTGGGAGCAAGGTCTCTTCACCACCATCAACAGTGTCCCGTTCAAACTGGCCTGGAAATGGGCAGCAAATGATGCAGCGGCGGCTAGAGCCTGAGTTGATGACCGGTGTTGATCAGGTGCAGGCCTATGCAGCCGCTGACTTCAATTCAGGCGATCAAGCCACTGTGCGTGGGGTCCAGAGGCTCATTGCCCGCACATCAGCACTGCCACCTGACCCATTGGTGGTGGATCTGGGATGTGGACCGGGCAACATCACCCTGCGACTCGCCGAACTGTTTCCCCAGGCTCGGATCGTCGGCATCGACGGTGCAGAAGCAATGCTCTCCCTTGCCCGCCAACGAGCCCAGCTCCAAGAGCTGGAGATTTCGTTCCTCTGTCAGACCCTTCAGGATGTTCTTCACGGCTCTTTGGCCCGACAGGCTGATTTGATCATCAGCAACAGCCTTCTGCATCACCTGCATCAACCCGATCTTCTATGGATGGTGACCCAACACCTGGCGGCTCCGGGTTGTCGGGCCTTTCATCGGGATCTGCGCCGTCCAGCATCTGTAGCTGAGCTCCAAGATCTTCTGATCAAGCATCTGCCGTCGGCTCCGGAGGTGCTGCAGCACGACTTCGCTGCTTCCTTGGCAGCAGCCTTCGAACCCCAGGAGGTCATCGCGGAGCTCCGCAAGGTTGGGCTCAACGGGTTGACGGTGGTGGAGGAGGACGACCGTTATCTGGTGGTGTCAGGCTTGGTGGAGTCCTGAAATCCGATGACCGGCAGTCAAGCGACCACCGATGGCGATCTGGCCGAGGTTCTGGCCTCGGCAGTCGATCGCCGTCGCAACTTTGCAATCATTTCCCACCCCGATGCGGGAAAAACAACACTCACTGAGAAGCTTCTTCTCTACGGCGGTGCGATTCAGCAGGCTGGTGCGGTGAAGGCGCGCGGTGAACAGCGCAAGGTCACCTCCGACTGGATGGAACTGGAGAAGCAACGCGGGATTTCAATCACATCAACGGTGCTGCAGTTCGATTACGACGCCACCACCATCAATCTCCTGGACACCCCAGGTCACCAGGATTTTTCGGAAGACACCTATCGCACGTTGGCTGCAGCGGATAACGCTGTGATGCTTGAGGACGCCGCCAAAGGTCTGGAGCCTCAGACCCGGAAGCTGTTCGAGGTCTGCCGCATGCGCCAGATTCCGATCTTCACTTTCATCAACAAGATGGATCGACCGGGGCGTGAACCGCTCTCCCTGCTCGATGAAATCGAGTCAGAACTCGATTTGACACCCTGGGCTGTCAACTGGCCCATCGGCAGCGGAGAGCAGTTTCGCGGTGTGATCGACCGTCGCAGTAAGGACGTGGTTCTGTTCAGCCGAGCTGAGCGTGGCAAGCAGGCCAGCGAGCAACGCCTTTCCCTGGATGACCCAGCCCTGCGCGATCTCGTGGAAGAGGAGCTTCTGGATCTGGCCGTTGAAGAAATGGAATTGCTGGAAGCGGCAGGAGCCGAACTGGACCTTGAGATGGTGCACGCCGGTGAGCTCACACCTGTGTTCTTCGGCTCCGCCATGACCAACTTCGGGGTTCGCCCTTTCCTCGATGCATTTTTGGAAATGGCGCAACGGCCGATCGCCCGATCCAGCAGCGACGGACTCGTTGATCCGCTGCGGGAGGGGTTCAGCGGCTTCGTGTTCAAACTCCAGGCCAACATGGATCCCAGGCATCGGGACCGTGTGGCCTTCGTCCGGGTCTGCAGCGGACGTTTTGAAAAGGACATGACGGTCAAACATGCCCGTACAGGCAAAGCCATCCGTCTTTCGCGTCCCCAAAAGCTGTTCGGTCAGGAGCGAGCTGTTGTGGAAGACGCTTATCCCGGAGATGTGATCGGCCTGAACAACCCCGGCATGTTTTCCATTGGCGACACGCTCTATGTGGGCGCGAAAGTGGAATACGAGGGCATTCCATGTTTCAGTCCAGAAATTTTCAGTTGGCTGCGGAACCCGAATCCCTCGGCATTCAAAAATTTCCGTAAAGGGGTGAATGAGCTGCGGGAAGAGGGGGCTGTGCAGATCCTTTACGACACCGATGAAAGCAAGCGGGATCCGATTTTGGCTGCTGTTGGACAACTCCAACTCGAGGTTGTTCAGCACCGGCTCGAAAATGAATATGGGGTGGAAACTCGTCTGGAGCCAATGGGTTTCCAGGTCGCCCGTTGGATCAACGGTGGATGGCCCGAACTCGACAAGGTGGGTCGGATCTTCAATTGCAAAACCGTTCGCGATGCCTGGAATCGCCCCGTTTTGCTTTTCAAGAATGAGTGGAATCTCAACCAGCTCAGGGAGGATCATCCCGACCTCGAACTCAGCAGCGTTGCCCCGGTGGTGAGTGGAGTGGAGCCGATCAGTCTTTGACAGGGGCTGTTTTGCCTGGGGTGGAACACCTCATCCACACCCGCGCGTCCCAATCGCCAGAATCGTGCTGCGACATCAACTCCCGTGGGTACGTTTTGGCTGCTGAGGAACAATGCTGACGGTGGCACCGAATACGTGTGTTTTCGTGGCGATGATGAATCAGTGGAGATGCTTGAGGGGTACCACTTCCCTCCACAGATGCCGCTGATCAAGCGTCGTTCCTGGATGAACCGTGTTGAAGCCCTCAGCTGCCGCAGCCGACTGGAACGAAGCGAGGGTTTTCGTCACGGTGCACCACTCTTCTGAACAAGCCCCGATACGCTCATCGGAAGAACCGGACCGACGCAATGGCAGCCCTTGGTGAATCTGGTCCTGACGCAAGTTCGGATGATCCATTCGCTCGCCTCGGCTTGAGCCGTGATGCGAGTTTTGATCAGGTCCAAGCGGCCAAAGTTCGCTGTCTGGCCGAAGCCTCCGGAGATGATCAGGCCAGGTCAAAGATTGAAGCGGCTTACGACGCCGTGCTGATGGCCCGTCTTCGCGATCGCCAGCAGGGTCAGGTCAGCGCTGCAGCAGCGACAGCATCGGAGCGGGAGGCGTCCGCAGGATCTGTGCCCTCGCTGCCTGCACAGGCTCCGATGACCAATGTCTTCGCGAACCTTCGCAACAGGTTGCCCGATCCCAGCCAATCCCTCTCCGGCCTGAAGCCCGATTGGGCACTTGTGGAGGGCCAGGGACGTTCGGTTCGAATCATTGCCGGGATCATCGGCGTTGCTTTGCTTGCGATCTCACCCGCCAGCATTCAGCTTGTTCTCGCGCTGGCCACGATCGGTGTGTTTCTCAGCCAAATTCGCCGCGGTCGTCGTCCTCTTGCCTCCCTGGGCTGGACGTTGCTGGTGCTCAGCATCGGCTTAGCGGCAGGTTCACTCTTGAATCTGGCGCTGTCCCCCACTGCTTTCGACCAGCTCGCACTCAGTCCTCTTCAGATTCAGGCCCTGCCTGCTGGCCTGTCGCTCTGGGCTGCAGCACTTTTTCTGGCCTAATGCTCAAGCAGCTGCCGGCAGCACATCAATCAGCTCCTGCAGTTCCGCAGCGCTGACGTCATACCGGTTGTTGCAGAAGTGACAGGTCAGTTCTGCACCCCCATCTCTGTCACGCATATCGGTGAGTTCATCTCTGCCGAGCAGGAGCAACGCTGCTTTGCTGCGTTCTCGACTGCAGGGACAGAAGAAACGAAGCTCCTGAGTTGCCTCGGTATCGTCGAGAGGTTTGGGATCAAGGTCTGGGAAGACGTCCCGCAGGAGATCTTCAAGCCGGTCGCCACTGTCGGCGAGTCGCTGACTGAATCCAGAAATCTCGCGGCAACGCTGTTCGATTAATTCCACCAGGGCCGGCTCTTCTGCTGCTTTGGGCAGAATCTGCACCAAGAGGCCCCCGCTGGCATGGATGCCTTGGGTGTTCACTTTTTCTCCCACAAACACAGCCGAAGGGGTTTGCTCGGAGTGCAGCAGATAGGACGCAACATCCTCTCCAATCCCTCCACTGACCAGCTCAACGGTGCTGTTGAAGGGTTCCCCTTTGCCGTCGTCCCGCATGACGTGGAGGTAGCCAGTACCAACGGCCTCCTTGAAGTTGAAGCTGAAATGGCCTGCCTTGTCTTGAATGGGGTCGAGTTCCAGAGCTGGCTCTCCGACGTAGCCGCGAACGGTTCCATTGCGACCGGCATCGACCATCAACCCTTTGATCGGCCCGTCCGAGCCAAGACGAAGATTCACCCGCCCATGGCGGACCTTCATCGAACTGGCCAGCATCAGTCCAGCAGCCATCGCACGTCCGAGCATTACGGTCGTCAGGAAGGACAGTCCATGGCGCTCCTTTGCCTCCCGCACGATGTTGGTTGTTGAGACCGCGACCAGCCGGATTCCGCCTGCAGCGGCTGTTGCGCGTACCAGCCGGTCGGCCATGTCCTCTCGGAATCTCAGGGCAATGTAGTCATCGACTCGAGCCGACCGCCCTGCAACCGCAGTCGCTGGCAGTCCCAGTCTTGGAAGAGTTCGGGTTCATGGGTCACCACGATCAGAACTTGGTCACGGGCCAGGCTGGCGAGTAGATCGAGCACGTCGCGCCGGACTGACCAGTCCAATCCTGCTGTGGGTTCATCCAGCAGCAAAACTTCAGCCCCACGGAGGATTTGAACGGCAAGGGCCAGACGCCGTTGTTGACCACCGCTCAGTCGTTCCGGTGCTGTGGTGGTCGCGATTCGGCTGAGACCGACACGTGCAAGCACGCTCTGCTCACGCTCATGACCGAGCCGGCGATGCCCCAAACGCAGTTCCTGGGCCACGCTCAGACCAAGAAAATGACGTTCTGGGAATTGGAAAACGATGCCGCACAGCCAGCGCAGTTGCCGGCGGCTCATCTTGCTCCCGTTCCAGCGGATGCTCCCGGATGTTGCTGAGGCAAGTCCGCTGATGATCTCCAGCAATGACGTCTTGCCCGATCCACTGGCGCCAGCGATCAGAAGTGGCCGTCCCTGTTGCGTCTGAAAACAAACACCATCGAGGACGCGGGCACCCGCCGTTGCGGGTGAATAGCTGATTCCGGAGAGCTCGAGCATGCGATCAGCTTGAACGATGATGCAGGTGTCGCGATGGCCCCATGGACATTCGTTTTCGTGAAGTGGATCCCTTCAATTGCTGGTTGTGGATCCGATTTTCGGAACCACCCAGTCAGGGGGAGCAAAATTACGTTGATGGTGTGTTCGACAGCTGGTATGTGATCGGACGTTTGGGGGGCTTCAATGCTGAGAACATGCAGGTTCATGACGCCGGTTCCGATCTGAGTTGGATGGCCTACGACAACGACGGGGCTGAGTCGGCGATGCCAGCCCTGATGCACAACATGGGCCAGCTGGAATATCAGCGGGATTGGGGCCGTTGCTGGGTGGATCTCGGGACCTCAGATGGTGTCGCCATTGACGTGCTGATCAATGCTCTGCGCCAGTTGGATTCCGACGTGGTTCAGATCGAGGAGCTGGTCGTCGGCGGGGTGAATGAAAATTGGCCCGTCGAGGAGCATCCCGACAGCGTTTTCCCTGTTGGTGGCTGAACACCGACGCTTGCTCCTGACGCCGGAACGTCTGACACCGGAACGTCTGATCGAGGGTGCTGTCTTACTGAACAAAGAGGAGCAGCACTACCTCCGGCGGGTGTTGCGTTTGCGGTGCGGTGGACGGGTGGATGTCACCGATGGTTGCGGTCGCCTCTTGGTCGGCACCCTCATGGAAACCAATCTGCTTGAGGTTGACCCAACTCCGCAGCAGATCGCGCCGTCGCCTTCACCCCAGCTTGGCTTGGCCGTTGCCCTGATGCGGAGGGGGATGGATGACGTGGTCCGGATGGCCTGCGAGCTTGGCATTGATCGCATTCAGCCACTCCGTTGCGAGCGTTGTGCTCCCCAGGCTGAACATCGACCGGAGCGTTGGGCTGTCATCGTCCGTGAAGCTGTGGAGCAGTGCGAGAGGTTGTGGATGCCGCAGCTCCTTGATGTGGCGGAGTTATCCCGATGGATGGGTGATGGCGAGGGGCAGCGACTGGTGGGAGTGACGCGCGAAAGCTCATCTCCGATGTTGCACCAATGGTTGTCGCAACAGGGCAAGGCAAATCAGATCACCTGGTTGGTGATCGGTCCGGAAGGAGGTTGGACCGCAGCAGAGCAACGTTTGTTTTCTCAAGAAAGGGCTCAGCCCATTCAGATGGGGGCAACGATCCTCCGCAGTTCCACCGCAGCGGTTGCGGGTGTGGTGGAACTGGTGCGTTGGCGGGATGGTCTGATCAGCTCTTGAACAGATCCTGAGCAATGCCTCGGAACGATTTCATCGAGGCTCCAGGACGACGGCTGCGTTGGCGCAATCCGCCACCTGGGGCGAGGTTGCTGGGAGCGAAGGTTGTGTAAGTAACGGCAGGACGTGATGCGTCCGCTGCGGCGAGTTCCGCTGCGATGGCGTCCGCAGTGGTCATCCCAGAGGAGGACTGAGGACGGTCTTCACCCTTGGGTTCAGCAACAGCCTTGGGAGCAGGAGCAGCCTTGGGAGCAGGAGCAGCCTTGGGAGCAGGAGCAGGAGCAGGAGCAGTGGCTGTGGGCTTGGGAGCCTCCAGCGTGGTGGTGGCTACCGAGGACTCAGGTGTTGCTTGCTTCTCCTGGGAAGCCTCTTTCTGAGGCACCTCAAGGGTGGCCGGATCGGCGGCGTCATCCAGGGTGAGGAAAAAGCCCTTGTTTCTGTTGAACACCATCCGGTCGACCAGAGAACGAACGAACCCGATTCTCCCTCTGCCAAGCCCGAAGGCAGGAGATGCTTAGGGCACTGCAACACGGTGTGATGTCTGGACTCTGGATTCAGGCCCTGGTGATGAACACGGTCTTGATTGCTTTGGCTCAGCGAACACCCTTGCTCACCCGTAGTGGCTGGGTTCACGCGGCAGCGCTAGGCACGATCCTTTGGGGTTGTCTTGGTTGGTCGGGCTGGCTTGCCGTTGTGGCCTATCTCAGCCTGGGAACTCTGGTCACCAAGATCGGTTTTCAGAACAAGCAGAGCCGCGGCCTCGCCGAAGCCCGCGGTGGTCAGCGGGGCCCAGAAAATGTCTGGGGTTCGGCAGCGGTTGGGGCGTTCCTGGCGTTGCTCATCGGTGCCGGTGTCGAGCCCCGCGCGCTGCTGATGGTTGGTTTTGCCGCAAGTTTCGCCGCCAAGCTCGCCGATACCTTTGGCAGCGAGATCGGCAAACGCTTCGGTCGCAGCACGGTTTTGATCACTAGCCTGCGCCCGGTTCCGCCGGGAACGGAGGGGGCCATCAGCCTCGAGGGAACCCTGGCGAGTGCCGTCGGCAGCATTGTGATGACCCTCGTGATGCTGGCGCTTCAGCTGCTTCCCTCTTGGCCCTTGGCTGGGCTGGTGATGGTGGTTGGTCTGCTGGCCACCCTTGCCGAAAGCCTGCTTGGCGCCCTGGTGCAGGATCGCGTGGCCTGGTTGAGCAATGAGCTGGTCAATGCTCTCCAGACCCTGCTGGCCGCTCTCCTGGCCATGCTGCTGATGGCGCTTTGATCAGCTTGTCTGGATAGGCATCAGACCATCGCGCTGGGCCCATTGCCTCAGGAGCTTCAGTCCCACTTTCAGATGAATCCGCAAGGAGGCACGGCTGCAGTTCAAGGCTTCAGAGAGGTCTTTGATGCTCTTGCGTTCGATCAAGTGGGCCTGTACAACCATGCCTGGCGTGCCCTCCAGCTGGTGCATCACGCTCTTCAGCCAGCTCAGTTGCTCATCGTCCTCGCAAGGTTGTGTTGGTTCCATATGGCTGGCACTCAGGTCGAAGACCTGGCTAGCCCCATGGCTCTGAACGGCAGCGGCCCACCGTTCAGGGCGTACAGACAGTTCTGCGGCAAGAGCCTGATCACTGAGGGCAGGTTCCTGGTTCTGTTCGCGATCGCGTTGAATCTTCTTCCCTGCGGCGTACAGATCCCGCAACCTCCAGGGAATTCGGATCGTTCGAGATCGATCGCGGCGGTAATGAAGGATCTGACCTGTGGCTCGAGAAAGGAGATAGCTGCTGGGTCGGATGCCCCGTTGTGGATCAAACAGATCAAGACCTCGAATCAACCCAAACCGCGACTCCTGAATGAGGTCGTCAAATTCTTCAGGCCCGCGTTGCTGTTGGCGACGGGCTGCGCAGTGGGCCAGACCGAGGTGTTCAAGCACCTGTTGATTGCGCCGCGCAATGCAGGGGGGCAGCACGCGGCGGGATTCCTGGCGCAGGTGACGTTGTGAAATCAAGGGATCAGTGCAACTGATCCAACGGTTCAATGCTTCGCTTTCAACCGGTCGGCCCTTTGGTGCCGCAATTCGGCACTTTCGTGCCGGAGTATGGGAGCAACGGTTTTGGACGGATGGACTGGCAACCAGATGCCCTGGCAGCCCTCAAAAAAGATGTTCCTTTCTTCGTGCGTCCTGCAGTCCGCAAACGCGTTGAGGCGATGGCGAATTCAGAAGGACGCTCTGACATCGATCTGAGCTTCTACCAGTCCGCAAAGCAGGCGATGGCGCCGAGTTGATGCTCAGGACGGGTCAAGATCGCAGCGTCGCAGCTCCGGCTGGGTGAGCCTGTCAATAATCCGTGCCATATCAACGGCAGTCAGTTCACCGTTGTCGTCCCACTTGAGCGTGGTTTTGCGCTGGGCAGGGTGTTGGCCGGAAGCGCGTTCTGCAGAGCGGTCAGGTCCCAAATCTGATCACCAATGTCAGGAGAGCCACACATTAGTCGCCGCTGTGAGTGGCGTTTACATCTTGATAGGTGTTGATGTGTTAAGTGGAGCGAGTCCGGCCCATTGGCGTAACGGCGCCCACTGATCCAGGCGCTGGTCCAGCCAGCGGTGTCCTTCGGAATTGAGATGAAGCCCGTCGGGTTCCATCCAGGTCAACCAGTCGTGCTCCCCCTGCATCTCCTGATGCACGGGGAGGAAGGGCACGTCAGCTTCGCGACACTGTTCTGCCATGGCGGCTTCCGTTGCCTTGATCTGCTCATTGCTGTACCAGAGACAGCCGGCGAAGGGCATGACGGGTTCATCGACAGCGGTGAGACCAAGAACAAACACCTGGATTTCCCGCGTCATCTCACTGAGCAGCTGACCCATGCCGAAGGAAAAGGCATCCACATCCAGCTGCGGTCTGCCGTCCACCCGCCCAACTCTTGCGGTGTCATTCAGCCCGACACTGAGCAGAAGACCGCCAGGTGTCTGGCGGCGCAGTTCGCCGCGACAGGACCACTCGCTGCGCCAACGGGACGCGACACGTTCCAAACCATCTCCACGCACGCCCAGTGGATAGACCACTGGTGCTCCTGGGAGATTCATCCAGCGCATGCGCAGCCTCTGACACCAACCGCCCTCTTCACGGTCGCCCCAGCCATGCACACCGCTGTCCCCAAGAATGATCAACTGACGAGGGGCGTCGTTTGCACCGCTCATAACGCCATGGCTCGGCTGTTCCAGCACCCCTGAAGACGTTCCCCCAAACTCTCGCCCAGCAGTGTCAGCACGGCAGACATCAGCACAATCCAGAGCACCAACCACCAGTGAAAGGAACTGAGGGCTTCCATCAGCTGCCAGCCAAGGCCTGCCCCGCCGACGAGTCCGATGATCGCGGTGTCGCGCAGGATCACATCCATTCGATAAGTCGCATAGGTGAGGTAAGAGCGGCTGACATCAGCCAGGGGGCCGTAGAGCCAGCTGACGCGGGAGGATGCGCCGCAGGATTTCAGTGTTTGAGCAGAACCCATGCCCGTGCTGCGGATCTCGTCCATCAGCACCCGTCCCATCACACCACTGTGATGAAGCCCAAGGGCCAGCCCTGCCAACGCCAGACTTGGTTTAACCAACATCAGCAGCAGCAGTGCCGTGAGTGGTGCGGGGAGGAGTCGAAGCGCGCCCCACACCACGTCCTGCAGGTGAAGGCTGGTCTGACTGGGCCAGACCAAGAGCAGAAGCGGGGGCAAGCCGGTGGCAATGCAACAGGCGATCACCGTGATCCACAACGTTGCCGCGATCACCCCTGGCCAGGAGATCTCCAAGGCAGCAGACAATCCACTGGCCCCGTCCATGACGTTCCCAAAGAGTGCCGACCACTGGCCAACAGGCCAGGACAACTGCAGATTCAGGTGCGCACCCCAGGCGATGGCGATCAAGGGGCTGATCACTGGAAGAAACAGCATGCGTGACCAGGTTCGGAGCATCCGGAGGAGCCGGTCCAGAACCACCATGGCGATGGCCAGCAGCCATAGGCCGCTCCACATCTCTTGAAATTGCAGCGACCTCAGGCTGAGGCTGAGGTCTGTGCCCAAGCCTCCAAGACCGAAAACACCCAGAATGAGGGCTGACCGAAGTGCGCAGTCGAGACGATGGCCAAGATGGTCGCAGATCGGTTGAGCCAGAGGAGGCGCCAAGCCGGTCAGGATGACGGCCCATGGTGTGGCTCCGGTTCCCTTGAGCATCGGGATGGCAGGGGAGACGTGACAGTCCACCTGATCGGCAATGACCCTTGCCATCAGAACTGAGTAGGGAATGGCAATGGCGCAGACAGCAACCCAGCCATTCAGTCCGAACACCTGCAGGAGCAGCAGTCCCCAAATCAATTCATGAATGGCTCGGAGGGGTGCCATGCAGCGCCGCAGAAGCACAGCTGGCCAGCTCACCCCAGCCAGGATGTCCCAAACTGATCTGGAGCTCAGGAATCCCAGAACCACGCCAGCAACGCTGCTGATTCCCCACGACAGCAGGGAGATGAAAACAGTGATCTGCAGTCCATTCAGCAAGCTGCTCAGAACAAGGGGATCCATGGAGGGCTGCACCGCTGCTGCAGCGAATTGCTGCAGTAGAGGCAGCCCTCCGCCATGCGCATCCCGCACCAGAAC
Source organism: Synechococcus sp. PROS-U-1 (assembly GCF_014279755.1). Classification (NCBI taxonomy): domain Bacteria; kingdom Bacillati; phylum Cyanobacteriota; class Cyanophyceae; order Synechococcales; family Synechococcaceae; genus Synechococcus; species Synechococcus sp. PROS-U-1. The sequence continues at coordinate 1,234,068 of NZ_CP047951.1, forward strand.
AGCCAGCATTCCAAGCAGGCTGAGGCCAGGCAGCAGAGGCAGCAGCGGCAGTGCCGGCTTCAGGGTGATGCGTAAAGCCATTCCAACTGATCGCGATGGATCGCTTCCGGTGGTGCATCGATCACTAGGGCGCCGTCACGGAGCCCCAGAACCCGCTCAAATCTGTGAATTAGGTCCGGGCGATGCAGGCTGATCAGACATCCCGACGAACGCAGAAGCGTATTGAGGACATCATCGGCAAGGGTGGGATCAAGAGCTGAGAGGGGCTCGTCAGCCAGAACCATCTCAGGAATCTGGCGCAGTAAACGGGCCAGGGCCACCCGCTGGCGCTGCCCCCCCGAGAGCTCACGAACGGGCTGATTCATCAGAGCACCGTCAAGATTCACCAGCCTCATTAACGCAAGACAGCTTTCCTGCTCCAGGGAGCCCATCAAGTTCCGCAGAGCCCAGAGCAGACCATGGCGTCCGAGGGCGCCACTGTTGATGTTCTGGATGACACTCAGCTCCTCCACCAGGCGGAGGTCCTGCCAGAGGGTGCCGATACGCCGTTGTTGTCGGCGAGCTAGGTGTTGAACGGGTTGCCCACACCAGTGCACTGATCCTGTGTCGGGTTGCAGGGACCCATTGCAAAGCTTCAGAAATGTGGTTTTGCCGGCACCACTGGCACCAAGCAGAACCACACGCTGGTCAGCACGAAGCGTGACGCTGATCGGTTGAAGCCGTTGGCCCAGGCAGGCCTGGTTCAGCTCCAGCAGAGATGTCAACGGATCTTTCCGAGCTGGCGACCCACTTCTTCGATCATCTCGTAGTCCTCGTTCTGAGCAGGGATGAAGCGTTCCGCCCCGAACAACTCCAGGACTGTGGCGCCTGTGGGCGTTTCAGACGACAACTCCAAAAGCGCAGACTGCACTTTGTCGGTGAAGCCATCACCAAAGCGTTGATCAAGATCAGGGCGCACAACCCAGTGGTAATCGACGTAGGGAGGGGTTTCCCAGATGACTGTCACTTTGTCTGGGTCAACGCGGCCCGCATCCACGTTGCTGCGCCAGACCTGCGAGTTCAAGGCACCCACGTCGTAAGCACCGCTTTGAACCACAGCAATGGTGGCGTCGTGGCTGCCGCTGAAGCCCGGACCACCCCCTGCAAGATCCTCAGGCTTGACGCTGTTTTCCCCCATGAAGTACTGCGGCATCAGGCGACCTGAAGTCGAGCTTTCTGAACCGAAGGCCAGTCGGCGTCCCTTGAGTTCAACCAGTTGGTCAGCACTGGTGAAAGGGCGCAAACCACTGGCGCCATTGGCAATGAACACGCTGGTGAACTCAGCATCGATATCCCGTTGCGCCAGAACGCGGGCTCCAGGCGTCTGCAGCCTTGCCTGTACTCCGGTGAGCCCCCCGAACCACACAAGATCAAGGCTGCCAGTGCGGAAGGCACTGACCGCCGCCGCGTAATTGCTGACTGGCGCATAGCTGACGGGAACCTCCAGCTTTTCGCTGAGTTCTTCCGACAAGGTGCCGTAAAGCCGATTCAGCTTTTCAGGGTTCTGGTCGGGAATGGCACCGATCCGCAGCGCACTCTGCTCACTCGTTTTTTGAGGTGTACCGCAACTGCTCACACTGACGGCAATGACCAGACCTGCGATCAGGCTGTTGGCCGCCACTGCCTGCTGTTTTCGTACAGACATTCAGGGGTGTTGAAGAGGATGACTGGGATCAGAAGGCGCTGAGCAATCGCTTCAGTCGTTTCAGTCCTTCGTTGATCGTCTCATCCGCTACGGCACATGACAGACGGATGCACCTGTTATCGCCGAAGGCGAGGCCTGGAACGACCGCCAGGCCTTCCTGCTCGAGAGCTTGTCGACAGAACTCCATGGAGTCAGGTGCCCCGTCCGGCAGGCGCGGGAAGGCATAGAAGGCCCCCTGGGGTGGGGTCAACGTGATGCCATCCAGCGCTAAGAGCCCTTCTGTGAGCAACGTGCGCCGGTGGTTGTAACTGATCGCCATCTCGCGAACGCAGTCTCTTGAGCCCTCAATTGCAGCCAAGGCACCCCGTTGGGCAAAGCTGCATACATTGCTGGTGCTTTGGCTTTGCAGGGCTGAGGCGGCCTTGATCACCGCAGCATCACCGGCGAGATATCCCAAGCGCCAGCCCGTCATGGCCCAGCCTTTGGCAAACCCGTTCACGGTGAAGCAACGCTCGCGGATGTCTTCGGCAACCGCAGCAAAGCTGCAGTGCTGTTGGCCGTCAGCCAGGAGATATTCATAGATCTCATCGCTCATCACCAACAGCTGGGGGTGACGGGCCACCAGTTCGGCCAGAGCCTCGAGTTCGGCCCGTGGCATCACCCGACCGCTGGGGTTTCCGGGTGAATTGATCACCAGAAGACGGCTGCGGGGGGTGATGTGCTGCTCCAGCAGGTCGAGATCCAGCTGGAATCCCTCATCGGCTTTTGTGGGGACGATGGTTGTGCTGGCACCAGCCAACGCAGCCATCTCCGGATAGCTCAGCCAGTAAGGCGAAGAGAGCAGCACCTCATCGCCGGGATTCAGCAGCACCTGGAACAGGTTGTAGATCGCCTGCTTCCCGCCGTTGGTGATCAGAACCTGCTCAGGTTGGGTTGGGATTCTGTTTTCGACGCTCAGTTTGAGAGCGAGCGCGGCACGGAGCTCTGGATCGCCTGCTGCGGGGCCGTAACGGGTGAAGCCGGATGCCATGGCCCGCTGGGCAGCTTCAACGATGAACGGGGGTGTGTTGAAGTCAGGCTCTCCGGCACTGAGGCTGCAAATGTCTTGGCCACTGTCGCGGAGCGCTTTGGCCTTGGCACTGATCTCCAGCGTCAAGGACGGTTTCAGGGCCACGGCCCGATCGGAAAGTTCTGGCGGGCGTGGCATCAGCAACGCACCTCGCCGCGGCGCGTCTAAAACGTCATCATCCTGCCTCAAATGGTGTCGCAGACAACCTTGATGTCACCGCAAAAATGAACGCGATGAAGATGATCTGGGTTCTTGCCGCTGATGACACCGGCACCCTTGGCCGCTTCTACAGCGATTTGTTCCAAGCCAGGTTCATGCCTGGAATGGGAGACCACCACTGCGTTGTTGAGTTTGGCGATGGAACCCGCCTTGAGATCTACAGGCCCTCTCGCAAGCGCCCTTTCCCCACACGTGGGCGGGCGTTGGCCCCTTGTTTGCGTCTTGATCCATCGCTGGATCCTTTGCCTGAGCTTCGACGTCTTCTCAGCACAGCTCTTGAATGTGGTGGATCGCTTCTGGAAGACGCGAGGGTCGAAGCCTTCGGTGCCGAGGCCTGGATCCAGGATCCAGAGGGCAATCCACTTTTGTTGCTGGCTCCCGTGGTCTCTGCTGATTCGATGTCATGACCGGTTCAAGCCTGAAGGATTGCTCCACCTGCACGGCCTGTGAACTCGCCTCCAACCGACAGACGGTTGTGATCAGTCGCGGCAATCCAGATGCCGATGTGATGCTGATTGGCGAAGCGCCAGGAGCGCAGGAGGATGTTCAGGGCATTCCGTTTGTGGGTCGCTCCGGTCGAGCCCTTGACCAATTGCTGCAGGAGGTGGACCTGGATCCATCCCGTGACCTTTACATCTGCAATGCCATCAAGTGCAGGCCACCCAAGAACCGGCGACCGAAGAAAGCCGAGCTGGCCTCCTGCCGTTCATGGCTTGATCTGCAACTGGCTGCCGTTGACCCCAAGGTGATTGTGTTGACGGGAGCCACGGCTGTGGAGGCGATCCTGGGGATCAAGGGCGGCATGACCCAGTTGCGAGGCCAGTGGCAGAGCTGGAATGGACGCTCCGTGATGCCGATATTTCACCCGTCGTATCTGCTGAGGAATCCCTCCAAGGCAGCGGGTGCTCCCCTCGACCTCACCAGACAGGATCTAACCGCGGTTAGGCGCAGGCTGTGCGAACGTTGACGCGCTTCACAACCGGCCCCATGACTGCCCTGGATCGGCGTTACGACACCAAGATCCACCGCCGTGTCACCCGCACCGTGATGGTGGGTGATGTGCCGATCGGCAGTGAACACCCCGTCGTTGTTCAGTCGATGATCAACGAGGACACTCTTGACATTGATGGTTCCGTGGCGGGGATCCTCCGGCTTGTGGAAGCCGGCTGCGAAATCGTTCGGGTGACCACCCCTTCAATTGGTCATGCCAAGGCCATGGCCAAGATCAGGGCTGCGCTGCGGGAGCAGGGCTGCATGGTTCCCCTGGTGGCGGACGTTCACCACAACGGCATCAAGATCGCCCTGGAAGTTGCCAAGCACGTCGACAAAGTTCGAATCAATCCAGGTCTGTTCGTTTTCGACAAACCAGATCCGGATCGGCAGGAGTTCAGCGCAGACGAATTTGCCGCCATCGGCAAGCGCATCCGGGAAACGTTTGAGCCTTTGGTGACCCTGCTGCGGGATCAGAACAAAGCACTGAGGATCGGTGTGAACCATGGCTCTCTGGCGGAGCGGATGCTGTTCACCTATGGCGATACCCCCGAGGGGATGGTCGAATCAGCCATGGAATTTGTGCGGATCTGCCATGAACTTGATTTCCACAACATCGTGATTTCGATGAAGGCCTCTCGGGCTCCGGTGATGCTGGCGGCCTATCGGTTGATGGCCGACACGATGGACAAGGAGGGCTTCAACTATCCCCTGCACTTGGGCGTGACAGAGGCAGGCGATGGTGATTACGGCCGGATCAAAAGCACAGCAGGCATCGCCACGCTTCTTGCCGATGGTCTGGGCGACACCCTTCGGGTTTCCTTGACGGAGGCTCCTGAAAAGGAAATTCCTGTTTGCTATTCGATCCTCCAGTCGTTGGGTCTACGCAAAACCATGGTTGAGTACGTCGCTTGTCCGAGCTGCGGGCGCACCTTGTTCAACCTGGAAGAAGTGCTCCACAAAGTGCGGGATGCCACCCAGCATCTGCAGGGTCTTGATATCGCCGTAATGGGATGCATCGTCAATGGCCCTGGAGAGATGGCTGACGCGGATTACGGCTATGTGGGCAAAGGACCAGGAACCATCGCTCTTTACCGAGGGCGCGAAGAAATCCGCAAGGTTCCTGAAGCGGAAGGCGTCGAAGCCTTGATCCAGTTGATCAAAGAGGACGGGCGTTGGGTGGAACCCGCCTGATCTCGTTAGGGTGAAGAATCAGTCCTGAGGGGACATGGTCCGGAGTCAACGCTTGCGTTCCGTTGTTCGATCGACTCCGTTGCTTTTGATGCTTGCTGTTGGAGGTGTCGCAACCGCCATTGGCATCAGCTCTCCGGGGCTTTCCCTTCCCTCAGCCTCCGGCGGCTCGATTCGTGATAGCCCCAAAGAGGTCATCGATCAGGTCTGGCAAATCGTCTATCGCGATTACTTGGATTCCACGGGCTCCTACGACGAGACGGGGTGGCGCCAATTGCGCAGCAATCTGCTGAGCAAGTCCTACGCGGGCAGCGCAGAGTCTTACGAGGCGATTCGCGGCATGTTGGCGAGCCTCGAAGACCCTTACACGCGTTTTCTTGATCCGAAGGAGTTCAAGGAGATGCAGATTGACACCTCAGGTGAGCTGATGGGTGTGGGGATCCAGCTCAGTCTCGACAAGGACAGCAAGGAGTTGATCGTTGTCTCCCCCATTGAGGGGACGCCTGCCTCCCGTGCCGGGGTTCAGCCCAAGGATGTGATCGTTTCGATTGATGGGGCTTCCACGAAGGGGATGACCACCGAGGACGCTGTGAAGTTGATCCGTGGTCCGGAGGGAACCGACGTTGTGCTGGGACTCAGGCGTCAGGGCCAGGTTTTGAATGTGCCGCTGAAACGGGCACGCATCGAGATTCACGCTGTGAAGTCCGCACTCAACACGGCACCCAATGGGCGGAAGGTGGGCTACATCAGGCTGAAGCAGTTCAATGCCAACGCATCTCGAGAGATGCGTCAGGCCATCAAAGTTCTGGAGTCTCAAGGCGCTGAGGGGTATGTGCTCGATTTGCGCAGTAATCCTGGCGGGCTGCTTGAGGCCAGTGTCGACATCGCGCGTCAGTGGCTGAACGAGGGCACCATCGTCAGCACCCGCACTCGGGAAGGGATTCGCGATGTTAGGCGTGCGACTGGGAGTGCGATCACCGACAAACCCTTGGTTGTTCTGATTGATCAGGGGTCTGCAAGTGCCAGTGAAATCCTTTCAGGAGCCCTGCAGGACAATTCCCGTGCTCAGCTCATCGGTCAGAAGACCTTTGGCAAGGGCCTGGTTCAGGCCGTCCGTGGCCTGGCTGATGGATCAGGTCTGACAGTCACTATCGCCAAATATTTGACGCCAAAAGGAACAGACATTCACAAGAACGGAATCCAACCAGATATCGAAGTCGCGATGTCTGAGAGAGAAATAAAAAACTTCTCGATCGATGATTTAGGGACCCAAAAAGACAGTCAGTACAGAACTGCAGAGAAGACCCTGGTGAAGCAGTTGAGAAGAGCACAAGCTGGAACAACGTTCCAGCCGGGCAAAACAAATCTCAGCTATGCCTTGCCGTAACTCAGGAGATCGGCTGCATCAGGCCACCGCCACCGCCACCACCATTGGAGTCATCATCATCGGATGCTCCGGGCTGGAACAGGGCATAAACACCGAGTGCCGTCGCACAGAACACACCGCTGATCAGTTCCAGAGAAACGCCACCAGCACCGATTTCGACAAATTCGCCCATGCCAGTCGATTTCACTCGAACCAATGTAACGAAGAATTGCGTGGGTGGTCATTTTTTTCTCAGAATTGGCCTTAAGCCTCAGACCTGAACCACCTCGGCGTTCTTCGCGCTGAGAGCTTCTTGGCGCTGGGCCTCGGTTTTGCCGTCGGCATCAGGAATCTGTGCCGCCATCAAACGAAGCCACTCCATCAGCTGTTCAAGTTGTTTTTCCATGGGCAGAACGCCGAGGCCACGGGCCATGACCTTGTGCTGGATGCCGCTGCCGGCTTGATAAACCAAACGACCATGCAAATGTTGGGGGAGTCCCTGACGCAGCAATCGGAACGCAGGTTCCTCCATGGGTGTCTCGAATACCACATTTGGCTTCTCCGGTTTGATCCTGGAGAAGCCGCACCGCTTCGCCAGAAGCTTGAGTTCCATGAGCTGCAGAAGAGACACCACTGCAGCGGGCAACGCTCCGTAGCGATCGGCCCAACCCGCTGCGAGTTCCACGAGTGCCTCTGCCGTCAGGCAATCAGCAGCGGCTCGGTACGCAGCGATTTTCTCGTCGGGATCGGTGATCCAGTCGGCAGGCACGAAGGCCGTGACCGGTAGATCGACTTGAGTGTCATCAACACTGGGGATGTCTTGGCCCTGAATTTCGGCCAGTGATTCCTGCAGCATTTCCATGTACAGATCAAAGCCAATGGTTTCCATTTGGCCGCTCTGCTGCACACCGAGCAGATTGCCAACCCCACGGATCTCCATATCCCTCATGGCGAGTTGATAGCCGCTGCCCAGCTGGGCGAACTCCTGAATGGCGCGAAGCCGTTGACGCGCGTTATCGCTCAGCGAGGCGTTGCCGGGATAAAACAGCCATGCGTGGGCCTGAATGCCACTGCGGCCAACGCGACCCCGCAGTTGATACAGCTGTGCCAATCCAAAACGGTGGGCGTCTTCAATCAGGATGGTGTTGACGCGGGGGATATCAAGACCGCTCTCAACGATGGTGGTGCAGAGCATCACGTCGGCTTCGCCGGCATTGAAGGCAACCATGGCGCTTTCCAGCTCGCCCTCGGCCATTTGGCCATGGGCAACCAGCAGTTTCAAGCCCGGCAACATTGCTCTCAAACCAGTAGCCACCTCTTCGATCCCCTCCACCCTGGGAACCACGTAAAACACCTGTCCCCCCCGATCCAGTTCCTGGCGGATGGCGCTTCGTACCGCTTCCGGATCCAGTGAGGCCAGGTGCGTTTTTATTGGGCGTCGCAATGGGGGTGGTGTTGTGATCAGGCTCATTTCCCGCACCCCCGAAAGACTCATGTAGAGCGTTCTTGGAATCGGCGTTGCCGACAACGTCAGCACGTCGACGTCCTTGCGCAGAACTTTGATCTTTTCTTTCTGATTCACACCGAAGCGCTGCTCTTCATCCACCACCAGCAGGCCAAGTTGCTGGAACGACGCCCCACGGCTGAGCAGCTGATGCGTGCCGACGACGGCGTCGATCGTTCCCTCTTTAAGCCCATCGAGGATGCCCTTCCGTTCCGTGGTTGTTCGGAAGCGGTTCAGTAGAGCCACCTTGATCGGATATGGAGCGAAGCGTTCCGACAACGTTCGCCAGTGCTGTTGGGCAAGCACCGTTGTTGGGGCCAGCATCGCCACCTGTTTGCCTGCGGTGATGGCCTTGAAGATGGCGCGAATCGCAACCTCGGTCTTGCCGAAACCAACGTCACCGCAGACAAGCCTGTCCATCGGCTCCTGCCGTTCCATGTCACGTTTGACGTCCGCCGTGGCTTTGAGCTGGTCCGGAGTCGGTTCATAGGGGAATGATTCCTCCAACTCCACTTGCCAGGGACCATCCGTAGGGAAGGCAAAACCTTCCGCCTGTTGCCGTTCTGCGTAGAGCTTCACCAGGTCAAGGGCAACCTTGCGGACGGCTTTCTTGGCGCGCTCCTTGGCTTTGTTCCAAGCGGTGCCACCCATTCGATTGAGCTGCGGGGGCGTTTCGCTCGTCGCGCGATACCGACCAAGACTTCCCAGTTGATCGGCTGCAACCCGAAGAGTTCCATCGGCGTACTGCACCACGAGGTAGTCGCGCACATCGCCGGACATCGCCAGTTTTTCCATGGCTTTGAACCGACCAATGCCATGGTTGCGATGCACCACGAAATCACCCGGCCGCATTTTGTTGGGGTCAACGGTGCGGCTGGCTGCCTTGCGACGCCGCCGGACATACCCGCTGGAACTCAGACTCTGCTGCCCAAAGAATTCACGGTCGGTGACCAAAGCGATCCGCCAGGCGGGCAGCTGGAGGCCTTCCAGTTCTGCGGTGCCCCTGACTTTCAGAGCTACAGGGGTGTTCTGCTCAATCAGTCTGGAAATCGCGTTGCTGTCTCCCGCGTTCGGAACAAAACGACTGATGCAGTCGTGTTCTTCAAGCAGGGCAACAGCTCGGCTGGGCTGTGCAGAAACCAACCAAACCGCGGTGCGATCGTTTTGGAACCCCTTGATCAGTTCCCCGAGCTTTCCGAATTGATTGGGATAGGCCGGAACAGGTCGACTGGACAGGTCGAAGCTGTTCGGGTGCTGGTCGACTTCCAGCAGTTCTGCCATATCGAAGCCATGGAAGACCTCCGTCAACCCATAGGCGGCATCGATGTTTCGGTGGAGGACGGGAGGCCAGAGCTGATCGCGCGCACTGTCCTCGAGACCAACCTCTTTCGCCATCTCGCGGTGGTGTTCATCCACGTGGCTCAGCCATTGCTGGCCATGGGCCAAGCCATGGCGTCGTTCGTCAACGACCACCGTTGTGCTGTCGGGGAGATAATCAAGCAGGGATGCGGGTTGCTCCCAGGCGAGGCCCATGAGGCGACGCATTCCCTCTGGTGTTCCACCGTTCAGCAGTTGCTCAGTGCCCTCATCCCCAAGGAGTTGTTCGAGCCCATCAGGCATCGAAGCGCGCAGCTGATCGGCGATCAGTGGTCCAAATCCCGTTGGTGTGAGTCGTAAGGCATCGACGGCGTCCAGCGATCGTTGGCTAGCGGGATCAAATTCCCGCAGCTTGTCGAGTTCATCTCCAAAAAACTCAAGGCGAACAGGCAGCTCACTGCTCACCGGGAAGATGTCGACGATGTCTCCACGTCGACTCCAGCTTCCCTCCTGCTCAATGGTCGTAACGCGCTCATAGCCGAGTTGAGCCAATGTTTCGGCCAGGTCTTCCAGATCCACGTGATCGCCTTTGCGCAACGTGCGTGTGGTGCTCTTCAGGGAATCCGGAGGGGGAAGATGTGGCTGTAGACAACGTTCCGTCGCCACGATCGCCCAGAACGTGGCTTGGGGATCACCCAGCAAGTCACTTAGAACTTGAAGCTGGCCCCAAATAATTTCGCTGGTTGGATCAAAGGGTTCATAGGGGGAGCCTTCGCTGGTGGGATAAAGACTGGCCTGGTTCCACCCCATCAGGTCCAGAAGCGCCGTCCAACGTCCGGCTTCCTCCAGCGTCGGCACCACTATCAGGAGGGGCGAGCCACGACGCTTGGCGAGCGCACTGGCGACCAGGGCACGGCTGCAACGACCCGCTCCACGCATCAACAGACGCTCTGAGCGGCTTGAGCGCTCATCGAGCTCACCGGTGAGTGCAGTTTCCTGCAACTTGGACACCAGAGAACGGAGCGGCATGGAGCAGACCTCGGCAATCCACGATCTTCGCAATAAGGTGCCAGCAGCTGCGTCTCACCGGCCGATGCCGCGCTATCGCTGCCCGTCATGCTGTTGCGGACCGGCCGTTGTACTGCACCCACCAAAGGGTGTCATTCCGGTCTGTTCGAGCTGTGCAGCACCCTTGCAACGCCAACCGCTGGTGCGTCCGATCCCTTTGCTGGTTTTGCTCACAGTGGGAGGAGTCCTCGTCGTATCCTCGATTCCCATGTTGTTCACCCCAATACCACCTCCGAGATCCAAGTCAGAAAAGCTGGCTTAGAGCGGAGATTTCGGTTGAATACCTGGGTAATGGTGGCTTCATGACCCTCGGCCGTTTTCTCATTCTTTTTCTGATCGGGCTCGTGCTTGCGATCACTGTTCCCCAGCTCAGCTGGCTCGCCTGGGTTCTTGCAGCAGCGGCGCTGCTGGTGGTTGTGCAGCTCATCCGCGCCTGAGCCGCTGATTGTTCCTCGGCACGATTGACTCACGCCAGCCAGCAGGCATCAACGGAAAACGTCAGGACGTCGTGAGCATCAGCATCCTCTCCAGATGTGATCGCAACACAGGCCAACTGACCATCGTCAAAGCAGGTTCTTGATTTGAGTACAAATTTGGCGGCGTCAGTATGAGACCAGACGGAAAGGCCCTGTCGTTGAGCTTCGTCGTTATAGATGTCCCAGAGTTCGGCGAACCGCTCCCCTTCTGGACCATGCAGATACTCATCAAGAGCTTCTTCAGCACCAACCTCACGGAACCGCTCCAGAAACAAACGCATCAATGGGTCATCAATGACATTGCTTGTGGCGATTGCGCCGGTAACGCCTCGAACTGACGTTCGGACGACACGGTATGGGTTGCTCCGGGCGTCAATGATGATGACAGGGCACTCAAGATCCCAAGTGTTGCGATTCCTGAGCTCGCGTCCTGCTTCGGACATATCGTCCCGAAGCTCACTAATTAGATGTCGGACAACAGTTCTTGGATCATCCATGAGTAAGTATAACGCTAGCCTCTGTTGACAAAGAGATTAAGGTAAAGAATGAAAACATTGACAGCTTGAATCAACACCTTGGTTCAATAATGCTTCAGCCAAGCTTGACGAAAAAGTTACAACTGATGCAGAACTCTTCTCGTACATAGGCTCATCTCCCCTTGTTCCCGTGACTGCATTGATCAAAAAACTAACTTCTTGGCATTCCATGTCTGTTTCTAGTGAAATCAATCTGCGCGCCTCGTTGTGATAAATAGGCCTGTAAGTGTTGTTTTCATTCTCTCGCTTTTGCTCTTTTATGGAAAAACGAATGCCCAGAATCGACTATGCCAAAGCTATGAGGCTGCGTATAATCTCGAAGCAAGAATGCGTGAAGGGATGTCACTAAAACAAGCAAAAGTGAGCATCATCAAGGACGACTATTCTAATGGATCGTCTTCTTGCTTTTCTGCGATCAAGCATGAAATCTCACGAATGCCTTATGCGTTTCCACTTGTCTATGAAGCTCTGTACAAGAGAACCCGCCGATAGTACTTATAGGCTTAATCCAAGGGCGAACATGGACGTTTGATTGGAGCGGTGGTCAAAGTACTTTTTTTCTATCCTGTGTGAGCATCATGCTCTTCATGGTTTGGATGTTGTAGAGACCGAACGGGTTAAACGTTCGTGCCGAATCCATTGCTTTGACTTGATTCTCAATGTATCGGAAGTATTGGAGGGCCTTTCTGCAGGTCAAATGCATGATGTATAATTTTTGAAGTTGAAGGCAAAACCATCACGGCGGCGACAACAAAACCGAGTGACCAGAAAACTCAGCACCTGGCAAAAGCAGCTGAATATTATCTGCGGGCAAAAGGGTTGATCGAAGTAGACCATGATTGGCAGTCTTGCGGCTCCATGATCCTTAAAGCGCTTGCCGAAGAAAGGAAGTCTGAAAATACTGGCTTGCAGGTCATGAACGTCATCAAGTACCAAAAACCCGAGCCGAAGACCAAGTTGGAATTTAATTTTCGCAGTTGATGAGCTCGTGCTCTAAGAGGGGCATCTCGTCATTCAACCCTTCAGTACCTGAATTGATCACTCAGGCTTGCTTCGGCTAGGGCACGGAAGACTTCCTGCTTCTTCTCCATCAAGAATTCCTGTTCAGCGGGGTCACCACCCCGCCAATACATGAGTGCATCACAGGTTGTTTTGTACTCCAAGCGCAATGCAGTGATGTCGTAGGAGAAGTGCGCAACAGGGTTATCCATAAGACCTGGCCTTTTAAGTATGTTACGGAGCAAGTCAATAGCTTGACGTATCAACCGATGCCGTCATACCAGCTCCGCTGCCGTAGGTTTTGAGGAAGACTAGGTTCTCGTTTTGACGCTTCCTCTTCACCAGCAGTTCGAAAAGCAAAAATTTGCTTCAGCGATTGAGTCCGCGTCTGATCTTGATGAGATCAAGGGAGTAGCGGCGATGTTGTTGAATCTCTACTACAAACAGCTCTCAGCAACAAACGATATCGTTGAAGGGAAGATGAGCTGAGATCCATTGATGTATCAGCCCTGTCTTCCGGCAGCATTCATCCTAGTTTTCTGTATTGGTCATTGAAATTTCGAAAGAGCCACTCGCTCTTGTTGGCTACTTATAAATCAAGTTTTAAATCTACAGCAATAGCATGCTGATTGCACTGGTTGAATAGGTACTTAGAAGAAAAAATTTCTTTTCTTAAAAATACTTTTCTTTGAATCGTTTTTAAATTCTTTGCAGGAGCCATCTCCCCCTTCAGGAACAAAGCGGGGGAAATGGCCGGGATGAGCAGAGTGATTAGACGACCCACTCTGTCTCAATCGGCACGGACGCCGTATCAGTCCCTGCCGCAAACCAGTTGTAAGCCAGTGTGCTGGTCCATTCCTGAGTGTTAGTGCTTATTTTGATCAAATGAGAGCAGCATGCACCTTCAATTTGCTCACTCGCTGCGTGCACTGTTGATCAGATGCAAGCCTGTAAGACCTGCTTTCTCGGTAGCTTTTAGCCAGCAACTCAATACTTTCGAAGCACTGAGCATTTGTCCTTTTAGGAGTTTGTCGTCCTGCAAATGCAAGTTGAAGGGGCCAGTAGGTGCTTACAGCATGCGGTGTCACGCGTCTGCATACGCGCAGCCAGCAGGCTTAGATGGCTGCGGGGTCTTCGTAAGACCTCTATCGTGACGGATCCAATGGCATTGCCTCGCGAGGAGCATGGCGCTCTTTGACGGTGAAGCGTGTTGGCTTCATTCTCCCCAATGCTGCACAACCCCGGTCGTTGATTGGGTTGAAACGACTTTTCAGCCGAAAGCCTCAAGACATCGCGCCTCCACATCATTCATGGTCCCCGATGCGATGAGGGCAGGTTTATCAAACCCAACAGTTCCCTCATCCCGCCGCCTCAGATTGACCGATGACTGAAGTGGTCGCGGTCGGCACGAGTACGGCAACCACACGTTGATGGCTTCACCAGGGATTGGCATCGGTAGCGATTCAGTAGATCCAATCGGTCAACGCCATTGCTAACCCCAAGACAGTGCGATGTCGGCTGGTGATTCCGTTGTCCCATTGAAGGGACCATCCGTTCACGGTTCCCTGTCGTGAAGGCAATGAAGACGTTCATCTGAGGGACCAGGGAGATGAGCTTCTGAGCCTGTTTCAGGCTGCTGAGGTCAATCCAGAGGTGGTTCTGTTTCAACAAGTCAACCACCTGGTTCAAGGCTGAACTTCCAGTGAATATTGTGTGGCCGACGGTGATGCACCACCGGAGCGATTCGGCCACCTGTATACCTTGATGGGAATCAAAGTGCCTTGTGATACCCCACCAAATTTCTTAAGAGGAACCGACTTGACCCGGGCTAATGCACAGGTCAAATCGCAGCTCTCGTCGGGCATCGCTCTGCCCGGCTTCCGAATCCTTTCAGCGATCCGACGAAGCCATGATGAGCCGAATCGTGCACATTTGTCGTAACGAGGCGAGCACTTTCCCGACATCCACAAATCCACTGCGAATTCTGGTTTTTTTGGTAACAGCCTCAGTGGTGCACATGCTTGGCCCCGTCACGTCAAGATCTGAAGGTTGGGTGGATCTGTGCTGATCTTGAGATCCACGTCGTTCTCAGCTGCTGAACATTCACTCATGTCGCCGTACTGAGCGTCCCCTCTTCCAGCAGCCTGTCCTTTCCGGCTGATGGCTGTCTGTGACGGGGTTCCTGTCGGTGAAGGCAGCTATGACAGTCATCTGTGAGGACAGCAATTCCGACGACTGGTGGATGGCTGACGTGATTTACGTCGATGGTGGTGCCAGGGATCCGAAGATGCCGACCCTGTTCCAGTCGCTGATGTGGATACAGGGGTAGTTCGGTGGGCCTGTGCCGACCTTGTCACGCATATCGTTCCAAGGGTTTAGAGCTCGAGCTCAGCCTTTTGCCGGTTGCGTCAACTTGTAGAGGTTCAGAGCCACGAGAGCCACGCCGAAGCTGCAAAAGAAAACGATCAGGTCTTGACTGGAGATGGGCATAGGACCTCAAGTAAAGTTCGTTACGTAATGTAACGAATGCTGGTAGGTTGTGGGCATGGAACAAACCAAAAAAGCTCCAGCGAATTTCGCCTACATAGGCGGAAGCGTGATCGTTGCGATCATGGCTTTGTCTGTCTTTATTGGCGCTGCCAACGCTGGCGACTGCCCTCGCAGCAAGTCAGCTGAAGCAACCTCAACAGAGGCGCATCACAAGTCAGACGAAAAGATTGAGGTCGAAGCTTGAACGACTACACGTCAGCCATCACCGCTCTCATCATCGTCACTGTAGTAATCACTGTGGCAGTCGTTTACGTGGTCGCTCAGCCCACCGACCTGCCGAGATACAAGGAGAACGACCCGAGATCTAAGGAAGACGACGACCGCTAACGCCAGGTCGCTGATGCCGATCAAGGGGTGGTTCGTTGGGTCTGCGCTGAACTTGTGAATTACATCATTCCCCGCAGCTGATGGGAGGAGCTCCCATCAGCGGTACGCCTGCTGTTTGTGCTTCTGTTCCTCGCGCTGTCTGATTTGCTCCTGACAACGGCGTTCAACTTCACGTCGATGCTCCAGGGTCAACATCCTTCGAACCTTGGCCTCGCAGCAGGCTAAGGGCGGGGGGCTAATACTTGTCATAACGCTGCTATTCGCTTTCAATTTTCAGCAACTGCAAGGCAGTCATCCATGAAGCTCTCAACAGTTGGGATTCCTCTGCTCATCGGACTTGCCGTGTTCTTTTATCTAGTGGAGATCGATGGTTTCCCGTCTATAGAAAATGATCAGAAGCCTGAACTGAAATCCCCGCATTCACCAGCTAATCCACCCAAGCCAAAGCCAAAGGGCTACAAGGAATGCATGTGGTTTTCTAATGAACAGTACAAGAAAGATATGAGCAAATTTAATTGGATCAGAAGCCAGCCTGAAGTTGATTACGGGCGACTTAGAAACGACAAGTATGGAAAGGGGCTCAACACTATTACAAAAGAGAAGCTAGAGAGAGAGAAGAAATGCTTCGAAGATGGATTGAACTTCTGAACGCCAACGGGTGAAGTCTTCAACAGCCGCTGAAGCGCATCAGCGGTACGGCTGCACCCGCCGCTTCCGTTATCTCAGGTTGCGAAGAACAGGGCGATGTTGAGGATCGCAAGCCCAACCAGGAACACGGCAGCCAATAACGAACCTCAGGGAAGTATTTGGCAATGATGAAACCAACCCCGAGAAACACCGACGAGAGCAGAAGGGCGGTGAGATCCGTTCCCATGAGCTGGTTTGAGTCGGATCGACCACGATGACAAGTCTTCACTCCGAGTGTGGTGTCCCGTTTTGAAGCCAGACTTCTGAGGTCAGTGGAGACCGAGTGGCAAAGGGCGGACAGAAGTGCTGGGTCTGGTTCAAGGGCATTCCACTGGAAACTGACGACGGCAAGTGGATGGGTGGATGGCAGGGATCCGTTGCTCCCCTTGATGGCATCAGATGTAAGCACTACGAGTACGTGCCCTGTCGTCTTCCTCAATGGCGCGTGTCTTGGGATGAACCGAAGGATCTAAAGACACCCCCGGAGATACCCGAAGGTGCTGAGTGGAAGCACTGGCCTACTGACTGACCAGTGGTCCGAAAAGAGAAAGCTTCTGGCATGGGTGATGGTCAGAGGATCAAATTTGAGGTCTTGATGGACTCGGTGCTGGTGCCAGGCAGTTGCAGGGCGAGATCTGCCATCCCGTCCCCGTTTTTGTCCAGTTCGAGGGTGCCTTTCTTGAACCGTACGTCTCCGGGTGTACCTGTAAAGCGATCATCGCCAATGAATCGCAGCTCCTTCGCCACGGCGCTGAGATCAATTTTGTCCTTGCTACCGAAATCAAGGATGTAATCGGCTTTTCCCTTGGTCGCCAGGGAATCCTTGACCTTTTCATAAACGAAAGTGTTCTTCCCTGACCCGCCAATCAGCACGTCAGCTCCTCTCGTCCCCAACATCCGGTCATTGCCCTTAAGCCCAATTAACAGGTCGTTAGAACTTGTGCCGACGAGTTCATCACCAGAATCCAAGCCGATCTTGAGGCTTGTTGTGGTTTCAATGAGTTCGTCAGATAGGCCGATCTTCTTGGTGTTAATACCGAAGTCGCTGTAATCGGCAAACACCGCTGTGTTGCTGCCAGCAGGGAGTGCAGCCAGCACTTCCACCGTGAATTTCAGCGGACTATTCGGTGGAATGAAATCTCCAGCACCCCTTTCTCCATAGGCCTGGTCCGCTGGGATGGTCAGCTCCACGACAGAGCCGATTCGCTTTTTTTTTAGTCCCTTATCCCAGCCTTCAATCACATCTCCGACTCCGAGATTGAACGGGAAGGGGTCACGACCAGTGATCTGCTCGAAGGTGGAGAAGTCGAAGTTTGCATCGAATTCATCTCCGTTCAATAAGGTGCCCTGGTAATACACCAAAACCCTGTCGCCGTTGGCGATTTTTTGGCCCTTGGACTTTCGCAGCAACGTGCTGGAGACCTTTTTGACAGTCTCTTTCGCCATGTCCTTCCTCAGAATATGGGCAGTCTGACTCTTGTTCTGAATTTGCTCAGGGGGCATGGACTATTCCTTTGATCAACGTCTCCTTCAAGCCGTGGCTCAAACCAGCAGATTGAGCTCAAGGACCATGGATTCAAGGCGTTTCAACCTCTGAAGGATCCTTGCGAACTAAATAAGGCCCGTCTGGCACCCGGGCATTTTTCGATTCAGCCAGAAGATCTGGATGGACGAGAAATGGTCACAACAGTCCAAACAGCCACCGATGGCGAACTCAACGTTGAGTTCAAGGCGACGATCCACATAGAGATCTCGGCGTTCCAGCCGCTGGCTGAGAAGAAGTTCAAAGGCGTGTACTGGCTGAGTGAGCAGCCAGCTGATCTGAAGAGCTAACCGATGAACGATGTCTTGAAAGGGTGGGGGAGGGTTGGGGTGTCGACGGGACTGACGTAGCGCGGGAACGGTAAAGAGTTGTCCCTGCGTTCTTCTTCCCTCAGCTGGCTTGGTTTGGTGGCGTCGATGCGCTTGTCGCCAGCTTTGATTTGCGGTTAAGGGCTGAGATCCCAGTTAGTTCGTTGCGTTGAGGCTCTGCTCTTCCAGCAGCATGTTGAACTGCAGGAGCTGTTCATCACTGAGCTGTTGGCGACTGGTCGAGCCAAGGTGCTTTTGCAGAAAAGCGCGGGCTTGGTCTGAGTTCCAGCCCAGCTGTTTCAACATCGAATCACCCTGGCTGAGCAGATCCCCACGGCGAATCGGAACAGGGGCCGTTGATGCATCGTCGTTGGTTTGAATCAATTTCAATTGCCGTAGGTAGGCCACCAGATCGGCATAGCGGGTCAGTTTGTGGCGACTGCCAAGGCCGAAGGCACGGTTGAGGTACGCCTGTTCCTGTTCTCTTGTCCAGCCGATGCGTCTGATTTCCAGGTCGATGGCAGTGAGTTCATCGCTCCAATCGTCAGGATCCGTTGGCGTTTCCGAAGGGACGTCGTCCGATTCGGCAATCTGTTGTGTGGCAGGTGGAGCAGGTGAAACGGCATGGTCCTGCTCAAGCTTCCTTGGGCGCTCCACAGGAGCACGCTGTGGCTCCTTCGGGCTCTCCTTGAGCTCAGTGCTGGAGGCAACCTGCTCTGATCGTTGCCCTCGACTGAGCTGAAGTCTTGTGTTTAGACGATCCAACGCTCGTTCCTCAGCTTCTTCGGCGTTGGCAGCTTCTCCAAGGGCGCTTCCCTGAACAGCGCCTTCATCCCATGCCTCAACCCGAACGATGCATCGCAGGGTATCGACGTGACAAAGCTCGGCCCGGATCTGCATCGCAATGGAACAGCGCTCGCACTTTCTAGGCTGCCGCGATGGACATCACTTCGCTCCCCTCGCTGTCGGATTTTTTTGAAGGTGCCGATCAGTGGGGAGAGATTTTTGCTCTGCTTCCTGTTCTCGTGCTGCTCGAGCTGATCCTTTCAGCTGACAATGCTGTGGCGCTTGCTGCCATCGCCCGAAGCAGCCGTCAACCGGAGCAGGAGCGCCTGGCGCTCAACCTGGGTATCGGGATCGCTTTCTTATTGCGAATCGTCCTGATTGTTGTCGCGCAGTGGGTTTTACACAATTCATGGGTTCAGCTCCTTGCGGCTGCTTATCTGATTTGGCTTGTTGTTGATCACTTCAAAAGCCGTTCAGAGGTTCCGACGGATGCACTGGATGGCAATGCATCCGGCCGTGATCAACGGCCTTTTCTTAAAACCGTTCTGCTTCTTGCATTCACCGATCTAGCGTTCTCAATCGACAGCGTGGCCGCTGCGGTGGCCATCAGTGATCAGATCCTGCTGATCTGTGCAGGTGCATTCATCGGCATCGTGGCGTTGCGCTTCACTTCCGCTCTGTTCATTCGCTGGCTTGATCTGTATCCACGGCTTGAAAGGGCTGGATTTCTCGCTGTTGCTTTTGTGGCGCTGCGCTTGATCGTTCACGTTGTTGTGCCCAGCCTCAATCAACCCGATTGGCTCACTCTGTTGGTGGTGCTGATGCTGTTTGCCTGGGGAATGTCGATCCGCAGTAACGATCTCAATCAGGATGAAAGCCATGCTTGTTGAACTTCGCCACATCAGTGGTGATCGTTTAATCGATCGTGTTGATCTTGAGGATCCACCACAACCGGGACGCTGGCTTGTTGTCGAAGAGCAGTCCTTCCTTGTGATGCAACGACGCCACCGTTATGCCTTGCGCAACGGCCGTTATGTGATGGCATCAGTGGCCTTAATGGTGAAACCTCAGGCGCGTCCTGCGGATGCAACACCCTGGCGCCATGGCTGGGTGATCGGTGACCCGAATTGTCGTTTTAATGCCCGCAGCCCTTTGCTCCGCTGTGCCGTGTGGCCTGAAGGACCCTGCGAGAGCTGCAGCCATCGTGAACTTCACTGATCCATGAACGCTGAATGGCTCACTGGGCGTCTCTGCGCTGGACATGGAGTTGCCTCCGGAACCAGCAACGAATCTCCCTATCCGGATGGAACGATTCGTATGCAATTCCCTGTGTTCAATGCATTAGGGCTCGATCTGTCGGGCTGTTACTTCGGCACGCTGAATATCGATTTTGCGCCGCTTGAAATATCACTGTCGACTCCTGATCACCTGTTCGAAAAGGTGGAGTGGACCGATCTCCATCCCCCTGAGACGTTCTCGTTCTGGCAAGTGGAGATCAAGGCCACTGAAGTTGAGGTCTTGCGTGGTTGGATCTACTACCCCCACCCCGAGACCAAGGAACGTCATTGGCAATCTCCAACAACATTGGAGTTGCTTGCACCGCGATTAAGTGGGGTGGAACCAGGCTGCACCATTTCTCTTCGCGATGAACAAAGACGGATCAAACTTGTGGACACAATTCGTTTGCGTGCACGCTTGCTGGAATTCCTCAAATTCAGAGTGCTCGCGTCCCAGCAAACATTCTTTGAGGTCGACACGCTGGCAAAACGGCAACAATGGCTCTCGACGATGTTCCCGGAGGCGCTTCAACTCTCCGAACAGGATCTTGACCGTGTCTGGACACAAGCGCGTTCGTTGTACACGGAATCCTGAATCAACCGTCCCCGAAGCAATCTCCAGGAGTGGCCTTGAGTTGCTGCAACAGAACGGGTGCTGTGCTGCGTGCTTTTCCCTCCAGCTGAGCCTCCCGAATCAAAAGGGGACAGCCTGAACTGCTCACCACAAGCCCCAGATCCTCGATCACCGCCAGGATCGACCCCGGGGCATATCCCCCGGTGGGCCATTGGCCCACGAGGTTGCGCACTTCACTACTGAGTTGATCCTGCAACCGTTCGATCAGCGGCTCCGTGCGCAGCACTTTCAGCCGTTTGCCCTGCCAGTGGGTGAAAGCCCCGGGATGTAGCCCCATCACTTTGCGATGAATGCTGAGAGCAGAAGCTGACCAATCCAATTGGAAATCCTGCTTCTCCAGCATCCTGGCGTAGGTCGACTCCCCGGCCTGAACGCGCACGTTGAGCCTTGCCAATCTCTCGTGTTCGCAGCCTGGGCCTGCCGCCTCAATCAACGGAATGGCTTGAACCATCAGCTCTGCTGTAAGAGCACTGAGCCGTTCGGCCAAGACGATGGATGGTTCCAGCAGCTGGATCGGGATGCGTTGCTCGAGCAGCACAGGGCCGGTATCAAGTCCCTTTTCCATGGCCATAATGCCCACGCCAGTTTCCTCATCACCCTCGAGAAGGGCCCACTGAATAGGACCAGCACCCCGCCAGCGGGGCAGCAGTGATCCATGGCCGTTCCAGCAGCCCAGGGGTGGTTGTTGAAGAACATCCTTGGGGAGAATTTGTCCGAAGGCGACCACCACTGAGGCATCGGCTCCGAGAGCAGCAAGCTCTGTCTTGCAGTCTTCATCCCGTCGAATCCGCTCGGGGGTGAACACCGGAAGTGCAAGCTCTTCCGCCCTTCTCTTGACCGGTGAGGGCGCGAGCTGATTGCCCCGACCACGACGCCGATCCGGCTGGGTCACCACCCCCACAACTGTGTGGCCTGCATCATGCAGAGCATCAAGTGTGGGTACTGCGTACTCGGGTGTTCCCCAGAACAGGATCTTCAACGTCAGGCTTCGCCCGTGATGGAGAGTCCATCCACCCAAACATGAGGGCAAACACCGCGGTGGGTGACTTCGACCTCAGCTTCCAGATGCGCAATGCCCTTCAGAACGGAGCGGATATCACCGGCAACCGTTGCGGCTTCGACGGAGATCCGTTCCCCATCGTTCACCAACCAACCATCGAACGGCAGAGAGAAAGATCCCTGGGTGGCTTTCACCCCTGCATGAAGTGCTGACAGATCTTCAATCAAGACAAAGGGCCCAGACTCGGTGCGGTGATTCAGTGTGCTGCCGCTACTGACCTGCGGGTCGGATCCAACAACAAACCAATCTGGCCCCACCGAGACCTTGGCGCCGAGACCCGCGTGACCCGTGGGCTCGACGCCAAATGCCCTTGCCGTGGCTTCCGAGTGGAGAAAGTTTCGCAGTGTTCCTCGCTCAATCAAACAAAGACGGCGGGTCGGAGTCCCCTCGCCATCGAAGGCCGCAGCACTGATGTGGCCATGGTGAAGTCCGTCGTCGTGCAAATTCAGGAAAGGAACCGCCAGTTCCGAACCGATCGAATCACGTTGGCTCAGGCTCACTCCGTCGAGTACGGAGCGTGCATTGAAAATGCTGCTGAAGGCACCGAGCAACGACAAAAAAGCCTCTGGAGTGAAACAGACGCGGTAACTGCCGGTTTCGATGGGCCGATAGTCGAGATGACTGACGGTGCGCTCGACCGCCTCACGAATGCAGCCTTGAACGTCCAGTTCGCTACTGCCGAGCCCCAGACGTACGGCGCCTCCGCTTCTGGGCTTGCGACCAGACTCTTCAGCTCGGGCATAGAGATAGAGACTGGCTTGGGTGCGCTCCATCTGGCGCAGAGCTCCATCGCTGTTCAGATAGAGGCTTTGGGACAACGATTCCGCTAGTCCGTTGTACGGCACTGTCTGGATGGCCGGGTGGCGGCTCAACAGGTCAGCTTCCGCATCCCTCAGGGTGTCCAACAGAGGAAGAATCCCCTGTCGAGGTTGTAGTGGTCGATCCAGTTCCGGCAGCGGCGCCGTTGCCAGGGGCGAAAACTGAGGGATCTCCTCAGGGTTGCCAAAGCGACTGGCTGCATGAGCGCCCACCAGAGCCTGTTCCAATCCACCATCCGAGAGATCGGTGGTGCTGGTAATGCCGACCAGACCATCGTTATTCCACACCCGAACCGTGATGGAACTTCGCTGTGATGCCTTGAGTTGTTTGGCTTCACCCCGGTCCACCTGAACGGAGCAATCGTCGCTGCAGGCAGCTCCGAGGTCCCAACGACGAATGCCCTCCCGCGAGGCGAAGGTCTGAAGTCGGTCCCTGAGGTTTGACGCATTGAGGCTGTTCTTGTTGGTCATGCTCAGCGTCCCCCCACCGTGATCGAGTCAACCTTGATGTGGGGTTGCCCCACGGTGACAAACACACTCCCGCTCACCGAACCACAGAACCCTGCAGCCAATTCGAGGTCATTGGCACACATCGAGATGCGAGGCATGACCTCCTTGGCATCGCCGATCAATGTGGCTCCTTTCACGGGTTTGGTGAGTTTGCCGTTTTCAATCAGATATCCCTCCTCAACAGAGAAGTTGAATTGACCAGTCGGGCCAACGCTCCCCCCTCCCATGGCCTTGCAGTAAAGACCCTGGTCAACGGATTCAATCAGTTGCTCAGGAGTATGGGCTCCGGCATCAATAAAGGTGTTGCGCATCCTGCTCGCAGCTGCGAAGGCATGGCTCTGTCTGCGGCCACTTCCAGTGCGTTTGTGGCCCGTGCGCAGTTCACCGGCACGATCACTGATGAACCTCTGCAGCACACCGTCTTTGATCAGCACCGTGCGCTCCGGTTCCATCCCTTCATCGTCCATGGACAGTGAACCGAAGGAACCACCACTCAAGCCTTCATCAATTGCAGTGACGGCAGGGTGAGCAATCAGCTCACCGACGCGGTCTGCAAAGGGAGTCGTGCCCCGTTCAATTTGGGTCGTTTCGAGCAGGTGGCCACAGGCTTCGTGGAAAATCACCCCACCAAAGCGGTTGGCCAGCACAGCCGGCATCTGTCCAGCATCCACATACTCTGCACGGAGCATCGTTCCGGCGCTGTTGCAGACCTCAGCTGCACTCACTTCAGAGTCCCAGTCACGCAGATCGTCCGGGCGATCAGAACTGCCGTAGCGGCGACCAATGCTGGACCGGTGGTCCCCATCCGCAGCAAGGACAGACAGGCCGGTCGACTGGTGCAGACGAATGTCCCGGGAGAACGTGCCGTCGGAAGCTGCCACCAGCACTTCCTGCCAATCGCGGGAATAACTGCCCCGACGCACTTGCAAGTGCTGGCCCAACCGATCGAGATGTGCCGTTCCCTGGAGCAGGCACTGACTGGCTTGGTCCAGTGTCGGACAGCGATCCAGCCAGTCAGTCTTGGCCAAGCCGTGGTCTGTCAGCAGCTTGAGTCCTTCAAAACCAGATGAGGTTGTGAGGTTCTGAGGTTCGAGCCCCAGCATCGCAAGTGCTTGATCGAGGGCACGCTTCAGTCCTGCTTCGCTGAGGTCGTTGGTGCTCACAAAGCCATCACGCCCTGCACAGAACACCCGAAGACCTGCCCCGCGGGCGAAGGAGGGGTTGACGCTGGTGATCCGATCCTGTTCTGCGAGCAAACCGATGTGGTCGGTGCGCTCGAGGAACACTTCAACGAGGTCAGCTCCGGCAGCACTGCCGCGATGCAGGAGGGACTCCAAGAGTCCCCGCCACTGATTCGAAAAGGCGTTGGTCAAGAAAATTTTTGGGTTGAAATGGTGGAGGTTCCTCAGCGCACGGCTGGTTGAAAACGCTCGCTGTTAATCGCTGGCATCAGGAACAACTTGGCCATTTCTGCACCGTTACCGATCCAGAAAGGAAGTTTGCGCAGCAGCTTGATGGGGGCAATTGCATCGCTGGCATCGGCCTGCTCCAAGCCAGCGTTGTTGGACACAAGACGCTCAAGTCGAATCCAGAACTTCTCGTTCTTCACATCGAGAACCACTGGAAACACGCGAGCTGAGGTTTCATTGGTCTTCTCGATCACCATTTTGTCGTAGGTGCGCGCATCCAGACCGAGGGACTCATAGAACTCCTTACGGGCGACGTCACGCACATACATGGTCGCGAAGACGGCGAGCAGGAAGAAACGACACCAGAGTTTGGCGATCGGGCCACGCACTGTGTCTGGCTGCGCTTTCATCAGAGCATCGAAGAAATCGCCGTGGCGATTTTCGTCCTGACACCAGTTCTCAAAAAAGTTGAAAATAGGGAAGATTTTGCTGTCGGGGTTCTGTTCAAGGTGGCGATAAATAGCGATATAGCGCCAGTAGCCAATTTTCTCCGAGAGATAAGTTGCGTAAAAAATAAACTTCGGCTTGAAGAAGGTGTAGTCCTTGTTGGCTGTCAGAAAACCAAGATCAAGCTGCATGCCGAAATCGCTCATCGACTTGTTGAGGAAACCCGCATGACGAGCTTCATCACGGGCCATGTGAGCGAAGCATTCAGCCAAAAGAGGGTTTTTGGCCTTGATCCGACGGCTCAGCTCTTTGTAAAGCAGAAATCCTGAAAACTCTGAAGTGCAGCTTTGTTCAAGGAATTCAACGAACACCTTGCGCGTTTCCGGGTCGAGCTTGTCTGCGGCCCCTTCGAATTCACCGTTTCGAACGAAGTGATGACGGTTGTAGTCCTTCCTGAATTCTTCACAAATGGCTTCGAGTTCAGCCTCGTTGGGCTGAAGATCCATGGCCGCCATCGCTTCAAAATCGGTGGTGTAGAAGCGGGGAGTCAGGATCGTGTCCTTGACAGGATCCTTGATGGCTACAGCGCTGCCTTCGGCCACGGCGGTGGGAGGGACCATCAGTTGCGTTTCTCGATCCTGACAATGTAGGCGTGACAGCACGACCCCCGGGACCAACGCGACGGTTAGTTACCTCCCAACCACTTTTGACCGTTGAGGCGTTGCAAGAGGCGGGACACCAGAAGTGGCAGAGACATCCGCTTCTCGTCGATCAGGAAACTTTCCAAAAGAGTCGGGTCACTGCCGGGATCTGCCAAGGCAATCACCTTGGAGCTGTTGATGTCTGCTTTGGAGAAGCACAGCCAGAAGCGACGTCCCCCCGGAAGTTCACCGATGACCATCGGACATTCGCCGCCAACCACGGGACGCTGACCGTCGACGCGCTCCAGCCGTTCGGCTGTGATGTTGTGGTCGGACAGCTGCTTAACGACGGCTGGAAGAAACAGCGTGTCAATGAACTCTGGGAAGGGTTTGTCCTCCGGCTTCGGTGGCTTTGGCTTTGCCGCCGGCTTGGTGGGAGTCTCTTGACCTGAAGGCTCCTTCTCGACAGGGGTTTCGCTCACCGATTTGCGGTTACTGCGGCAACTGTAAGCAGCTTGGTGCGTTGCTTACCAGTTCATTTCAGGATCATCCCCCCAGTCGCTGGATCGTTGTGAGGGAGAGCCCACGGGTGGAGATTGGGGTTGCCGGGGTTCTGATGATGGGCGCTGAATCACGCGATAGGCCACAGACACCGTGGGAGCTGGTTCTCGTACATCCCTCTCTGGCCCAGGAGTCGCGGTGAAAGGGGTGGCCGAGTCGTTGACGGCTGATTCCGAGTCGTGAAAATCGGGCTGAACAGGGGACTGGCGCTTGCGTCTCAGGGGGCGCTGAGCTGGCAACAACAAAAACGCTGTCAGAGCCGCTCCTGCAGCGCCACCACCCGCCGCCAGCGCGGTCCACGCACCAAGAGGTAGGGCTGGGGTCGTCCAAACCAGCAAACGAAGCTGGGTTTTGTTTCCGACATTGATTGCAGACAGAGCAAACAAGGCCAGCAGAGGAGCCAGGCAGGGGATCAGCAGTAGCCGCTGAAACGTGCTCATTCCAGTGGTCCGCTCCAGCGATTCAACGGTGCAAGGTCATCTTCCAATCCGTCGAAAAGTCGAACGACCAGAAAATCCACCATCTCCTCCAGGGAGTCTGGGCGGGTGTACCAGGCTGGAATGGGAGCTGCGATGGTTGCACCTGCTTCCGCTAAGCCCGTGAGATTACGGAGATGAATCAGGTTGAAGGGCATCTCCCGTGGAGCGATGACCAGCGGACGACGCTCCTTGAGATGAACATCCGCACACCGTTCGATCAGATCAGAAGCAATCCCGGCGTGGATTCGACCAACGGTTCCCATGCTGCAGGGAACGATGACCATTGCCCGAGTGCGATAGCTCCCACTTGCGATGCAGGCGGCTTGATCATTCCAGCGATGGCAGGTCAGATCACCGCCTTCCACCCCAAGTCTGTCCCTCCAAAACTCGTTTTGCTTGAGGGGGTCCACGGGAATGGAGAGTCCCTGTTCTGCGCGGAAGACTTCATGGGCGCCATGGCTGAGCACAAGATGAACAGCGCGCCCTTGTTGCAGGAGCAACTGCAGGGCACGCTCGGCAAGAGGTTGTGCCGACGCACCAGTGACGGCCAAAACGTAGGGATGCATCACTCAGCGCTCGCTGAGGGAAACAGGAAGGGGCTCCGACGGTTCAGGCTCTGCTGAACCTTGGTCGCTTTGGTTGATGACTTCAAGGTCGATCTGGTTGCGGAGAACATCGACATTGATCACACGAACCTGAACTTGGTCACCGAGTTGATAGGTCTGGCGGTTTTTTCGCCCGACGAGACGATTCTGGCGTGATCTGTATTCGTACCAGTCATCGTTGAGGGAGCTCACATGAACCAGCCCCTCAACGCGGCTCTCGCCAACTTCAACGAAGAAGCCATAACTCTGCACACCACTGATACGGCCTTCCACCTGCTGGCCGATGAGCGGTTGTGCTGAACGGGCCTGAATCATTGATAGAAGATCTTTTTCCAGTTCGAGCACCTGCCGGCGCCTGGTGTTGAGTCGCTGCACGGTGCGGTTGTTGACCAAACCATTCAGCTTTTCGTCCTGAGATGCAGTGAATAAAGGCCAACTGAGGTCAGCGCCGGCACCCCTGCCACCCAGCTTTAAACGTGTTTTGTGTCGCACGGTTGGGCGGTCTTTGGCATCCGTCAGCAAAGCGACGAGCAATTGTTGATTGACGAGGTGTCCGTAGTGCTGGGTTGCACAGGTCCACGGGGTGAGTGGAGCGTCTTGGCTGGCCTGAACTCCTTCATCCCCATCGGCGGGGGAGGGATCTGCCTCTGTAGGGGTGGAGTCCGTGGACGCCACAAGGCTGAGTTGAGGCAGGGCGTGACTGAGTTGTTGTTCAAGCACCCGACGCTGGCTGCTGTCTTTGAACACCTGGATCAACTCGGATGCCGACGGGCACCCCTCGTCATCCAGTTCGAGGGGAAGGTCCAAGGCAATGGCGGTCTTTGCCACATCCGTAAGAACGTTGCCATCGGGTTCGTCCGCCTGGATGGTGATGCCTGGCAATTGGAGATCCATACGGTGCGCAGTCCATGCCCGATCGGCAGCCCTGAGAAGAGGTTGAAGGAACGCATGGGGATCCTCCGGGTTGAAGGCGTCAACCCAGCGATGCCGGAGACCGGATGGATCAGCACTGCGAAGGTCACCAAGTGCCTCAAGCTGGGGAGGGCGTAGATCGAGTTGCACAGCCCCGTTGCTGCGCTCACGGTCCAGCAGGAGAGTGCTGCAGAACCGCAGGGTTTCCAGTTGCCCAAGGTGGTCTTTGATGGATTTGAGTGCCGCCGGAATGCTTCGAGCCTTGGGTTTGCGTTCCGCGAAGGCAATCAATTGGTCGGCGCTCACTTCGGCGGCGGGGCGCACCGAGCTGAGCATGAATTCCCAGTCACTCAATTCACCATTGGCTGCAATGTCCAGCCGGACACTGATGGCGTCGGCCTCGGTGCCGCTGGAGAAGGTCGTCGCTTTGTTGAGAGCAGGAGTCAGCAGAGGTTGCCAGATCTGACCGAGGCAAAGCGCTTCACCTCGATCGCGCAGGCAGGAATCGAGGCTGCTGCCCAAACCGATCCGCTCGCCAACGCTGGGCGCATGGACCCAGAGACGACAACCTCCATCCTTGGCTTCAACGTGCACGGCTGGTAAACCTGGTGCATCCTCCTGGTTCCAACCCTTGAGAAGCAGGCATGGTTGTCCGGTCAGATCAACCCGACCCTTCGTGGCGGGAGTTTTGCCGGAACTACGGGGAGCCGCAGGACGGTCTTGGAGACCAGCCTTGGTCAGCAAGAGGTCACGATCCGCTGCGGAACCTCCGTTGAGCGGCAGTGAACGCACCACACGACCTGCAGCACCGTGCTGGGCCACGGGGTAGCGGTCAATGCGTACTTCGACAACGCTTGAAATCTCTTCGCCAGGCAAATGCTTGGAATCCTCTGCAGGCAGTTCGATGCCGGCAAGCACCCGGTCATCAAGGGGACATGCCAGAAGCTGCTCGCTCTGTTGTTCCACCTGCGCCAGAAGCGACCTGGTGGCCCGTTCGAGGATGCACTGAACCCCGCCTTCTGGGGAGCGTCGCCGTCCACCCTCTCGGGTCACCCGAACCAAAACCCGATCACCATTCCATGCATGGTTCAGCTGGTGGTCGCGGATGTACACGTCTTCGCCGCCGTCATCGCGAATGGCGAAGCAGAAACCCTTGCTGCTGCACCGAAGTCGAGCATCAATCAGGTCGCTTTCAAGCGGGCGTGTGAGGCCACCCTCGCTTGACTGTTCAATCACACCAATCTTGACCAGTGATGCGAGGGCAAGGTCAAGCGAGGCTTTGTCCGACTTGTTGCTCAGCTTCAGAATTTTGGCCAGTTGGCCTGGTTCAGAGGATTGCTCTGTTGAGAGCTGATCCAGCAGATCGGCAACTGTGAATTTCATCGTGGCTTGAGCAGAAACCGACCTTCAAGGTCGGGAGAGACGGAAGGGGTGGCCGATGCTGAACAGCAGGCCGTGCTGAGACAACCCTTCAGGCTTCACTTTAGTGCTCAGAAGACTGATCTCCGCCTTGGTCTCTCTCCGCATCACGAAAAAGAGGCAGCAGCAAGCGGCCACCGATCACGAGAAAACCGATGGAGGCGACCAACTGGAGAAGATCGCTGGGAATCACCGTCGCAACTGACCCTCCTGCGAAGGCCCCCAACAGGCTGGCCAAGACCAGTGCCGATGAAGATCCGAGAAACACCGCCAGAGGGCGATTGGAGGTGCCACTGATAGCAACGGTGGCGAGTTGGGTCTTGTCACCGAGTTCAGCCAAGAAAACGGTCAAGAACGTGGAAATGAGTAGGGGAAAATCCATCGTCAGCTCGCGGCATTCAGCCAAAGAGATCGAGCGGCCTGCAGACCCAGCCAAACGCCAAGCGCCACCATCAGCAGTCCGGCCATGAGTTCCAATCGCTCAGGAGGCAGTGTTTTGGCCAACCACTGACCCACAAGTACTCCGACCAGGCTGGACGCAATCAAAGCCAGCGCTGCTCCGACGAACACCAAAACTGGTGAGCCTGACTGCGCGGAGAGCAGCAGTGTCGCCAGTTGCGTCTTGTCACCCAGTTCAGCCACGAAGACGGTGGTGAATGTGCTGAACAGCACGGCGGCAAAGCTTCGCGACTCGCTGGTGGTTTGCTCACTGGTCAACAGGACCTCCCACGGTCTGCGCGCGCTTGAACCTACGCATCACGTCACTGCGACCGCCATAAGTGCTGCGGATCTGCTGGTTGCAACAGGTGATGGCGAAGCCATCAAGCGCATCTGCTGGAACGTCAAACAACCGCCCTAGCTCACTGACGCGGCAGAAATCAGGACGCTCGTCATAGATCCTGCAGCGCTGGCTGCCTGTGTCGTAGTGAATGCACCAACCATCCGCCCCCACCATGGCCAGGTAGGTGGTCTGTTGGTCGTCGCTCAAGGCCGCCAGTGCATCAGCTCGTTCGTCTGGTGCGAGTCGGCAACAAGCGCCGCAGTGCTTGATGCAGGTCCATTGATGCTTTTGTCTGGTCATGGCTGATGCTGTGACAAGCCATCACAGAGACAGGAACAAATCCATCGGTCTTGGCGCAGAGCCCCGTAGCCTGTTAGGTGAGACCTCTTCGGACAGCGCTGCATCGTCATGGGCTTTGACATTCACCTGATCGCCAACTTTGCCGCCCTGGCGTTGATCACCATTGCCGGCCCCGCTGTCATCTTCATCCTCTTCTATCGCCGCGGCGCCCTCTGACCCCGCGGTTTAAGGACGAAGCCCCAACCCCAGACAGGCTTCCTCCATCAATTGAATGACTCGTTTATCCCTTGCCAGGTCATCGTCACTGGTGAGGGATTCTTCTTGCTTCAGCCTCGCTTGGAGAGTCTCACCTTCTCGATTGGTAAGCATCAGGCCTGATGTTTCCGTCCAGCGGGCTGTGTACTGACGGGTCCCGCGGTTGATCAGCACCAGCTCCGTATGAGTTCGTATCGCTTTGAGCTCGAGTTGCAGCCGCTGTTCCCCCTGCCAACGGTTCATCGAAATGCTGAAGGCCACGTCACAGCAATCCGGTACGGCAGCTGAGGAATCCCATCGCCATGCAATGGCACGACGCTCGCTGTCTCCCTGGCGCAGCCTCAGGGCCAGATGACCTCCTTTGAGATCACGGCGCTCCTCAACGTTGACGCTCCGAGACCAGAACAGCGGCTTTGGATGACCGATTCCAAAGGGAGCCAGGGACTGCAAATGTCGCCACAGATCCCAGTTCACATCCTTCAACTGCAGGAGGGCATCGGGTTGCACGGGTCTGCCCTTGGCCTGGGTGATCAGCCAGCCATCCGCCTGTTCGCAGAGGCGTTCGTGCAGGACATGCACCTGCTCCGCTTTCACAGTGAACCCTCCTGCCGCGGGATGGCCCCCAAAGCGGATTAAGAGTTCACTGCAGTTTGAAAGGGCGCGATCCACAGCAAAACCGACGGGTCCCCTTACCGAAGCCCGAAGACAGCCATCACCATCTCCGGCAAGGAGAGCAGTGGGTCGGTGGTAACGCTCCATCAGACGCGCGGCAACAATGCCAATCACGCCGTGGTGCCAGTGGCTTTGCGCCAACAGCAAAAAAGACGGGAGAGCGTCACTGGTCTCAGCCTCCACAAGCGCCACGGCCTCCGCTTCAATCGCGTCGCAGAGATCCCGTCGCTGGCGGTTGAAATCATCACAACGCCGTGCCAGCGCCATGGCCGAATCAGGGTCCTCGGCCGTGAGCAGGTCCACCACAAGCCTCGGCTCACCCAGTCGGCCGACGGCATTGATCCTCGGTGCAATCTGGAAGCCGATGTCCTCGGCCGTCAGGGGACGTTCGCCAAGACCCGCCAACCGTTGCAGCGCTTGCAAGCCTTTGCACTCGGAACGGTGCAGATGATTCAACCCGTCAAGCAGCCAGCTGCGGTTGGCGCCAACGAGGGGAGCCATATCAGCCACCGTTCCTATGCAGAAGAGGTCCCGAGCCACACGGATGGCCTCCGGATGATTCATGCCCTCGGCAACGGCATGGGCGAGCACATAGGCAAGGCCCACCCCTGCCAGACCGCGATAGGGGGAGCCATCCGGCGTGGTCGCCGGGTGAATCAGGGCGGTCATGGGTGGCCGCTCTGTAGGGATGGTGTGGTGATCGGTCACGATCACCTGCATCTGCAAACTGGCGGCTAGATCCAGCGCCTCTCTGGCTGCGACGCCGTTGTCGACGGTGACCAGAAGCCGCACACCATCGTCATAGAGACGCTGCACCATCGCTGGATTAAGGCCATACCCCTCGTCCATCCGCGACGGGATGGCTGGCTCCGGATTTGCTCCAAGGGGGGCTAGCGCTCTCAACAGCAGTGCTGTGCTGGTCATTCCGTCGGCGTCGTAATCGCCACAGATGGCCACGCGTTCTCTTGAACGGCATGCCTCGATCAACCGCGCACAAGCCTGGGTCAGATCGGGGAAGTGATCGCTGGTCGGGGGCAGGTCACCAGGAGAGAGAAAGGTCTCCGCCTCGGCTCGTGAGGTGAATCCCCTACGCCGCAGAACACATCGAAGTGCCAGCGGTAGATCAAGCCCCTGCAATGGTGACGGTTCCACCACGGCTGGGAGGGACCAGGACCAGTGGAGGGGAACGGCCGGCAAAGGAACGGAACAGACGGTGATGTTCCAGCATTGTGCCGTTGCTGGTCATCAAGGTGAACAGGCTTTCAGCAGTCTTTTGGGATGTGGATGGAACCTTGGCTGACACGGAGATGGACGGTCATCGTCCAGCCTTCAATACGGCGTTCAAAGAACTGAATCTCCCGTTTCACTGGGATGAGACGCTCTACAACACGCTGCTGGCGATCCCCGGGGGACTCCGCAGGGTGAAGCTTCATGCTGAAGACCGTGGAGTGACGCTCAGCCAGGAACAACTGGAGCAAGTGCGGGATCGCAAACGAGTGCATTACCTCGAGCGTGTCCGCAAGGGCCACGTGCGCTTGCGTCCCGGTGTCAGGAGACTGCTGGAGGAACTGCACCGCGCGGGGGTGCAGCAGTGGATTGTGACCTCTAGTGGATCAGCTTCTGTGATGGCCCTGCTCGAGCAGGTTCAGTCGCTCATCCCCCCCTTCGATGGCGTCGTGACATCCGACGACGTGTCAACAGGGAAGCCCGCACCAGATGGCTATCTGCTGGCCCTCAGACGCAGTGGCGCCGATGGGGCTGCAAGTCTTGCTGTAGAGGATTCAGCAGCAGGTTTGTCCGCCGCAACAGGAGCTGGTTTGCGATGTCTGCTGACACCATCCCCCTGGGATGCGGCTGCCCTGCGTGATGCCGTTGCCGATGCCACTGCGGTGCTGGATCACTTGGGGGATCCAGGGCACCCGGCAAGCGTGCTTTCAGGGGCCCCTTGCCAGGACGGAACAGTGACGCTGAAGTATCTGCAGACTCTGCTGGAGGTGCCTGATCGATGAGCTCCATCCAGCGCACGCGGCTCGCGGGTCTTCAGAGCAGTTGGGGAGCAAATCTCCGGCGGAATTGGTCAGGCCCCTGGTGGCGACGCAGTGCGTCGTTGCTGATACTTCTCCTCGGTTTCTTCATCGGCAGCAACCTCACGGTGCACCTGGCGAATGCCGTAGGCGTCAGGACATTTACTGCCCTCTATGCCCTTATGGCCTGTGAGTTGTTGGTGCTTGGGCGCCGTCGTCTCCCCTGGCTCGACAACCTGCGACTCGGATTCGTTTACGCCGTTGTTTTGGAGGCGTTCAAAGTTGGATCCTGAGGGCCAACGCTTCATTTCGAACCGCGATCAGCAACGGTTGCTCCACCACCTTGAACTGGGTGATGCAGTGTCCTGGTTTGCCGAGCAGCGCAGGACATTGCGCCATCGGGTAGCCCTCGACCGATGGCATCCCGCGGCGGCACCGGATTGGTTGTGGTCGGTGGGCTTGCCCCTCCTGAGCCTTGCGGATCAATGGCAGGGGGAACGTCGTCTGCTTGGGCTCAGTGCTCTACCTGGATGTGGGAAGACGACCCTCGGGCAATGGATCGAAGCCGCCGCAGAGGGTCTTGGCCTCTCCATTCAGGTGGTTTCGCTCGATGATTTTTATTTCGAGGCGGATCAGCTTGATGCAGCAATGCGAGGCAACCCCTGGGGTGTGCCTCGTGCACTGCCGGGAAGTCACGACCTGAACCTTCTGAAGGACTGCCTTCGACAATGGCGACAGGGCCAGGACGTGCAGATGCCCTGCTTTGACAAAGCGAGAAGGGATGGCCGTGGGGACCGCAGCGGTTGGCGACGCTGTGATGCCGACCTCCTGATTCTTGAGGGTTGGTTTGTTGGCTGCACATCAGTACTGTCCCCCGAACTTGCAGAGGCCCATCTCGAATCGCCGCTCACGCCACAGGAGCTGGACTGGCGCAAACAACTGCAGCCCGAACTCTCGCGTTATGAGGATGTATGGAACAGCTTCGATCAACTCTGGCAATTGCGGGCGAGGAATCTCAACGCTCCATTGATCTGGAAACGCCAACAGGAAGCAACGCTTCAGGCTGAACGTGGAGCGTCACTCTCCAATGCCGAACTGGAACGTTTCATTCGAATGATTCTGTGCTCTCTGCCCTCGAGCTGTTTTCAAAACATGCGGGCGGATGTTGTTGTGGAGGTCGATCCGGATCGAACGTTGCGGCGAATCCACCTCCCCAATGCGATTCAGGATTCGCTGTCGTCAGACTCACTCACCGGGTAGACAAAACCCTGGGCACGGCCACTCAACACAGATTTGCCGAGGGACATTGCACGTTGGGCCGCAACGGCTGCCTTGCCCTTCCAGGTGGCACTGCGCTGGTTGCGCTTGGCCTTGGATGTTTTCTTCTTCGGGACGGCCATTTCGCCTGGTGTATTTCCAAACAGGGATTGTCTCGTTTGGAACCCCCTTGCGTCAAATCGCTAGGCTCAAAGCAGCGCAGCGTTGACGTGGCACCAGGTTCGGACAGCTCCAGTGGTTCCGCTGCCCCTCAGAAGGTTCAGCCTTCCTCGATTCAGGGCTTTTGGAAAAAGCAGGACACGGTGAGTTACTCCACCCTGCTGCGGGACATCGACGCGAAACAGATCAAGCAGTTGGATCTTGTGCCGGGCCAAAGGGAGGTCAGGGTCCAGTACAACGACGGTCGACGCGTCACTGTCCCCGTTTTCGCGAACGACAATCAGATTCTTCGCGCAGCTGAGAGCTCGGGAACATCGTTGACCGTCGTGGATGTGCGACGCGAGCAAGCTGGACGCGAACTGGCTGGGACCCTGCTTCTGGTTCTGCTGGTGGTGATCGGTTTGTCTCTGCTGCTGAAACGTTCAGCGCAGATGGCGAATCGCGCCATGGGTTTTGGACGCAGCCAGCCCCGGTTGAAACCACAGGAGGACCTGCAACTTCGTTTTGAGGATGTCGCCGGCATCAACGATGCACGGCTCGAACTTGAGGAGGTGGTCACCTTCCTAAAGCAACCGGAGGCGTTCATTCGTCTCGGCGCCAAAATTCCGAGGGGTGTGCTGCTGGTCGGTCCCCCAGGGACGGGCAAAACCCTTCTTGCCAAAGCAATTGCAGGGGAAGCGGGAGTGCCCTTCTTCTCGATGGCGGCCTCCGAATTTGTTGAATTGTTCGTTGGCGTTGGTGCGAGCAGAGTCCGCGATCTCTTCCGTCAAGCCAAGGAAAAATCCCCTTGCATCGTTTTCATTGATGAGATCGATGCTGTCGGTCGCCAGCGCGGAGCAGGGATCGGCGGAGGGAACGATGAACGCGAGCAAACCCTCAATCAACTCCTCACGGAGATGGATGGATTCGAGGAGAACTCCGGCGTCATTCTTCTGGCCGCAACAAACCGAGCCGATGTTCTGGATGCCGCTCTTTTAAGGCCAGGACGCTTCGATCGCCGTATTGATGTGGGCCTGCCCGATCGTCGTGGTCGTGAAGCGATTCTCGCCGTGCATGCCAGAACGCGGCCCCTGGATGATTCCGTCTCGTTGTCGGATTGGGCCAGCAGGACTCCTGGGTTCTCCGGTGCAGATCTGGCCAACCTGCTGAATGAGGCGGCCATCCTCACGGCACGTCAGAACATGCTCCGCATCGGACAGTTTCAGCTGGAAGGTGCCCTGGAACGAATCACGATGGGGCTGAGCAACCGACCCCTGCAAGACACCGCAAAGAAACGCCTCATTGCCTATCACGAGGTGGGACACGCCCTGGTGGCAACGCTTTTGCCGGCCGCCAATGCGGTGGACAAAGTCACAATTCTTCCCCGCGGGGGAGCCGGTGGATACACCCGCTTCATGCCAGATGAGGAGGTCCTCGATTCCGGTTTGATCACCCGTGCATCCTGCCTGGCGGATTTGGTGGTGGCTCTTGGAGGACGCGCTGCGGAACAGGTGGTCTTCGGCTCACTCGAAATCACCCAGGGAGCCAGTGGCGATCTTCAGATGGTGGCCCAACTGGCCCGCGAGATGGTGACCCGGTTCGGCTTTTCCAACCTCGGTCCGATGGCGCTTGAGGGCCCAGGGGCGGAGGTGTTCCTGGGACGCGATTGGTTCAACCAACGGCCGGGCTATGCCGAATCCACTGGCCAGGCCATTGATGCCCAGATCCGCCACCTCGCCAAGAATGCATTGGCGCAAGCCATCGCTCTACTGGAACCACGCCGTGAATTAATGGACCACTTGGTTGAAGTTCTGATCGCCGAGGAAACCATCAACGGTGATCAGTTCCGCGAGATCACAGGCCTCCCATGAAACGCCTTCTCCTTCTGCTGCCGCTGGTTGTTGTCGCAGCCCGGATGCAGATCGAGTGGCTCTGGTTTGATCAGTTCGCCTGGACCAATGTTCTGCTGAAGCGCTGGCTTCTACAGCTTCTGTTCGCGGGGTTGGCATTGCTCCCGCTGTTCGCTGCACGGACTTGGTCGAGACAGTTCAGGAGTCAGAACGTTGCAACAACTCAGGGAACGTGCCTAACCGGCTGGTCCTACGGAACTGCCCTGATTCTTTGTGGTGCTGTGGTGCTGGTCAGCTCAATGCTGGCGCTCGATCTGTTGGTGTTGTCCATCCAGCATCCTTTCCTGCTGGGCGAATGGCACCAGCATTTGTGGCCCCATAACCGGATCACGACTGTTGTGATGCTGATCCAGGCCGGGCTGGTTGCCCTGGTGATGGCCTGGCCGCGCTGGAGCCCCTGGCTGGCACGGGTTATTGCCGGATCTTTCGTTGTGGTCGTCGCTCGATCGTGGGGGATCTGGTCGTTATCCCTCTGGATTCCCAACACCTCCTTGTCTGATCAACTGCTGAAGGCTGATATCAGCTTCGGACTGGGTCGGTTCGTTGGTGTGCATTTAGTCCTGGAGCTCCTGGTCATCAGCGCCGCATTCACGCTTAGCTTTGAGCTCTGGCGGTGTCTGGCCCGATCGAAAGCTCTCTCTGACTGGGCCAGTCCAGTCTTTTCAGCGAAACAGATCCAGCTGCTCAAGCTGCTCTCGGCTGCTCTTCTGCTGGGGTCGGCAGGACTGGTGTGGTTATCGAGGCATCAACTGCTTTGGACCCAACACGGATTGGTGGCTGGTGCCGGTTGGCTTCAGCATCACCTCACCCTTCCGTTGCGTGCTGGCGTCACACTGCTGCTGGTTCTGATCGCACTCGCACTCCTGTTGCCTGGTCGCCGACGGCTGCGTCAGGGAATGGTCTTGGCCCTGGCATCGCTCGTGGCGATCGAGATCATCGCTACACCGCTGACACGCTGGCTGGTGGTGCAACCTCAGGAACTGGATCTTCAGGCGCCATACATCGCCAAAGCGATTCAGGCAACACAGCGGGGATTCCAGCTGGATCGAATCAAACGGCGTGTTTATGAACCGAAGACCAAGCTCAGCAGCGCTGATCTGGAGCAAGGCGAAAGCACCCTGGCCAATGTGCGCCTATGGGACAGCGCTCCGCTGCTCGAGGCCAATCGACAACTGCAACAACTTCGTGTTTATTACCGCTTTTCGAATGCGGCCGTTGATCGTTATCCGCTCAATCAAGACAGCGATACCGCACAACAGGTGATCCTTTCGGCCCGTGAATTGGATCAATCAGCCCTGCCACGCCGATCAAGAACCTGGCAGAACCGCCATTTCATTTTCACGCATGGCTACGGATTCACGGTGAGCCCAGTCAACGAGCGCAGCAACGATGGTTTGCCATCGTATTTCATTAGTGACCTCGGCACAGAAACAAGAATTGAGGGAAATGAGGCACTGGGAATTGATCAATCGGAGGTCAGAGAAGCAATCCCTGTTGGCGATGCCGCGCTCTATTACGGAATGCTGCCCTCTCCCTATGCCATCGCGCCTACGCAGATCCCAGAATTCGATTATCCAGAAGGAGATCTCAATGTTGTCACCCACTATCAGGGATCTGGGGGGGTATCGATCGGATCCTGGCTGCAACGGTGTGCTGCTGCTGTTTACCTCCATGAGCCACGTCTGCTGACAACGAAAGCCATCAACGCGGATTCAAAGCTTCTGATTCGGCGTGAAGTTAGAAATCGTGTTGAAGCGATCGCTCCATTCATTGATTTTCGTGGTGATCCCTATTTGATCTCGATTCCAGGGCCTGCACCAGAATCTCAACAGACGGCTGAATTACAATCTGAGCAACGCCAACAACATCAGTATTGGGTCGTCGAAGGTTATACCCATAGTTCCACGCTTGCCTATAGCTCGGCTGTGGGGACAGATAATACGGAACGGTATTTAAGAAATTCCGTCAAAGCAATCGTAGATGCCTACAACGGCAGCATTCATTTTTATATCTCAGAACCGGATGATCCAATCATCAGCGCATGGAATCAAATATTCCCGGACTTGTTCGAATCAATGACGGCAATGCCGAAATTTGTTCTTGATCACCTCAGAGTTCCTGAGGACTTCTTCAACGTTCAGGTCAATCAGATGAAGCGTTACCACGTTGAAGACCCAAGAATTTTCTATAGCGGTGATGATGTCTGGCAAGTTCCAAGTGAAATTTATGGGGGCCGGAAAGTTGACGTCGAGCCTTATCACATCACTGCACAAGTTCAGGGGAATGACAATTCAGAATTCCTCCTGCTGCAACCACTCACACCGTTGGCACGGCCGAATTTAACGGCTTGGTTGGCAGCTCGGAACGACGGTGATCACTATGGTGAATTGCTTCTCATCGATTTCCCAAAGGACAAGAACATTCTTGGCCCTGAACAGGTTCAGGCTCTGATTCATCAAGATCCAGAAGTCAGCAAGGTGTTTGGACTCTGGGATCAAGGTGATCTCGAGCTTGTGCAAGGCAATCTCCTGGTTCTTCCTCTTGGCGACGGTCTTCTCTACGTAGAACCGGTTTATCTGCGCACCAGCAAAGTTGGCCTGCCCTCATTGGCACGGATCGTCGTCAGTGATGGTCGCTCGATCGCCATGGACCAGAGTTTGTCCCTTGCCTTGGAACAACTCATGAAAAAAGCCCCACCCGTTTAAGGGCAGGGCCGAGAAAATAGGCCGGATGGCGTACTGAGTCGAATCAGCCGATGGCGGAGAAATACTCCTTGGAGCCTTTGGGATCGGGCTTCATGGTTTTATCGCCAGGAGTCCAGTTGGCAGGGCAGACTTCATCAGGATTGGACTGCACATACTGGAAGGCCTGCAGAACCCGCAGCGTTTCATCAACATTGCGACCCACGGGCAGGTTGTTGATCGTGGCGTGCATGATCACGCCATCGGGATCGATGATGAACAGACCGCGCAAGGCGACACCCTCAGCGTCATCGAGGACGTTGTAGGCCGTCGAGATCTCCTTCTTCAGGTCAGCAACGAGCGGATAGTTGATATCGCCCAGGCCACCCTGATTGCGGGCAGTCTGAATCCAAGCCAGGTGGCTGAACTGACTGTCGACGGAAACGCCGAGAACTTCGGTGTTCTTGCTCGAGAAATCAGAGTATCGGTCGCTGAAGGCCGTGATTTCAGTCGGGCAGACGAAGGTGAAATCCAGTGGGTAGAAGAACAGCACCACATACTTGCCCCGGTACTGGGACAGCGTGATTTCCTTGAACTCCTGGTCCACCACTGCGGTGGCTGTGAAATCAGGGGCCTGCTGGCCAACGCGCAGGCAACCGTTGTCGGTCATGATCAGGGGGAGAATGAATGACCTGAAGGGCGCAATCGACTTAATACGTAGTCGATTCGACTTCCAGTTTCATGTTTCAACCTATCACGGCTTTGGCTGTCCGTCGCCATAAACTCTGTTGATGACTGATCAACACACGAGCTGGGACCCTTCGCTGCTGCGCAAGTTCAGTTCCACTGGGCATTTCCGTCTGCTGAACCAGCTGAAAGGAGATCTACGCAAAAAGCCCTTGGACCGAGATCAACGCTCGGGCCAGTTGAGGAGCTTGGGGGGCAATCGGGGATCAAACCGTCGTTCGACGCCATCAAGGATCTCCGAACCAGCACCGGTCAAAATGGTGGAAACAGCGGCTCCTGAGCCCCAGGATGACCAGCCAAAGTCGTTCCGAGATCGTCTCAATGCCATCGACATGCGCTGAGCCGGATCCCCTGAGATGTATGATGGCGACTGGCCTGAAGGGCCTGCGTCAGAGTAGCTCAGCTGGTTAGAGCACAGGATTCATAACCCTGAGGTCGGGAGTTCAAGTCTCCCCTCTGACATTTTTTTGAAACTGCTGAAGGGCTTTCAGCATTATTTTGTTTGGTCTGATCGAAACTTGAGGGCTCAGGCCTTGCGGGCAGGAAGTTTCACGAGCGGATTGAGAGCAGCACCACCGGCACGGCGGATCTCAAAATGAAGATGGGGTCCCGTGCTGCGGCCAGTGCTGCCCATCAATGAAATGCGAGCACCACGGGGAACCACCTGCCCTTTTTTGACAAGAAGACGGCTGTTATGGGCATAACGGGTGGATTCACCGTCGCTGTGGGCGATTTCAACCAAATAGCCATAGGCGCCGCTCCAGCCTGAGAACGCAACAATTCCATCACGGGCAGCAACGACCGGAGTACCCGTGTTGTTGGCGATATCAATGCCTTTGTGCATGCGACCCCAACGCCATCCGTATCCAGATGTGAACACACCCTTGGTGGGCCATTGATAACCAACAATGGGTGGTTTGAGGCTGTCGGGTTGATCGGCTGTCGGCAACAACGCGGGTTTTGGCCAAGCCGCTCCACCACTGCGAAGGGGGCGTACAGCAAGAACGGACTGCCCTGAAGATGCCTTGGCGATCTGTAGTTCGCGTCCGACGGTCAAGTTGTTGAGTTGAACTCCTGGATTGAAGGTTTTCAGCTGCTCTTGGGTCACACCATGACGCTTGAGAAAAGCTGAGAGTGAATCTCCTCGCCGAATTTTCGCAAGAGTGCTAACCGGGGGTGGAGCCGAAACTGGGGGAGTCTGACGTTCACTGGCTCGATCGAGAGAGGAGAGCGTGACGGCCACAACCCTTGCAGAATCTGGAAAAGTGAACCAGCTTCCAGACTCGAAAACATGGGACGAAGGAACTTTATTGAGCTTCGAAAGAGACGAAATATCGTGCTGAAGTAAATCCGCGAAACGCTTCAGAGAGGTGGAGGACTCAACTCGAAACCAAAGTTGTGTCGAGCTGTTTTCCGTACTGGACGCCAGGGAAAGGGATTCCGAGGTGTCGAGAGAGGGGAGTGGAGGAAGCTCAGCGAGATTAAAAGTGGCGTTATCAGCAGTTCCAGGCAGGGTGTTCCAGACGCCCAAGGTCACAACAGGGGTTACAGCAGTTGCCAGAGCGAGCAATGCGCGCATGAAAACCCAGAGACCGGCTGAAGGTAACGAGCCGAACATCTCTGCGCAAGGGGGGTTGGAGCAGTGGTTCGATCACCACAAGCGCAACTGTTCCCCTGCCACGTAGGTCACCAGTGCACACGCCACTGACAAATTCAGGCTGCGGACACCCCCCTTCCCGGCGTCATCAGCAGCACCGGGCATCGGGATCGTGAGGATGGTGTCGCAGGCCTCGCGAATCGGATCCGGTAGCCCGGTGTCTTCACGACCGAATAGCAGAACGTCGCCACGCCTGAATTCAAACGACGAGAGTGACGCACCACCGCGACGACTGCAGCCGATCAGCCTTTGGTCCGGGAGCAGCTCTGCTTTAAATGCCGAAAAATTTGAGGCGATGGAGAGTTGAACATGGGGCCAGTAATCGAGACCGGCTCGCCGCACGCTGCGGTCATCGACCTGGAAGCCAAGCGGTTCGATCAACGTCAACGGCACCCTGAAGGCAGCAGAGGTCCTCGCAATATTCCCTGTGTTCGGTGGGATCTGCGGCTCGAACAGAGCAATACGCAGAGGAGAGATCTCAGTCATGGCACCAAACAGCCCAGGCCATGGAGGTCGAGGGCGCGACCCTGAACAACAAGCCAGGCAGCATCGGCAATGCGGTCAAGATCTTGAGCCAAGGCGCCCAAACGATCGCGAAACAGCCCACCGATGCGTGTTGGAGGCACAACACCCCATCCAGTCTCTTCAATAACCAAAACGCAGATGCAGCGCGATGAGGTGATGGAGGCAATCAGTCGCTCACAGAGCAGGCTCCAGTCGGATGCATCGAGCTCAAGATGGTGGGCTACAAAACCTCCGAGCGCATCGATCAGAACCGACTGGCCGGGAACCAGGGTTTTCATAACCTCCACCAGTTCTCCACCGGATTCAGCAACAGTCCAGTGCTCGGGCCGACGCTGTCGATGTGCATCGAGGCGTTGTTGCCAGTCAAGGTCCTCCGGACGGGCGGCTGCCGTTGCGATGTAGGTGACGACGGGGTGGTTGTTCAAAAGATGCTCAGCCCACCGGCTCTTGCCGCTGCGGGCTGGGCCGCTGACCAAGATCAACTGGCTGTTGGAACCCGTGATGGGTTGGTCAAAACGTGCCTTGGGATCAACCACCGCCATTCATCCCTTTCAGGGTTGCAACAGAGGACGGAGAAACCCGGTTGAGATACCTGAAAATCCAGTATTTGAAGATCGTTGCGAGCACAACGGGGAAAGTTGCAATGAAGAGATTGACGAAACTATCGCTTGAAGGCAGTCCGAAATGTTCTGCGATCCCTTCAAGCAGTACTGACCATCCTTCAGGGCTGTGATAACCCACAAAAATATCGGTGAATAGAATGATGGCAAATGCTTTGGCGGAATCACTCAGGCCATAAACAGCCTCATCTACAAATCCCCGTAGAACCCGTAATTCGTCGCGGCTGACCAGGCAGACCACGGCAAAAGCAATCAGGCCTGCCAGATCAGCAAAGACGTTTTTGATCGCCTTGAGACTCTCCTCATCTGCATCGTGTTTAAGTTCTGTCGCCTTCTCGGTGAGCTTGTCGCGCAGTTGAACATCATCCAAAGGTTGCACACCCTTGAGGAAGGCATCAAATTCCAGCTCTTGTTTATAGAGGCGAAGCTTTTTAGCGGCCTTTTCCTCCAGTTGCGGCTTTGGATAACTAAGGAAGGGAAGTTCGGGTGAAAAATGATTCACCGCAGGTGAGATCAAATATGTCCCTGCAATCTGCTGAACAAGCAAGGGAACAAGAATGAGCAGAAGCAGCACTCTCAGTGAAATCAGCGTGCTGTCACGACGGCGGCGATATCCAGCAACAACGGTATCCTCGGTTGAGGGATCCAACTGCATCCGAATGCTGTCGAAGACGCCCAGAAGAGAACGCGGCAGCGCGTCTGGGGAACGGCTGATCGAGGGTGAGCTGCTGGATCGCTGGGATCCATAGCGGTTGACAACGGATTCAATCAGTTGGAGTTGGCGAAGCTCCTGAGAGTCCAGTTGTCCTCGTTGTTCTGAAAGATTGACAACGGTTTGACGGCAGATGGCCAGTGCAGTTTTAAAGCGACGCAGGATCGTGGCCTGAACAGTTCTCGGTACGGAAAGTTTCAGATCGGGGCGGATCTGCCGGTCTCCATAATATTCCAGTTCCAGGCTTTGAATGAGCAGAGCAGCTTCATAGCCGCGCTCTAGATCACTGGAC
Organism: Synechococcus sp. PROS-U-1; assembly: GCF_014279755.1. Lineage (NCBI taxonomy): Bacteria > Bacillati > Cyanobacteriota > Cyanophyceae > Synechococcales > Synechococcaceae > Synechococcus > Synechococcus sp. PROS-U-1. The sequence goes on from NZ_CP047951.1 coordinate 1,278,052, forward strand.
AGTTCAATGGATTGATTAGTACTGAACAGGTTGATCCAGTTACGGCGGCTCATCGCAATCGTTCAATCAGCGCGAGAAAACCCACCAGGTTGCCATCGGAATGATGGTTCCGAGCACCAAAAGAATAATGACCCATTTGGTGGCGTCGCTCTCCTCAGTTTCCGCTTTGGTTGGAATGTTGGTCGGCAGGGTGACCCGTTCAATCTCCTGTGGCGGACCAGGGTCTTCCCCACCCGAAAGAACGGTCGAAAGACGAGCCAGCCCATCCACGGAAGCCTGGCGGTATCGGTCACCTTCCCGCATCGGCATGGTCATCGTTGTGCGAGCGGTGCTGATCAGCAGGCTGGAGGGAAGCTGGGCTTCAAGTTCTTGATTCGCCACCACTGCTGATCGCTTGTTCTGGGTTTCGATCAGCATCAACAGCAGGGGGTTACCAGTCGGGGAACTCCAGTTTTCAAGAAGTTCTTCGCCGAAGCTGGCCAACGTGATGCCGTAGTCCAAGCGACGCAGGGTGATCAGTCGGGCATCCACCCGCTGGTCATCAAAACTGCGCAACTTCGCTTCCAATTCACCACGACTGGCACGGCTCAGGACATCTGCCTCGTCGATCACCAGAGCCTCTGGAAGGCTGTCACCCAAAGCAGCAGGAGCGATTGCCAAGCTGGCAGGAGCCCAGAGGAACAGACAGATCCCGAAACTGAGCAGGCTGGCCAACAGGCGTCGGGCGGAAAGGGACATCCGATCAAGCGTTATGACCCCCTCAGTCTGCCGTTAGCTGTCCAGCATGTCGCGGTTGAGGGCTTCAATTGCTTCAACAATCATTTTGGCCTCGTGTTCGGGCAGAGACATTTGACGGCTGAGTTGATCCAAGAGGTCGGTCTCCTCCACTGTGATCTTGCGATCCGCATGGACGAGATGCGCTGCCACGGCAAGGGCAGATTGCTGCTGTTTCGCGTTGAGCTGCGGCAGGGCGGATGCAATCAGACCCTGAACTCCCTGATCCCTCAGCAGTAAAAGCAGCCGATCAAAGAGTTCCCCCATTGCCGCTTCAGAGTTGTCGGTGTAGAGCGATCGGTACTCGAGTTGACAGCGAAGAGCATGGGCTTCGTCCCTCCCAAGCTTTCCGTCACAGGCAACGGCGGCAAGGGCAATGGCGGCAAAGGCTTCGGGAGTCGTCATGGCAAGGACGCACGTGTCCGTATTTGAGCAGGATGATTGCGATCTGACAGCACCCATCGTTGATGCCAGCCCCCGCTCGTGCCGTTCTGATCTGTGCACTCCTGCTCCTGGGTCTGACCGTGGCGAATGCGGGGGTAGCGGAAACGGTCTCACCAGACCTCCAAAGGGCTGAGGTTCTGGCGGGGATGGCATCAGTTGGACTGATGCTGGTTGCTGTGCTCTGGACACGGGCCAATCCAAAGTCAGCCGAGAAAGTGCCGCTGAAGGGTGAACAGGGTCTGGAGATTTCAGATCAGCTCAACGATGTGCAGAAACAGGAGCTGGCCTGGGGCAGTCACATGCTGCTTACCGCGACTCCTGCGGCTTCGATCCTCGTGGTCTGGCATGAGCATGTTGTGCTGCGTCGGGGACTCATCAGTCAGGCGTCCTTCCAGCCAGGAGCCATCACCCGGCGGGCCATGGAGCGTGACAAGACCATCTCCCTCGTGAACACTGCACTCTTTCCGGGACGAGCCGAATTCGACGGCATGTTGCAGTCTCTTCCTGCAGTGTTGGTATGCCCAATGGGTCAACAGGGCGTCGTGATTGTTGGGGGCTGGTCACCCCGTTGCTTCAGCCGCTCGGATGAGCGATGGCTGGAGGGTTGGGTCCAGAGACTCAGAACGACACTTGGGGACGGCGACGTGTCTCCGTCTCGCCAGAATTCAGCTTGATCGTTGATTCGACGCGCTGACCCGGTTGACCGAAGCGAACCTCACCCTTGTCAGCAATGGTTGCTTCCATCCGTGTAGCTCTCGTGGTCTGGACGGGGTTGGTTCGGCGCAGGACCACATCGCCATCGGCAACAACCCGTTCATCGCGCCAGTTCCAACTGCAACGCCGGGCGGTGAGGATTTCGGTTTCCTGTTCCAGACGACAGTTGCTGGGAATGATGACCGTGCCGCTCCGTTCATCCAGCTTGAATCCCATGCCTTGAACCTTGGCCTTCTGCAAATCAGCTTGAACCGGTTGATCGGATTGCAACTGCTGCGAGGAAAACAACCAACGCGTCCGACCTGCGGAAATGGTGCCACGATCGTTCTCGAGCAGCAGCTTCACAGGCTGCTGTAGATCGAGGAATCCCTTACGAGTATTGCCATCGAGCCCTGCGGCTGTGAGCTTTCTGCCGTCACGCCGCACAGCCTCAACAGGGCCAGGCGCCTGAATCAGGCCACTTTTCAGATTCCAAGTGCCGCTGCCGCCGCGCACCACCGTTGAAGAAGGGCCATCGTCTGAAACGGAGCTGTCGTCGATGTCTTCGTCACGACGGTTCAACTGCGTTGGACCACTGAAAACAAGCAGCTCCGTGTCCTGCTGAAATTCCAGTTCACGGGAGAGGATTTGCGTCTGACCATCACTCGCCATCGGTCGCTGGTTGATGACCATGCGCGACTGTGCAGGGGTCCAGACCAGCCGGTCTCCCTCAATAGTCAGTCCCCGTTCGTTTAATCGGCGCAGCTGAACCGACCCTTCAAGAACGACGAGCTCACCATCCCGCAAGACCGTTGCGAGATCAGCAGTGACCTCATAGTGCGGTTGATCGTTGCGATACAAAAGGCCCTGGGGGCGTCGCGCGCGGATGGTACGGCTGCTCAGGTCATATCGGGCTTCCGGGCTGGTCAAATCCCAGTCCTGATCACCATCGTCCCGTCGCTGACTCAGATCGAGTGATCGGAAGACGAAGGATGGAGTGGGTTCATTGGTGATCTGCCGGCTGGCACTACAGGCGGACACAAGGGAACACGCCACAAGGGTTGCCGTCAGACCACAGCGAGACAGGCGACGCAGCATTCTTTCCATCAAAGCGGTTCGTCCAGTTCCAACCGCTGCATCACTGGGGTGGGTTTGGGCAGTGCGGAACCGCTGCTCAGCCTGCCCCAAATCAGCTGATTCGACCAGTCGTCTGAATCAAGACTCTGCCCAAGCTGGGCAAGAATTCTCTGACTGAGGTCTGGCAGTAACGGAGCGAGCAGAAGACCGACGATGCGGGTGGTCTCCAAGACAGCGAACAGATCCTCGCCCACACTCACCTCTTGGCCGGGTTCTTTCATGCGGCTCCAGGGAGCGGTGTCATTGAGATGGCCATTCGCCGCAATCGCCAACTGAAGAATCCCCTCTGCAGCAGTTTTAAAGGCAAGATTCGGCATCGCCTCCATCACCGTCTTGACGGTTTCAATAGCCTTACAAGCCAGGGGATGATCTGTGGCTGCGGCAGACCCAGCAGGGGGTACGCAGTCGTCGAACCATTTGCGCGCCATGGATGACGTGCGGTTCAACAGATTGCCGATGGTGTTGGCCAGGTCGTTATTGACCAAATCGACGAAGCGCTGCTGTTGGAAATCACCGTCGTCTCCGAACTGGATGTCGCGCAACAGGTACCAGCGAACGGCATCGGTGCCGCATCGCTCCAGCAGCAGTTCCGGGTCCAGCACATTCCCCAGGGATTTCCCCATCTTTTGCCCCTCTCGGGTGAGAAAGCCATGGCCGAAAACCTTCTGCGGTACAGGCAGTCCGGCAGACATGCACATGGCAGGCCAGAAGACGGCATGGAAGCGAAGAATGTCCTTGCCGATGACGTGCACGGAGGCGGGCCAACCGCAGGAGGCAAGCCGATCAAGAGACACTGGGTTCCCGTCATCGAGCAACGCCGTCAGGTAGCCGAGCAGGGCATCAAACCAGACGTAGAAGGTGTGACCGGGATGGTCGGGCACAGGCAATCCCCACGACACATTCACCCGCGAAATGGAGAAGTCGCGAAGCCCCTGGGCGACGAAATTGCGCACTTCCTGCCGTCTGCTGGCAGGCGCGATGAAGTCATCCCGAGCCACCAACTCCTCAATGGCGGATTGATAGCGGGAGAGCCGAAAAAAGAGGTTCTCCTCATCGCGCCATTCCAGAGGCTTGCGGTGGATCGAACAGGAGGGCGACTCCGCTTCGGCCGGATCATCCTTGTATTCCTCGCAATCAACGCAGTACCAACCGGTCTGCTTGCCAACAACGATGTCGCCGGATGCCTTGACCCGTTCGTAGAACTGCATCACCAACTCCAAGTGGCGCGGGTTGGTGGTGCGCACGAAGCGATCCTCGGAAATCCCCCACTGATTCCAGAGTTCGCGGTAGCGGCTGCTGACGCGATCGCAGTGATCTTGCGGGCTCAGCTGCTGACGTTCTGCCGTGCGTTGAATCTTCTGGCCGTGCTCATCCACACCGGTGACAAAGGTCACCTCTTGCAGGCATAAGCGCTCGAACCGCGCCAGTGCGTCGCAGGCCAAGGTCGTATATGTGCTGCCCAGATGCGGCCGATCGTTGACGTAATAGAGCGGAGTCGTAAGGGTGTAAGACATCAGAAAAATTCGAACTCCGCTGCACCGCAGCGACGTCAGACTCTAACGATCATGCCTATAGCGATCCACGCCTCAAAACCCCTTCGATGACGCAACGCGACGTGGTGGTTTGGGGTGGCGGCTGTGGTGGTGTCGCAGCTGCGCTGCAGAGCGCAAGATCAGGGGCTGACACGACGCTGCTCACTCCAGGCCCCTGGCTGGGGGGCATGGTGAGTTCGGCTGGAGTCTGTGCTCCGGATGGTCATGAATTGAGTTGCTGGCAGACCGGACTCTGGGGTGCTTTTCTCCGACAGCTGGAGCTGGAGGAACCGACGGGCCTCGACCACAACTGGGTGAGTTGTTTTGGATACAGGCCGCAAACAGCCGAACGGATCCTGCAACGCTGGGTGGCTGCTGAGCCGAAACTGGAGTGGCGTCCTGGCTCCATGCTGGAGGAGGTGGAATGCTGCCAAGGGCACATCCATTCCCTACAGATCCGCAGCACTGATGGGGTGGAGAGCTATGCCGCGAACGTTTTTATTGATGGAAGTGACCTGGGTGATCTGCTCTCCCACACTTCAGCCCCCTTTCGCTGGGGTTGGGAAGCGAAGGAAACATGGGATGAACCCAGCGCTCCTGAACAGTCCCGGCTCGAGAGCGAAGCGTTCTTTCAAAACCAACCCATTCAGTCACCCACTTGGGTGGTGATGGGGCAATTGCATGGGGAACTCGCTCCGCAGCGTGCCGATGCGATCCCGCGGATTCCATTTGATCGGAGCATCGCCAACTTCGGCCTCGAAAAAACTGTGACCTACGGCCGACTGCCAGGGGGACTCGTGATGTTGAACTGGCCCCTGGGGGGCAATGACTGGCATCACGGCCTCGATCGAGCCCTCAGCGTTGATGGCCAGGCTCGTGCTGAGTTGGCCCTGGACATGCAAAGGCACAGCAAGGATTTTCTGGCTGCGCTGTCGGAATGCAGCGACGGTTGGATTGCTCCTGGCAACGCCTTTCCGGGAGAAGACCCCAGCCTGGCTTTGATGCCGTATTGGCGTGAAAGTCGGCGGCTGATTGGTCGTACAACGGTCACGGAACGCGACCTGCTGCCGATCTCGACGGGCGCCTTGCGGGGACCGCTCCCGATCGATGCCCAGGGACGCTGCACCAGCATCGCTGTGGGGACCTACGCCAATGACCATCACTACCCCGGTGAGGACTGGCCGCTTGCTCCGAAGAGTGTGCGTTGGGGCGGGCGTTGGAGCGGTACACCTTTTTGCATCCCATTTGATGCACTGATCTCGGATTCCCTGACGAACCTCGTCATGGCGGAGAAAGGCTTCAGCGTCAGCCACATGGCCAATGGGGCAACGCGGTTACAGCCCTTGATCCTCAATCTGGGCCAGGTGGCGGGTCTTGCCGCGGCCATGGCTGTTCGTCAGGGCTGTGCCGTTGGTGATCTGGCGGTTGATGCCATCCAGTCAGCACTGATCCACGAGCCCCAAGCCCCTGCAGCAGTGCTCCCGATCTGGGACTGGCCCCACTGGCATCCGCACTGGGCCGAGGCCCAAACGCGGGGCCTAGTTCAGCCGGATCAACTGAATGCGAGGGGCCATCTTGCAGGTGCCTCAAGCTCCAATCTGAAACAGCCAGGGTTGAATCAAGCACCGAATCAGCGTCATGAAATCGATCTGAGCGGTGTGGTCAGGGGCAATGCTGAGGAGGGGTACCAGTTGCAGACGGCAGAGGAGATCTGGTCTCTAATCACCCTGGAACCGGCGGTTCATCACTGGCTGGCTGCTTCTGATCATTCAGGCCAACGGCTGAACTTCCGTGGCATCAAAAATCCCTGGGGACCTTGGATCCGGATCACTGGGGTGCACGATCACCCCATCTGAAGCTGCAACTCACCGCGCACGGGATCAGCGCGACCAACCCTGAGGTCCAGGGTGTCGCCTGGCGCAGGGTCTGTTGCAGCGACACAACCGACAAGATCCATCGCCAGGTCGCTGACATGAACCAAGGCCAAGCGGTCCTGGGGGCGCAACCAGCGCAGGAATTCGGCCGACCAGACGGTGCTCTGACGTTCCGCAAACCACACCTGTTGCCAGTGTCGTTGATCTTCGCGACTGATCTGAATCGATTGGCGCAATGGATCATCGAGATCGTCGATCAGTTCCCCCAGACGCTCCTCGCTCATGGGTGGAACAGCCGAAAGCTGGGCAAGGATCTGACGGTGAGCCACGAGATCCGCATAACGACGTATCGGTGATGTCGCCTGCACATAGGCGGCCAGTCCGAGGCTGAAATGGGGCATGGGTCGTGTGCCCTGTATGCCACGGCTCAAGCACCGCTTGATCGCCGCATCGCGCGCTGGTCCCTCTGGGATGCGGTCAAGTTCATCGCTGCTGGGCAACTCCGCTGCAGGTTGGCTGCGGTATGGAAGCGGGAGGTTGTGCTCTTGCCCAAAGCTGGCCACAACTGCCCCCATCAGCAGCATCGCTTCACTCACCATCAACCGAGAGGGTGATGGATCAATCACCTGCAGCGTCAACGCCCCGTCACTGCGGCGGAAGCGTCCTTCGGGTCGGTCAAACATCACGGCCCCGTTGGAGCGACGCCAGCGCATGCGCTGCAGCAACAGTCGAGACAGATCCGAGAGAGCCTCATCGCCTGGTGGAGCCAATTCGATCAGCTCATCACCATCGGTGTAGGTGAGGCCGTAGCGGGGTCGGATCCAGCTGCGCGCAATCCGTTGTTCCGCCACAGCACCATCGTCATCAAGGCGGACGGCCACACTCAGGGCTGCACAACGCTGCCCGGCCCGCAGGCTGAGGGGACCTGCTGCCAGCTCAAGAGGAAGCATGGGCATCACACCCTCCGCCAAATACAAACTGGTGGCCCGACGTCTGGCTTCCTGATCGAGGGGGGAGTTAATACCGATCAGCCGACTGGGATCAGCGATGTGAATCCAGATCCAATCGACGCCGTCACGACGCTCCAGGGAGAGAGCGTCATCAATTTCTCGGGTTCCTGCATCGTCCAGGCTGTAGGTCGCCAGGTGAGTGAGGTCGATGCGTTGCTCATCCCCAGGCTGCTGTTCATTCGACAGAGCAACAAGGCGATTCGCTTCCTCCACCAGATCAATGGGAAAACTGCGAGACCAGACGCTGCCTCTCAAGCCAATGGGCTCATCGGGATCGAGCAACCCACGCACGCTTAACCACTGCCGCAGATCGGCGGCATCCGATCCGATCGATAACGGTGCCGACCACTGCTGGAGATCCAGATCGGAGCCCAACGCCGCGGGATTGTCTTTCAGCAACTGAATCCAGTGGCTGAAGCGCTCATTCCAAAGCTGGCCCAGTTCGAGGCGTTCATCGTCGCTGAGGGCACGCTGCGCCCGCAGCAACGCGAGCTGCCGTTGTTCCTTCCTTTGCGCTTGGCGCTCAGAACGGCGCTGGCGCCGCTGGCTGGCACGCTCCTCGAGGGTCAGCGGTTGGATCAAGCGGTCTCGACGCCAGCGGAACAACTGTTGGCTGCCATGCAGCCAGGCCCACAGCGCTGCCAGACCAGCAAGGTTGAACGGGGTCAAAACCAACTCCCCCAACTCACACAGGCTCAGGCGAGCCATGCCCCCCGGTTGATCCGTTTCCAGCAGCTGCCAAGCCTCCACGACGGCCCTTGCTGATGGTGCGCTGTCCTGCACCTGCTCAGGAGTAGGCAGTTCACTGCCATCGAACAGATGCTCGGGATCAATGGCAATCAGCTCGCGCAGAGGCAAGCCCTGGTCACGACGTTGACCACCAAAAGAAACAACCGTCTTGCTGCCCTTAATGGACAGAAGACGGCCGAAAAGAGGAGAACCCTTGAGAACAACCGCGACGGTGTCTCCGGGTTGGATGGAGTTGTTCAACGCCCGAGGATCAACCTTCGGGGTTCACGAACGGCAGAAGGGCAACGATGCGGGCACGCTTGACGGCGTTGGTGAGATCGCGCTGCTGCTTGGCGGTCAAACCGGTGAGGCGACGGGGAAGGATCTTGCCGCGCTCGGTGATGAACTTCTTGAGAAGATCCACATCCTTGTAATCGATGGGATCACCGGGCTTGATCGGCGAGAGACGCTTCTTGAAGAAGGAGCTGGACATGACTCAGGAACGGATGGAGGAAAGACAGACCTGCAAGGTCACTTGATCTCCTTGTGGAGCGTGGCCTTGTTGCAGTGGGGACAGAACTTTTTGATCTCCAGCCGTTCGGTGGTGTTCCGGCGGTTCTTTTCCGTCGTGTAGCGAGACACGCCGGGGGAACGCTTGGCGGGATTGGACCGGCATTCGGTGCACTCGAGAGTGATCACGATCCGGACGCCCTTGTTCTTGGCCATAAAGGACGTTGCGCCGCAGGTGCGAAGCGAATTGACGAACATCGAGCTTACCCCCTGACCCGACAGGCCCTGAGCAGCTCTCCAAGGGGGACTTCCTAAGATCGCGCGCTGTCTGGCTTAGATCCGATGCGGGTATCCATCTCCTGGCTGAAGCAGCTGGTCCAGGTGAATGAATCCGTGGACGATCTCTCGGAGCGTCTCTCCATGGCGGGCTTTGAGGTGGACGACGTTGATGACCTCAGCGCGCGCGCCCAGGGCGTGGTTGTCGGACACGTGCTCGAACGGGACAAACACCCCAATGCAGACAAGCTCAGCGTCTGCACCGTGGATGTGGGTGCAGAGGTGCCGCTACAGATTGTTTGTGGTGCCAGCAATGTTCGTGCCGGAATTCATGTTCCCGTCGCCATGGTCGGAGCGACACTGCCCGCGGTTGGGTTGACGATCAAGGCCGGTGAACTCCGTGGAGTTGCCAGCAACGGAATGATCTGCTCCCTGAAGGAACTGGGCCTCACTGAGCAATCCGACGGCATCGCCATCCTTGATGAGCTTCAGGAATCGCTGCCACCAACCGGGTCCCCTGTGGCGCCCTTGCTGGGACTCGACGACACCGTTCTGGAGCTGGCGATCACTGCCAATCGCCCCGACGGCCTGTCCATGGTCGGGATTGCACGAGAGGTGGCGGCCCTGACCGGTGGAGAGCTGAGCCTGCCGGAACTTGATCTGGATCCCAGAACCACCCCATTGAACGCAGAACTGGACGGCTGCTTTTACTCGATCACCAGGATCGAGGGTGTGGATGGCTCCAAGCCCTCACCGACCTGGTTGCAGCAACGTCTTGAGCGCGGTGGTGTGAACAGCGTGAATGCCGTGGTCGACATCACCAATCTGGTGATGCTGGAGCAGGGGCAGCCCCTCCACGCCTTTGACGCCGATGCGCTGGAACAACTAACCGGCCAACCGGTGGATGCCAACAGTTTTGGGGTACGCGCCGCTCGGGAGGGTGAAACCTTTATCGGCCTGGATGATCAGGA